>JAPOQZ010000199.1 GCA_026710435.1 bacterium | reverse complement strand
TCACGGACGCGACCTTCTATCCCCTGTGCGGGCCGGTTCCGGACAGTATGAACCCTGCCACGGTCCGCTCGACGTCGGAAACGAACCGCCGGTGTATACGGCTATCTACCATTGTGCACCGAGCCTGTGACAGATACAGTCCGCTCGTAGCGTTGGTCGGTTCCGGTTCGGCTCATCAAGCCCGGAACGCAAGCGAAACAGAGATACAGGACACTAGGAGGGTACTGAGCAATCCACCAGCGGCCTGCCAACCGCCCGCATAATGCCTGGGCCAGCGGGCGGCAGGCCCGAGCAATCGTCATTGTTCAGCACCCTTCTAGGGCGACTTCACGCTCCCCAACGCAGGACCATTACAAGGGTGGTGAAGGCGAGCAGCACTGTGTCAACCCATCCCACAAGGTTGGAACGGCGGACCACCGCTTGGGCAACGTCCCGGTCGCCCGCATCGTAGGCGGAGGCAATCCGTTTCCCGTTGGGCCCTAGAACGCTCATTGCGAGCACGGCGCCGAGCACGACAACGATGATCCCCACAACAACGAAGGGCGCGGTCATCTCATAGGCACCGTCCGATAGACCGACCAGACCGAAACCGGTCACGAATACCGCGATGGCAGCGGGCGTGTGTATCACCCGGCCCATCGAGACGGTAGCCCGGTGCCAACTCGCTGCAGTGGCATCCCCGGCCCTCGACATGTGTGGCTGAGCGAAGGCCCGAACCAGATTGGCGCCGAACCAGGCCGCCACGCCCAATATGTGAACGAACAGCAGAACTTCGAACATCGGAATCCCTCCACTTGCCACCCGCAGGTTAGTGGGTTAGCCCGAGAAGACGTACGCGGGCAAACCCGGCCAGACCGATTCTTGTTGCTCGGATCCCGAGCTAGCCGCGATCCTTCGTGCGGGGTTTCCACTGCGCGGGCCAGGTGTGGCGTATCAGCCTCTGACCAGGGCTCCCAGAGTTGCGAACCAACCGGTTAACCCCCTGCCGGCCCGGCGTTCGGTGACCGACTCCCCGGGTCAACGGCTGGCGGGGCAAGCTCTGTCCTCGTTTAACCTTGATTCTTCATGTTTCCCGACATACCCGCGGCAACATGCCACATCAACCACATGATCGAGACTGGGCCTTGCTTCACCCGACGGATGCAGGTCCCGCCGGGCCGAGACAGGACTGTCGAAACACCCGTAGTGCCTGGTCAGAAGCTCATATCCCACACGCCCGTTCGCGAAGATCAAACCCCCGCATGAAAAATCGGGGTTAACCGCCCGCCTTGTCCGGCTCAAGACGGCGGATTCCGCCGGAGACGACCAGGTGCGAAGTCCTCAGCCCGGACACCGGCTCGGATCTGGTCCGGCGGCATCTCACCTGCGGTTATGAGGGAAGAAGCCAGGCGACCAGCAGCCGGCGCGGTCTGGATGCCGGTTCCACCCTGCCCGGCGAGCCAGAAGAACCCTTCTGCGACGCAGTCGAAGCCTATGACCATCGACCGGTCGGACACGAACGAGCGAAGACCGGTCCATGCCGACCGGACAGTCCGAATCCCTAGCGTCGTAGCCCGGTTGATACGATCGATGGCCAGAGCGATGTCGAGTTCCTCCGGGCGCGCATCGCAGGGCATTGAAGGCTCTTCTTCGGCCGGTGAGCAGAGAATCTGCTCACCGTCGGGTTTGAAGTACCAGTCCTGATCTATGTCGACAACGGCCGGCCATCCCGACCACTCTCGCCTGCCTGGAACCATGAAGGCCGTGCGGCGCATCGGCGCGAGGCCGACCGGTTCGACACCTGCCACAGCGGCGACCACGTCGCACCATGCTCCGGCTGCATTCACGACGACCGGGGCGGAGATCAGGTGCCCACCAGCCTTGACAAGCCAGCGACCCTTCGTCCTTGAGAGGGCTTCTACCGGCGCACCGGTCCGGATCGTCGCTCCACCATCCCTCATTCCCCGGACGAAGGCCTGATGCAGGGCGGCTACGTCCATATCCACGGCATGGCGGTCCAGCAATCCGGCCCTAAACCGCTCCGCTCTGATCACCGGCACCAACTCGGCGACATCGGTCGGGTCGATCATCTCGAGGTCCACCCCGTCGGCCGCCTGCGCATTCAACCGGTCCATCTGGCCGGAGCGGGCAACCAGTACGATTCCTCGCGGACTCAGCAGTGGCACGTCGATCAGAGCTCGGGGAGGATCTTCGAGGAACGGCAGACTGGCCGCCGTCAATGATTGGATCGCCTTGGTCCCGTAACTCCGGTACAGGATGGCGGCTGATCGACCGGTCGTGTGGTAGGCAAGCCGCTCTTCACCCTCCACCAGGATCACCCGGCATCCGGCCTCCGCCAGAAAGTACCCGACCGAGACCCCGGCAATGCCTCCGCCGATGACCAGAATGTCCGTCGCGTTTGCCACCGGCAGAGCTTACGGTTCTGAGATCGGGTGCCGCAGCCGATTCTCGAAGCGCAGTTCGCGTTGACCGGATGTTGACACCCCGTCTCCCGCCGCCGGACGCCGTCCAGCCGCTTTATCATCGAACACCTCTCGGGGGGTAATGAGCAACCCCCCGGTTGACCCCATCTTTCATGTCAGGATCTTTACTGGGCAACCCGGGTGTGGTGTATGAGTTTCTAACCATGGATTACAGCCGTTCTACATAGTCCCGCCTCTGGCCGGCGCCATGATGTGGTTGATGTGGCATCCTGCGGTGGATGTCTGTGAAAGCCTGGAGCATCAGGGGTCACCCCGCCGCTGCTTGGCCGTCCGCACCCGAGCCGGCGGACGGCGGGAAGGACCATCTATCCCCTCGGAGAACTCAACCCGGCAGGCTCTCCGCCCGAGGTGCAAGCCTCCGGCCACAGGGCTATCCTCTGGTCTGGGTCCCGGAGCTAGAACACCGGTAAGAAACCGCCCCGACCCTCCGAGGCCTTCCTGCCCCTGTGCACGATGAGCGAAGGAGGTTCACCACCGAACAGGTTTCACCGCCCACCCGAGGTCTGCGGCGCCGCGGGAGCCGCAGTCCTCTTCTCCCGGCGGTTGTCCGGGCCCCTTCCTAGTCCGGGGGTCGCCAACGACATGATATAGTCAGAGACCGTCACGGGGTGGCGTGGTTAGACGCCCGCAATAGGAAAGGAAGAACATTGGCAATCAGCACTGACCGAGACGACGGAGTCCTAACAATAAAGGCCCAAGGTCGCATTGACGGCTCCAACGCAGCCGATTTTCTCAAGTCCGTAGAAGGTGTGATTGACCAGAATGATTCTGGTGTCATCCTTGACTTCAGCGAGCTCAACTACATAAGCAGTGCCGGCCTCAGAATCATCTTGTTGATCGCCAAAGATCTCCGGCAGCGCAGCGTCAAGTTCGCCCTCTGCTCGTTGTCGAGTTCGGTCGCCGAGATATTCATGATCAGCGGCTTCGACCAAATCATAGACCTCCACGAAGACACAGCAGCGGCCGTCGCAGCTCTCAAGTAGACCGAGGCGTTCACTATGCCCCAGTGAAGGTAACGACAAGTTATTGCACACCTGCTCCACCTCGGGAGCGACAAGTGAAGGTAGCGTGTGGAGACATACAAAATCCTAGTAGTTGACGACGAGCCGGACCTCGAGCCTCTCATTCTCCAACGTATGCGACGTAACATTCGCTCTGGACGATACCGATTCGTCTTCGCCAGAAACGGAATCGAGGCACTCCAGCGACTCGGTGAGCAGGAAGACATCGACATGGTGCTCTCCGATATCAACATGCCGCAAATGGATGGCCTGACGCTGCTTGAACAAATACCCAAGGTAGATCCCAACATCCGGTCCGTAATTATCTCTGCTTATGGGGATATGAAGAATATTCGTACCGCTATGAACCGGGGTGCCTTTGATTTCGTAACAAAGCCATTAGATTTCAAAGATCTTCGGCACACGATCGAGCGTACTCTAAAACATCTTATTGAATGGCGCTCGGCTCTCGCTTCTCGTGATCAACTGGTCATGCTGCAAAACGAGCTTGACGTAGCCAGTAAGATACAGCAATCGATCCTACCTACGCGGTTCCCGACGACTAACAACTACGATGTGTTCGGTGCTATGGAACCGGCGCGAAACGTAGGAGGCGATTTCTACGACATCTTCATGCTCGAAAGCGGACACATCGGACTAGCTATTGCCGACGTATCGGATAAGGGTGTTCCTGCTTCACTTTTCATGATGTCAAGCCGGACCTTACTCAAGGGTACAGCTATAGGTATCCCAGAACCAGGACACGTTTTAGGGGATGTAAACGATCTTCTCTATGAAGACAACGATGCTGCCATGTTCGTTACCGTTATCTATGCGGCTTACTCACCTGACTCTGGTCGTATAACGTACGCTAATGGCGGTCACAATCCTCCACTTATTGTACACACGGATGGAACTTCTACCTTACTCAAACCGATAGGTGGACTAGCCCTCGGCGTTGCACCCGGGATGATGTTTCCCCAGGATACTATTCAGCTTGCCCCCAATGAGACCCTAGTTCTCTATACAGACGGAGTAACCGAGGCGATGGACGCCGACGACGAAGAATTCGGGGTTGAACGGCTCCAGGCCATTTTTGCTGGCGCTCCGCCTTCAGGGGCACGTGAAGCCACCGAAGCCATTTTTCATGCTGTACACGCGTTCGCTGGTGACACTCCACAGTCGGATGACATAACGTGTCTCTCGGTGTTTAGGAGACCGGGAAGCTAAATGAAGTCACTCTATACTCTGAACATAACTCCGAATGAGCAAGAGACCGACGCCGAGGTCGTCAGCCGGATATCTGAAAGTTTGGAGGACATCGGTCAAGATCAGGAGTGGCCTCCGAAACTCGTATATCTCGTCAACCTGAGTGTAGAGGAGTTCGGCCTCAACGCACTTACCCATGGACGGAAGCACGGCCTTGATGAATTCGAGATCACAATCAGTTCCGACTCCGAGCTAATCACGATTGAACTTTCGGACAATGGCGCGGCCTTCGATCCGATGAATGATGCACCTGAGCCCGACTTTGAGACGCCTCTTGAGTCTAGGCCAATAGGTGGTCTGGGCATCTACTTGATCAAGAAGATGGTTGATGCTATGGAGTATCGGCGCGACTACGATCGGAACTACCTGAGGCTGACTGTTAGGAGGACCTGATACCGTCACGCCGTCGTCTCTTTGTGAACAGAGCATTCGTAGTTCTGGTCATCATTTACAGTCTGACCGGCTTGGCCTGCGGTTCCTCGCCCACCGACGGTGGTGACAGCTCGACCGCAGCAGATCCCGAACCATCTTCAGATCAGGTACCAGTTGGCCCGTCTGACGACTCTCCGGCCCCACCATCCGTCCCCGGCGTGTCCGCCGATGAGGTTCTCTTCGGGCAATCTGCGGCGTTCTCCGGGCCTGCCCGAGCGCTAGGTCTGGATATGCGTCTTGGTATCGAGATGGCCTTCCGGGAGGTCAACGATCAGGGCGGTGTCCACGGGCGACAACTCAGGCTCGAGTCGCTCGACGATACATACGAACCCGAACTCGCAATTGCCAATACCATCCGGTTGATCGAAGACAAGCAGGTGTTCGCACTGATCGGTGAGGTCGGTACACCTACCTCACGGTCTGCTACACCCGTTGCGGCAGCAGCCGACGTCCCTTTCATTGCTCCCTTCACGGGCGCAGCCTTCCTCCGCGACGACGACTGGCAGAACATCGTCAATCTACGCGCCTCATACGCTCAAGAAACCGAGGAGATGGTCGAAAGGATGACAGCCGATCTCGGTATTGATCGGATCGCAATAATGTACCAGGACGACTCCTTCGGTCGGACGGGATACCAGGGTGCGCTGGCCGCGTTACACAGGCGTGATATGGAACCCGTATCAGTCGGACTGTATCCCCGGAACACGGTCGCGGTGAAGACGGGGTTACTCGACCTAAAAGCCGGACGTCCAGAAGGTGTCATCATCATTGGAGCCTACGAACCGGTCGCCACACTGATCGCATGGGCTCGGCACACAGGGTTTGATCCCGTCTTCATCACGATATCGTTTGTCGGAAGCAATGCCTTGGCTGTGGAACTCGGACCGTATGGGGAAGGAGTCTACGTTACACAGGTCGTGCCCTTTCCGACTGATGACTCGATACCTATCGTCGCTGCCTACTTGGACACGTTGGAAACATATTACACTGGGACTGAGCCCGGTTTCGTATCCTTGGAGGGTTACATGGCGGGTAAGCTGGCGATTGCGGGGCTTGATAGTTGTGGCCCAGAACTGACCCGTGTGTGTTTCCTCAGCGCGTTATTGGATTCGCAGGCTATGGATCTCGATGGTTTCCCGCTGTATTTCGGCGAAACAGACAATCAGGGCTCTGACCAAGTGTTTCTGACAGTCATCGGACCGAACGGTCGGTATCGTCCTACCGACACCCTGCTCAAGAGATAATCATGATCAGACAGATCAAACGACTCCTCGCCCTGCGTTATCGGATCTCCACCCAGATGTATCTTGCCATCGGCGGCGCTGTGGCCCTCACCATCGCGGCAAGCTTTGTAGGCTGGATTTCCTTCAACCAAGTAGGCACGGCGCAGAGCCGGGTCGCGGAAGAGAGCGTTCCCGAACTGGGAGCTGCCTTCCGGATAGCCGAATACAGTGGCACCCTGGCAGCCGCTGCCCCTCGCCTGACCGCATCCACTACTCCTGGCGAGTTGGAAGAAGTCTCCGCCGAGATCGCGGCTGCCCAGCAGGGGTTTGAGGAACAGATACTGCTACTTCAGCAATACACAGGTGATACGCAGTTCGAACAGGTACGGGTCAATGCCCAGACAGTGCTCTTCAGTCTGTTGTTCAATATCAACGCGATTGAAGGTACAATGCCAGAACTGTTCGACCTCACGGCTCGGACAGAAGCCCTTCGGCTCGAGCTTATTGAGCTACGCAGCAGGCTAGACGACATAATTGTACCGGAAATCGACGATCAGCTATTCTATCAATTGACAGGATACCAAACACTCGGCGAACCAGCAGCCGCCAGAGTTCTCCACTTATCAGAGGCAGAGTTCGACAGGTACAGGCATCTTGCCGGATTGCGAGCCGACACCACTCTTGCAACGCAACTATTGTCCAGTGCGTTTAGTGTATCCAATGCTGCTTTGATCGAGCCACTACAGGAGAGTTTTGAATCAGCCGCGAGCCGCCTCAATATCAGCAGGTCGGCACTTGGTGACTCCTCAATATCAGCAGATGTTCAACCGATCCTTAACCGTCTCTTTGACATGGGTAATCAGGAAGGAGACGGATTCGCGCTCCTGCTGCGGAAGCGCCAACTGGAAGACCGGCAACAGCAGCTTCTGGTAGACAACCGCGAATTAGCCGTTGAACTGGTCAATGGAGTGAACGGGTTGGTAACGGCAGCTGAAGAAAAGGCCGATAGCGCGAACGTGGCTTCGACTCAGGCTCTTCAGACAGGCCGAACACTACTCCTTGCCATTAGTACGGTCGGCGTATTGGGCGCCGTCATTATCAGTTGGGGCTTCGTAGGAAGAGTCCTTCTCCGCCGGATCGGACGGTTGTCGGACAGGATGCGTCACATGGCCGATGGGAACTTGGAAGGGGAGGTGGATGTCCATGGCAAGGATGAGGTAGCGGAGATGGCGGCCGCCTTGGAAGTGTTCCGGCGCCATGCTCTCGAGGTACAGAGGCTCAACCTGGTCGAGGAGCTAGCCGAGGAGTTGGGTGAGAAGAACTCACAACTCGAGGACGTACTCGCCGAGTTGCAGCGTGCCCAGGACCAGATCGTTATGCGGGAGAAGCTGGTCGCTCTGGGTGAAGTAACGGCTGGTGTCGCACACGAGATCCGCAATCCCTTGAACTTCGTCAAGAACTTTTCCGAAGCGTCACAAGAACTGATCGAGGAGATCGAGGAGATCTACGAGGACGCGGCGGGAGAACCGTCCGAAGATGACCGAGAACTCATTGATGAGATCCTCCAGGACTTGAACGACAATCTCGACCGCATTCGTAACCACAGCGAGAGGGCGAACCGCATCGTACACGATATGCTGATGATGGGTAGGGGTGGTGGTGAGTGGCGCAGTGTTGATCTCAACCTCTTGCTCAACGAGCATGCTCTACTCGCCTACCACAGTGCCCGGGCCTCAGACACCGAGTTCCAGCTAGATCTGCAGCGGGACCTAGATCCTGGGATGGGGGAAATCGAAGCTATCCCACAAGATCTCGGCCGGACCTTCCTCAACATGGTAGGCAACTCTTGTCATGCAACACATAAGAAGCGTCTAGCTCTCCTCGAAACCAGCCAACCTAGTGATCCATACATGCCGACGATACTGCTCAAGACGCGCCGCAAGTCGCGCAAAGCAATTGTCACCATCCGGGATAATGGTACGGGTATCCCTTCCGAGGTTCTCGACAAGATCTTCAATCCGTTCTTCACCACCAAACCTACCGATGAAGGGACCGGCCTTGGATTGGCTCTATCCAACGATATTATCCGGCAGCACGGTGGGACCATCAGGGTCAATTCGCAGGACGGGGAGTTCACTGAGATGATCATGGAACTCCCCCTGACGAGGCCGGATCTCTCGCCGCTTCAGGAAGAGGAGTCCGCCCTTCTGGAGGAGCACTGATGCCATCGACCTATGCGAGTGATTGCCAGAACTACCCGGCTTTCTTACCAGCCGGGCCGAGTCCGCATCGGGGGTCGGCATGAGTACATCGACCGAGTCCGGGACTGAGACCCGCGGGAACGAGTTCATCTACGTTGGAGATGTGATGTGTTCGTGGTGCTGGGGATTCGCCCCTACGCTGGAACAGCTCAAGCCTGCCTTCGGTCTCCCCGTCCGCGTTGTCAACGGCGGGCTCCGGCCTGGACCACACTCGCAGGTTCTCGACGATGAGATGGCAGGCTACCTGGCTAGCCACTGGGAAAAGGTGTCCGAGGCAAGCGGCCAGCCGGTCGATCCGTCATTTCTTGAGCGGCGAGACGGCTGGCGTTTCGATTCCGAGGTACCCGCAATTGCGGTTGCTGCCATGCGAAGGCATGGCCAAGAGTTGGCGCTGCCGTTCTTCACCGACGTCCAGCACGCCTTCTTCGCGCAAGGAGTGGACGTCACGGACCCGCACCAGTACGGACCCCTCCTTACGGGCTATCCAGTGGAGCCGGCTGCGTTTCTCGACTACCTGGTCGGCACGGACGCGAAGCAGGCCGCATGGAAGGACTTCGAGGAAGCCCGGTCGCTCGGTGTGTCATCTTTCCCGGCCCTGCTTCTGGACTTCGATGGCACGATGGCGCTGGTGACCCGTGGCTGGATGCCGTTTGAGCAGATGGAGGCACCACTACTGGCATACTTTGCAGATTCTGGTTACACGGTGACAGATAACCGTCTCTGCTCCGTCGACGAGCAGTGTTGAGCCTGTCGGCAGGACAGGTCGATCTCTACGCTTGAGGGGCCGGCTCCTCCGGTCAGTGATCCATCGCTCCGAGAACGCCGATGAACCCACCGCCGAAGACCCCGAAGAGAACACCGGGAAGTAGTCCGGTCGTTACGGAAGTAGCCAGGCTCTGGTCCGTGATGAACCAGACCACCGCGCTGAAGAAGACCACCATGAGCGGCAGACCGATCACCGCCCCTTTCACCACCGCCTTGCCCATAACGAGGTCGATGTTCTCGTCCCCGTGATCGTCACGCTGCCCTGGTTCATGATCGGCCATCCGGACCCTTTCTCGGACACTGGTCGCCTATTGCTCTCGGGGTCCAAGGGTGGCAGAGTCGGCCGCGGCGAGCAACCTCCGGCGGGAACCGGTAGAGGGCAACTCCGTGACCCAGGATCACCGTTTCACACCGGGGTCGAAGGGTCCCGGCTGCTCGGTAGCGGTCGACATCCGGCATAGATACTCCTCCCGGCCGATCTCGCCGGCGCCGAGCGACACCAGGTGAGGGGTGGCCCACTGCACATCGAACACCGCTTCCCGGTAAGGCTTCAATAGCTCGACCATCCTGGCTACCGCTACCTTGGAAGCATCCCGACGCCTATGGAACATCGACTCGCCGGCGAAGAAGGCGCCGATTGCCACTCCGTACATTCCCCCTACGAGTTCCCCCTCGTACCAGACTTCGATCGAGTGGGCCCAGCCGAGTTCGTGGAGCCGGGTGTAGGCACGGGCTACCGTCGGCGTGATCCATCCGTGGGGCCGGGAAGGGTCAGCGCATCCTTCCACGACCTCCTGAAAGCACTGATCGATGGTCGTCTCGTAGCGCCTGATCGAGCGGCGGAGCGACCGGGACGGTAAGAACCGTTCGAGATGGAGCACTCCCCTCGGGTCCGGAGACCACCAGACCATCGACCCGCTCCCCTTGAGCGGCATCGGGAACATGCCGGCCCGGTATGCAGCCAGTAGCGCTTCGGGCTCCATATCGCCACCCACGGCCACCACTCCGTCGGGGTAGGCGATGTTCCTCGTTGGCACCCACCACCAATCCGAGCGACCGGTTCTCGGCGCCGACGAAGCTGGAATGCGACTGTGCCCCCTGCGGATGCCTGCCGGCCGGGCCGGAGGATTCTCTCCTCGATCCCGAGATTCGTCACGTGAATCAGGAGAGGAATCGGCCGGAGTCGTCACCTGGAGGCCTCTTCGTTGATGAGTGTGGCGAGCCGCTCGATCCCCGGACGGATCGCATCGAACTCGATGGCAGCGAAACCCAACTGGAAGAAGTTGGTAGGCCGAGGGTCGGAGAGGAAACAGGGATCGCCTCTCTCGATCACGACGCCTCTGGAACGAGCCCGGACCGCGAGATCCGCGGCGTTGAGTTCGGGAGGCCCTTCGACCCAGACAGACATTCCTCCGTCCGTCGGCCGTACCGCCCAGGGAAACAGTTCTGACAACGAGTCTGTGAGGGTTCGCCACTTCGACTTCAGGACCCGCCGGTGCCGCCGCACCACCCTGCCGTAGTCACCGGCCTCGATCATCAGTGCCGTGGTTCGCTGGATGATCCCGGGAGGGTGGCGCAGCATGTTGTGCCGTAGCCGGCGTAGGCAGTCGATCAGCCGGGCGTCGGAAACGACGAACCCAAGACGGAGGCCGGGCGCGAGGAACTTGGAGAAACTTCCCACGTAGACGACTCCGGTTGTGCTGTCCAGCGCCTTGAGCGCCGGGGGAGGCTGGTGGGAGTAGCAGTACTCCGACTCGTAGTCATCCTCGACTATCACCACCCCGTTACGGGCGGCCTCCGAAAGGATACGACGCCTCCGGCCGATCGACATCGTGACGTTCGTGGGAAACTGGCGACCCGGCGTGACGAACAGCATATCGAGTCCACGCATACGCCCCGGGACGTTGATGCCCTGGTCGTCCACCGGTATGGGCACCGTTTGGGCGCCTTGCCTGACGAATGTGTCGCGGGCGTCCGGGTAGCCGGGCTCCTCGACTCCCACCCGGCTTCCAGGGCCCAGAAGGGCTTCGGCGATAAGGTGGATGCCATGCTGGGATCCGAGGGTCACGAGAATCTCTGACCGGTCCGCCGCTATCCCCCTCGGCGGGAGAATGGTCTTCCGGATATGCTCGACGAGGAGGGGGTCGTCGCGGTCGACGAGATTGTGGAGGCTCGGGCCCCGGTGCTCCTTACGGAGAGCCGTCCGCATGGCGCGGGTCCAGGCACCGGTGGGAAAGCTCTCCGGACCCGGCCCGACCACGAACGGATACGGGTAACTCCGCCAGTCGGCCGGTTTCGTGACATCCTCGGAATCGACCTGAAGCCCATCCAGCCGACCCTTCCAGTCGAGCGGCGGGAGGGCCGGATCTGCCACCCAATCAACCACATCGCCCGATGAACTGCCCAGGCCGCTGTTGACGACGTAACCAACGCGATCGATGGCTTCGACAAACCCCTCCGCCACCAGTTCTCGGTATGCCCGGTTGACCGTATTCCGCGATAGTCCCAACCCGTCGGCCAGGACACGGGAGGAAGGCAACATGTCGCCGCCCCGCATTTCTCCGGTCTCGATCAGCGTTGTCAAAGCATCCCGGACCCGCCTGTAACGCGGTGTACCGTCCTCGCCGCCTACGGAGTCGACGAGACGGGCCAGTCCCAAGGACTGTTGACGGGAGCTCACTGGTACCGCAAGGGAATCGCTTTTTTCACTTTACCCCGGTGCAGCGGACGAGTACATTGCCGCCCATGAGTGTCAAACCAAACCTGCACAACTTGCTGCTGCACTTCACCAGCGCCGCGAGCGTGCGCGAGGGCCGGATACCCCTATTCGCGCGAGGCGAGGGCTGCTACCTGTGGGACGACTCCGGCAACAGGTATCTAGACTCCCTGGCCGGCTTGTTCGTGGTCCAGATCGGCCACGGCAGAGCAGATATCGCCAAAGCGATGAGTGACCAAGCCGAACGGCTCGCGTACATCCCGTCCTGGTCCGCGACCAACCCGACCACTGTTGAAGCGGCGGCGCTGATCACCGACCTGGCACCCGGCGACCTCGATGCCGTCTTCTTCGTGAGTTCCGGTTCAGAAGCGGTCGAGTCGGCCATCAAGTTTGCCCGCCAGTACCACGCCGCCCAGGGCTATCCCGGCCGTACCAAGGTGATCTCGAGGGTCAACGCCTACCACGGAACCACCATGGGAGCCCTATCGGCCACCGCCCTGCCGGAGATCAGGGAACCTTTCCTTCCTCTGCTGCCCGGTTTCAGCAACGTACCCAATACCCTCGGTTACACGGACGGGGTTACATGTGCCCGTCTGGTGGAGGATGAGATCCTGCGCCAGGGACCCGAAGAAGTGGCGATGGTCATCGCCGAGCCGGTACAGAACGGCGGGGGCGCGCTGGTTCCTCCTCCCGGCTATTGGACGGAACTGCGGCGGATCTGCGACAAGTACGGTGTGCTGCTGGTGGCCGACGAGGTAATCACTTCCTTCGGTCGCTTGGGCAGGTGGTTCGGCTCAGACCTGCTAGGGGTCACGCCGGACCTCGTCACGTTCGCCAAAGGGGCGACCTCGGGCTACGCACCCATCGGCGGGTTGATAGTCCGGCGGCCGCTGGCCGACCGGGTACTCGACTCCCCTTCCGGGACCTTCCTCCACGGGTCGACCTGGGGTGGCCACCCCGTTGTGATGGCGGCCTCCATAGCCAATCTGAGCGCGATGCAGGACGAGAAGGTGGTCGACAACGTGGCAAGGAACGAGGAGGGACTCCGGAACCGCCTGCTCGATCTCCAGGCAGTTCACGACGTGGTGATGGAGGTTCGGGGGACCGGCTACCTGTTCGCTCTCGCCCTGGGAAGGAGCAGAGCGACCGGGCAGGAGTACACGGCGGAGGAATCCGCTCAGGTGGTCAACCATGTGTTGCCCCCGATAGCTCTTGAGGAAGGTCTGCATCTCCGTGCGGACAACCGTGGTGGGCCCAAGATCATGATCTCACCTCCCCTGGTTGCCGGTCCGGAAGAACTCGACGAGATGGGAGAGCGCGTCTCCCAAGTGCTGGATAGACTCGCCGACGAGATATGACCGATCCACGACCACCAGCGTGACCTCTTGAACATCGGGGTTGTAGCCGAGACCAAGACGGACGAAAGCCGCGTTGCGGTCACCCCTGCGGGCGTTGAAGCGTTGACCGGCGCCGGGCACACCGTGATGGTGCAGTCCGATGCCGGGCGAGGCTCCTACATCACAGACGATGAGTACGCCGACGCCGGTGCGACTCTGGTGGACCTGGCCGGGACCGTCTGGTCGGAAGCCGAACTGGTCGTCAAGGTGAAGGAACCGCAGACCGAGGAACTCATCTACCTTTCTGAGAACCAGATCCTGTTCACGTTCCTCCACCTCGCCGCCTATCCGCAAATAGCCGAGGCCCTATGCGCCGCCGGAACCACCTCGTTGGCCTACGAAACGGTACGCCTCCCCGATGGCGCCCTGCCGCTCCTTGCGCCCATGTCCGAAGTGGCGGGTCGTATGTCGGCTCAGGTGGGGGCGAGGTTCCTCGAGAAGTCCGGGGGCGGAAGGGGCGTACTACTCGGTGGGGTACCTGGAGTGGAAGCTGCCACGGTGATAGTTATCGGAGCAGGAACCGCCGGCTCCAATGCGGTGCAGATGGCAGTCGGGCTCGGCGCCGATGTGACGGTGTTCGATCTGAATCCGGCAAGGCTCCGGGAACTGGACCAGGTGTACCGGGGCGCCATCAGGACCCTGATCGCCAACCGGGCGGACGTCCGGCGGGCCATTCTGGATGCGGACTTGGTCATCGGCGCCGTCCTTCTTCCCGGCGCCAAGGCGCCCCGTGTCCTTACCGCCGAAGATGTCAAGGACATGAAACCCGGCTCGGTGGTGGTTGACCTTGCCATAGACCAGGGCGGCTGCTTCGAGACCTCCCACGAGACCAGCCATTCGGATCCCACGTACGTGATCGACGACGTCGTGCACTACGCAGTGGGAAACATCCCGGGGGCAGTGCCCCGGACCTCGACGTACGCTCTGGCCAACGTCACGCTTCCGTACCTCTCCCTTGTCGCGGACCAGGGAGTGGACGGGGCCATCGAACGCCGGCCTGAACTGGCCCCCGGTCTCACCACGCGCAACGGGGAAGTCACCAATCAGGCCGTCCTTGCATCGCTGGGAGGCTGAGCCCTCGGATGGATAGGGGTCGATGACCGCACCTTCCGACTCGCTCGGGATCCAGATACCGGAGCCCCGCTTCGCGACCGGCATGCTCCCCGAGCGGGCCCAGGTAGTGGTCGTTGGCGGCGGGATCGTGGGCTGCTCGATCGCTTACCATCTGGCCCGTCGGGGTGTCACCGATGTCCTGCTGCTCGAGCAGAACACGCTCACGGGAGGAACCACCTGGCATGCGGCCGGTCTGGTCAGCCAGCTGAAGTCCAGCCACAGCCTCACCAACCTCGCTACCTACACCACCCGCCTCTTCGAGGAACTGGAGGACGACACCGGACAGGCTACCGGGTACCGGACCACCGGATCGATTTCGGTAGCTTCGGACGAGCAGCGCTGGGAGGAAATCCTGCGAGGCATGTCGATGGCCAGGACCGCCGGGGTGGAGATGGAGGTCATAGACCTCGAGAAGGCGAGGGAGATGTGGCCCTTGCTCAGGATCGATGATCTGGTCGGGACCGTGTACATACCGCAGGATGGCCAGACCAGTCCGGTCGACACCACGATGGCCCTGGCCAAGGGCGCCAGGGACCGCGGTGTGACCATCCGAGAAGGTATCGCCGTCGAGCGGGTCCGGATCCGGGACGAGACGGTGATCGGCGTTGAAACCGAGGCGGGCTTCGTCGAGGCCGAGACCGTGGTCCTTGCCTGCGGCATCTGGACCCGCCAGCTGGCCGCCTCCGCAGGGGTAAACGTCCCGCTGCACCCCTGCGAGCACTTCTACGTGGTTACCGAGCCCCTGGACGGGATGCTTCCCGGGATGCCGACCTTGCGGGACCCCACCAACTACACCTACTTCAAGGAAGAAACCGGCAAGCTGATGGCCGGATTCTTCGAACCTCAGGCCAAGACGTGGCGCTACGACGTGCCACGCGACTTCTCCTTCGGAGCGCTCGGCGAGGACTGGGACCACATCGGACCGATCTTCGAGCGGTCGATCCATCGCATCCCGGCCCTGGCGGAGGCCGGAATCCAGCTCTTCTTCAACGGACCGGAGGCGTTCACACCGGACGGCGTCTACTACCTGGGCGAGTCTCCCGAGGTGGATAGCCTGTTCGTAGCCGCCGGCTTCAACTCGGTGGGCATACAGTCAGCCGGAGGTGCCGGTTGGGTACTTGCCGATTGGATAGCGGACCGGCGCCCGCCGATGGACCTGTCGGCGGTGGACCTGCGGAGGGCCTTCCCATTCCAGGGAGAGAAGTCGTATCTCGAGGAGCGAATCTCTGAGAGTCTCGGTCTCCTCTACGCCATGCACTGGCCCTTCCGGCAGTTCGAATCGGCCCGAGACGTGTTTCGCTCCGTTCTCCACGATCGCCTCGCCGACGTTGGAGCCGTCTACGGCGAGGTGGCGGGGTGGGAGCGGCCGAACTGGTTCGCCATCGGTGACATGGAGAGGGAGTACCGCTACTCGTACGGCAAGCAGAACTGGTACGCGGCGTCCGCCGTCGAGTGCGAGGCCACCCGCCGCAGGGTAGCCCTGTATGACCAGTCGTCGTTCGCCAAGTTCATGGTGACCGGACCTGATGCCGTCACGGTTCTGAACCGGATCGGCAGCGCCGACGTGGACGCTCCGATCGGCAAGGTCTGCTATACCCAGTGGCTCAACGACAGGGGAGGCATCGAGGCCGACCTCACGGTTACCCGGACAGGCATCGCGGAGTTCATGGTGGTGACCGGGGCGGCGGTGGCCAACCGTGACTTCCACACTCTCCGCAAAGCCTTGCGAGGCCACGACGCCGGACTGACCGACATAACGATGGAACTCCCTACCATCGGTGTGATGGGCCCGCGCTCTCGGGCCCTGCTGAGCGCCCTCACCGACACCCCACTCGACAACGCTTCGTTCCCGTTCGGGTGGTCAAGGGAGATCACTGTGGCAGGCATTCCGGTGCGGGCCCTGCGGGTGAGCTACGTGGGGGAACTCGGCTGGGAACTGTACGTCGCCAGGGAAGCGGCGGTGGACCTGTTCGACGCGGTGATGGCCGAGGGCGAGTCGCACGGGATCCATCCGGCCGGATACCACGCCATGAACACGCTGCGACTGGAAGCGGGCTACCGCCACTGGGGACACGACATCACCGACGAGGACACCCCCATCGAAGCGGGCCTCGCCTTCACGATCGCCTGGGACAAGGAAGGCGGCTTCCTGGGACGCCAAGCACTCCTCGCCCAGCGAGCCGCAGGCGTACCGCCCAAACGGCTGGCCCAGTTCAAGCTGGAGGACCCGGAGGCCATCGTCTACCACGACGAGCCGATCCGCCGCAACGGCGTCCTGGTCGGCCGCACCACATCCGGAATGTATGGCCACACCTTCGGCACGTGCCTGGCCATGGGATACGTGCTACGCGACAAGGGCGTGACCCGCGAATGGATCGAGTCCGGAACATGGGACATCGAGGTGGCCGGAGTTCCGGTCCCCGCCACCGCCCGACTCCGGCCCTTTTACGCCGCCAAGATCCGCAGCTGAACCTGTCGCTTCGAAATAGACGCGAGAGCCAACGCCCGTGTCCGATTCTGTAACGGAATGTCACTGCGGTCTGATAGCCTTGCAAGTAGCGAGTCACCTAGGAGAGGAAAGAGCCCCGCCATGGTGGTGGCCGAGCGGGCACCCAGCATCGAGAGTCCTACGGCCATCAGCACGCGTGCCGGGAGCGATGATGATGCGGACGTATTCGTCCTGAGCCCCGAAGAGCTTGACGAGACGATCAGCAAAACCCTCGCCGACGCGGGATGCTCGCTTGAGCAGCTGCGATCAGAGGCACGCTCGGGCAAGTTCTCTAGCGAGTCGAACTGGCGTCTGTGGTTCTGTATCTCTCCTTTTGTTGAAGCAACAAGCTGATCTCAAGACCCAAGCCCGAGAGTTCGCCGGCGATCTGAGCAAGCTCCTCAACGGCACCATCACTCAAGGCATACGTATCACTGTCGGCATGCGTACTGCGGGCACAGCACTGGTGGGTTACCGAGTCACCCGCACGAACCTGGTGTCGGCGTCTATCGAACTACGAACGCGACAGCCGCGAACGGCGCTCTACCTATACGTTGCGTACACGCTGGACCTTGACGAGGAGGACGCCCAGTAGCTGACGGTCACCAAGAGCACGTATGGTCTAGGCGCAACCGAGGCGGAGTCGGATATCCGTTACGACTACGTTCGAAGCCCATCCAATGATTACCCGGAGGTGCACCTGCATGTTCATGGGCGCAGCGAAGCTCTCGCCCGTCTGGCGAGCGCAGGTTGGGGTGATCGGTCATCCTCACGCCTCCATCTGCCTGTCGGCGGCCGCCGGTTCCGGCCGTGTTTGGAGGACATCATCGAGGTCTGCATCGTTGAGAAGATTGTCAAACCTCAGCGGGAGAACTGGAAGGAGATCCTCGACACCTACCGAGATGCCTTCTATCGCAAACAGCTCAAATCAGCCGTACGTCGGGATCCCCACGCAGCCGTCTCCGCGTTGGATATGTTCGGCGTAGCGAAGCAGATCACCGTTACTGAGCGTGTCGCATCCCTGAGGATGTGCAGTGTCGACAATATGCTCCTCGCCGAGCGCTAACGCCGGCGGTCGCGGGGTGCAGTGATCAAGTAGGATTTTCAGGATGCGCTCACGGTACGGAGATACTCCATCTGTCGAGCGATGACGGTCTCGACAGCCGCTCGGGGCACACCCTCGTACCAATCGAGGAACTCGTCGACAGTTACACCCTCGTTGAGGTTGTCGAAAAGGTCAGATATCGGCACGCGGGTCCCAGCGAATATCCACGCGCCGCCGAGCCGATCCGTGCGGCGCTCCACAGCGTCACACGTTTCCCAAATCGACTCACGGGAAATCGTCATCCGGGTCCTTTCGGCAGTATCCCATACTCCTACCATATTCTACAGGCTCCACTCGGCCAAGGGCCCAGAAGTGGCTTGACGTCGACACTCGCCTGCTTGGCCACGATAGAAAACCGTTCCCGACGTTAGTTTTGGCCTTCATACCTGTCCGGCGACGGGTTCGCTGAACCACAGGCGGAGGCTCATCGCTTCGGAACAGTACTGCGCGAGTGCCTGGATCGCACCATCCGCTTCGGAGCCGGTTAGTCCCGGTCCATGCTGACGGCGTGGGTCACCCTCGGCATGCGATGGCCGCCACCGAGCGGATGTCGAGGAAACCGGCTCCGATTGCCACCGACAGGCGCGTCACGCAACCAGCAAAGAGTCCATCTCCTAATACCAGCGTCAAGCGGCACCGGGTGGCATCCTTGGGGATGATGCACGATGATCTGTAACTTCTGCGGGACGCGGGAGGATGCTGCCCAGTCCCTGGTAGCCGGTGCGCTCGGTGCTTCCATCTGTGACAGATGCATCGAGATCGCGTCCGGCATGGTCAAGGAGCGGCTGACACCGGTCGGGGACATGGTGCTCACCAACATCGGACAGTTGGCGACCAACGACCCGCGCTTCCCCGGAATCCTGGGACTGGTAACCAATGCGGTCGTAGCCATCCGGAAGGGCCGGGTCTTATGGGCGGGCCCGGCAGAACGGATGCCGCAGGGTCTCGGGGCCCTCCCCAAGCTGGACTGTGGCGGGAGATCGGTGATCCCGGGGATGATCGATGCGCACACCCACTTGCTCTTCGTCGGAGATCGCAGCAAGGAGTTCGCTCTACGCGCTGCCGGCGTCCCGGAGGCCGAGGCGATCTCTCGCGGCGGCGGTCCTGCCGGGACAGCCCGAGCCAACCGCATGACGGCACCCGAGGATCTCGCCGACGCCATCGGCGCTCGCCTCACCCGGATGCTCGAGTCGGGAACCACGGTCGCTGAAGCAGCCGCCGGCTACAGCATCAACCATCGGGATGAGTTGGATCTCCTTCGAGTGGCGGAGGACGTCAACGGTAACCACGTGGTGGATCTCGTCGCCACGTTCGACGTTTCCAAACTCCCCGTGATACCGCCGGACCGGAACGATCATCTTCAGACTCTGGTCCACGACATCCTTCCCGAAGTCTGCGGTCTCGGCTACACGGTCCGGGTAACCCACGGAAGGAGGTCGCTCGAGAGCAAGGAGACCCGACTCCTTCTCACGAGCGCCTCGAGTCTGGGTGCGCGCATCCGTCTCCACAGCGAGGACACCTCATCGGGGGAGGCGTACCAGATGGCGTTGGAAGCCAAGGCAGCGGTAATCGATCACTATGGAAACGTCGACCGCCGGAAAGCCAGACAGATGGGAGAAATGGGAATGAGTGTGGTGCTCACCCCCTTGACTCATCTCGCGGGGCGGAGCTACCTGCCTGGCCTGCGCGACCTGATCAGGGCAGGAGTTACGGTGGCCCTCGGAACCGACTGCCAGCCATACCCGGTTCTCGTGGAGTCGATGCCGCTGGCCGTGGCGATAGCCGTCCTGGAAATGGGACTCACACCCGACCAGGCTGTGTGGTCGGCAACCCGGGGTGGGGCCATCGCCCTCGGATTGTACGGCCGCGGCTATGTCGCCCATGGCGCTCCGGCCGATCTGGTGATCCTGGACGCCCCCAGTCCGAATTACCTCAGCTACCGTCCGGGAGCGAACCTGATCTGGAAGGTCCTCAAGAACGGCGCAGTCGTGGTGAGCGGCTGAAGCCCCTCCCCGACCCGGGATGCAGCATGGCGGGGAGAGCTCCCGCTCGCGTTAACCTGGTCCGGATGGCCCCCTCGACCGCCCTCCGGCACGAGCATCCGATCGCCATGGCCCACCGGGGATCGATGCTGCTCTGGCCCGAGAACACCATGACAGCCTTCCAGGAAGCCGTGGACCTCGGTTACCGCTACCTCGAGACTGACCTGCAAATCAGCCGGGACGGTGTACTGGTGACCTTCCATGACGACACCCTCGACCGCACCACCGACGGCCGCGGCCTCGTTTCGACCCGTACGCTGGAGGAACTGAAGCAGTTGGATGCCGCCCACGGGTTCCGGATCGACGGGCACTACCCCTACCGGGGGCGGGGCATCCGCATACCGACGCTCGAAGAACTGGCAACCGCATACCCGGACCGTATCTTCTCCCTGGATCTCAAGAGCGATGGGATGGAGGAAGCCCTGATAGAAACGATCCGGGGGTTGAATCTCTGGGATCGGGTCATCGTGGGGTCGTTCAGCGACGCTCGCTTGCGCAGGTTCCGCCGGCTGGTCGACCGGCCGGTCAGCATGTCGGCGGGTCCGGCTGAAACCGTACGGTTCGTCACCGCCGCCAGGCTCCACCTCCCCTACCGACCGCGCTGCGACTCGTTCCAGGTGCCGGTCAAACAAGGAATCACGATCGTCAGTTCCCGAACGGTAAGGGTCGCGAAGTCCGCCGGGGTCCCCTTGATAGTTTGGACCATCAACGACAGGACCGAAATGCAGAACCTACTTGACCTCGGAGTGGACGGGATCATCTCGGACCGGCCCGACCTCCTGCTCGAGGTAATCGAGGAGCGTGCGCGGGCCGGACACGGTCGGGGGTCGAGAGGTGCCTGATCGGGTGGTCGTCGGGCAGGTCGTGAAGCTACAGGTGCAGCGAAACCGGCTCCGCACCGGAGACAAGTACTCCCTTGACCATCTGTCCGAGGTTTCGGCGCTCCGCCTCACGCCCGACGGAGCGATCGGATTCGACGGGGCCTCCTGGGTGATCGACTGCCACCACCGGGCCCATCCGTCTGCGGTCCCCTACAAGCCGGAGAGGGTGCTCTCGATCGGGTTCAGTTCGCACTACGAGTACATGTGGCGTATGTTCGAGCCGATTCCCTTCGGGGCCGCCGGGGAGAACCTGATCGTCCAGACGGATCGATTGATCCGACTCGAAGACGTCAAGCGAGGTATCAGGATCGAGTCCTCCACCGATACGGCGTTGATCCGCACCGTTGCCGTCGCGGAGCCGTGCGTGGCGTTCACCCGGCTGGTGACCGGCCGTCCCGACGCTCGAGCCGCCGACATCCTCGAGGAGCGCAACTGCCTCCGCGAGGGAGTCCGGGGGTTCGTGATGGCTCTCGACGGTATCGACAACTTCGATGTCTCACCGGGTGACCGCGTGTCGATCCCTACCGGTTGAACCCGACGGGTATCCCCCAATGCGTACCGTCCTGCGCTTGAGTGACGGACCCCTCCGAGCACTCCTATGGTCGGTGCTCCTGCTGCTCGCCTCGATGGCTACGGTCTCGTGTGGCGGGTCCGCCGCCGACGGCCTGCCGGACGACGCCCTGGTACTTGTTGTTTCGAGTGATCTGGCGGTCGGCGCCCGGCGGGTGCTGGTCTCCGCGCTGGGACCGGACAACGAATCCCTGGTCACCGACGAGCCGGTGGGGCTGGGCTTCTTCGCTCCCGACGGATCTCTTCGGGAGGAAGTCCCGGCCCGTTTCGTGTGGGCTATCCCGGAAAGCACGGGCATGTGGGTCGCCGACTTCCTGTTCGACTCCCCCGGCAGGTGGACGCCCGCAGTCCGGACGGTGGACGGACGGCTGGTGCGCGGGGCTCCTTTCGCTGTCGCAGCCGAGTCGCTGGCCGTCGACGTAGGGGATCCGGCCCCGGCTTCGCGTTCCAAGACCCTGGCCGACGGTCCTATCGAGACGATCACCAGCGATCCTCACCCGGACCGGCGCCTGTACGAGGTGTCGGTTGCCGAGGCCGTCGGATCGGGACGACCGTCGGTGATCGTGTTCGCCACACCGGCCTTCTGCGTCAGCCGGACCTGCGGGCCCGCCCTCGACACCGCCAAGACCCTCATCGACCGTTACCCCGGTGCTGCCTGGATCCATGTGGACGTGTATGACAACCTCGACGCCACCTCGCCGGAGGAGTTGGTCCCGGTGCCGGCTGCGGTCGAGTGGGGTCTCCCCAGCGAGCCCTGGGTGTTCGTAGTGAACGAGGACGGGGTGGTGACCGACCGCTTCGAAGGTCTGGTCGGTGTCACCGAGTTGGAGCATGCTCTGCAACGGGTCGGGTTGTGACGGTTCGTAGCCCGGGGCTGGTCGGGGTAGCCTGGGTTGTTCGCAACGGTGTCGAACCCGTAACATGCGGACGGGCCGCAGCTCACATGCAGCCGACTTACGAAAGGGAGAGATGAACCGTCGCGAACGGCCGGCTTGGTGGCCATCGAAACGCGCGCCGGTGGCCCTCCTGGGTCTGCTGTTGCTTGGTAGTTGCGGGAGGGTCGAGCAGCCTCTCAACTCGTTCGACTCCCAAGGCCCGATAGCAGAGCGGATCAACGATCTGTTCTGGCCGGTCTTCTGGATCGCCGTGGTCATCTTCGTCCTCGTCCAGGGTGCCCTGCTGGTGGCTGTCTTCCTGTTCCGGGAGCGCAAGGGGAAGCAACGCCCCGAACCCAAACAGCTCAAGGGCAACACCCGGCTGGAGTTGTTGTGGACGGTGGTGCCGACGCTTATCCTCGCCGGCATCGCAGTCCCGACGGTGACCACCCTCTTCGAGCTTGCGGACTGCCCCCGCGGCGCCATGGAGATAGAGGTGATCGGTCACCAGTGGTGGTTCGAGTATCGGTATCCCGATTCGGGGGTGGTCACCGCCAACGTCATGGTGATCCCGGAGGACACGGAGGTGTGCGCGAAGATGACATCCGACGATGTCCTGCATAACTTCTGGATCCCCAAGCTGGCCGGCAAGCGCTACCTGGTACCAGGCCAGGAAACCGAGCAACGCCTGTATGCGGAGGAGCCGGGCGAGTACTGGGGACACTGCGCCGAGTTCTGCGGCCTGAGCCACGCCCGGATGAGGGCACGGGTGGTCTCCATGACGCAGGGCGACTTCGACGCCTGGGTCGACAACCAGTTGCTGCCGGCCGCGACACCGGATGCCGGCTCGGTTGCGGAGGAGGGCATGGAGGTGTTCCTGGCGGGGGCGTGCATCGGATGCCACATAATCGACGGCGTGAACAACCCGGACCCGGCTACCCTGACCGTCGCCGCGCCCGACCTGACACACTTCGCCAGCCGGCACGTTTTCGCGGGCGCAACCCTTCCCACCGGGCTGAACCCGACCCGGACGGATTGGGAGGAGAGCCTGAGGCTCTGGCTCAACGACCCGCCCGAGTGGAAACCGGGATCGTTCATGCAGTACCTGGGCTTGACCGCCGACGAGATCGACGCCTTGGTCGCATACTTGTCGACACTGGAATGATGGATCGAAGGAGGGCTCGATGGCAATCGACTTGACAAACGAAACCATCAAGCAACCGGCCACCACGGTGTACCGCCGGCCCCGGCTGACCACCGGGTTCTGGGCGTGGATCACCACTGCCGACCACAAGAAGATCGGCATCCTCTACGGCTACACCGCCTTCGCCTTCTTCATCGCCGGCGGCTTGGAGGCGCTTCTGCTCCGTCTCCAGCTGGCCGGCCCGGACGGGGCTTTCCTGACCGCAGCCGAGTACAACGGTCTTTTCACGACGCACGCGGTCACGATGATCTTCCTATTCGTGATGCCCATATCGGCCGCTTTCTTCAACTACCTGCTCCCATTGATGATCGGCGCCCGTGACGTGGCCTTCCCGCGGATGAACGCGGTGAGCTACTGGATCTTCCTATTCGGCGGTCTGTTCATCTACTCGTCGATACTCTTCGCGACCTCGCCCGCCCCGCTCGGCGGAAACCTCCCGGGAGGAGTCACCGAGCCCAGCATGCTCGGCTCGATTCCCAACAGCGGATGGTTCATCTACGCCCCCAACAGCGGTCTGGCGTACTCACCGGGAACTTCGATCGACTACGCAGCCCTCGGACTGCAGATGCTGGGTGTGGCGTCCCTCATTTCGGCGGTGAACTTCATCGTGACGATCCTCAACATGCGGGCACCCGGCATGAGGTTGCTGAGGATGCCGGTGTTCGTCTGGATGACCCTGGTGGTCGCCCTACTGCTGCTGTTCTCGCTGCCGATCATCGCCATCGCCCTGTTCATGCTCACCTTCGATCGGCAGTTCGGAACTCTCTTCTTCGTGCCGGAGGCAGGTGGCGACCCGATCCTCTGGCAGCACCTGTTCTGGCTGTTCGGGCACCCGGAGGTGTACATATTGATCCTGCCCGCTATGGGCATCGTGTCCGAGACCCTGCCGGTGTTCTCCAAGAAACCGTTGTTCGGCTATCCCGCGGTCGTCTTCGCCGGCGCCGCCATAGCCTTCCTCGGGTTCGGCGTTTGGGCTCACCACATGTTCTCGTCGGGTATCCCCACCGTCGCCCAAGCCGCTTTCGGACTCTCGACCATGACCATCGCCATTCCCACCGGTATCAAGATCTTCAACTGGCTGGGGACGGTATGGGGAGGCCGGGTGAAGCTGGCCACTCCTATGCTCTTCTCGCTTGGCTTCGTGGCCCTGTTCGTAATCGGCGGCCTCTCAGGGGTGACCCACGCCGTCGTGCCCTCCGACTGGCAGCAGACGGACACCTACTACGTCGTGGCGCATTTCCACTACGTGCTGTTCGGCGGAGCCATTTTCGGGCTGTTCGCCGGTATCTACTACTGGTTCCCGAAACTGACAGGCCGGATGTACAACGAGGCGCTGGGCAAGTGGCACTTCTGGCTGATGTTCATCGGCATGAACCTGACGTTCGGGCCCATGCACTGGCTGGGCCTGCAAGGGATGGTGAGGCGTACCTGGGTGTATCCGGAGGAAGCGGGTATCGGCGCGTGGAACATGGTTGCGACGGTGGGCTCCTTCGTCATCGCGGTGTCGGTGCTGGTGTTCATGATCAACTGGATGCACTCGAAACGTCGGGGCCGTCCCGCACCCGACGATCCGTGGGACGCCCGTACCCTGGAGTGGACCATCCCGTCCCCGAGTCCGGAATACAACTTCGCAGTCGAGCCTGTGGTCAACTCTCTCGACGACTTCTGGCACCGCAAGTACGACGAGGACTCCGACGGGAGAGCGGTCCGCAAGGAGAAGGCCGACGAGATGGTCGCGGACCTCATCCACAAGAACGGCAATCCCGACCACGAGATCCACCTGCCGGCCCCCTCCTACTTCCCCTTCTTCGTGGGCCTCGGGATCATGCTCATCGCCTACGGGATCATGTATCACACCAAGGCGTGGGGCATCCCCCTGATCGTGGCCGGCGCGGTCGTAACGATCGGAGCCTTCGTCGCCTGGGGCTCAGAGCCGCTCGAGGAGATCCACGAGGACGAGCACGGCGATGACGATGATCATGATGATCACCACGACGACCCCGAGGAGTCGGTCCTGCACGGGGAGAACGGGTGATGTCCGATCTGGCCCACGGCCACGGCGACGGGCCCGCCCACCACGAGGTCACCGGGATCGACAACCGCAAGCTGGGGATGTGGGTGTTCCTCAGTTCGGAGTTCCTGTTCTTCGGAGCGCTGATCAACAACTACCTGCTGTTCAAGGGGAGGGACTTCGGACCCGGGGCCCTGTATCCGGTAGAGCTATACGACATCCCGTTCACTTCGATCAGCTCGTTCGTCCTGCTGATGAGTTCTTTGACCATGGTGCTCGCCCACTCGGCGCTGACGCGCAACGACCAGGAGCAGACCCGGACCTGGCTCTTCGCCACCGCGCTGCTGGGAATCGTGTTCGTTTCCGGCCAGTTCTTCGAGTTCGCCGAGTTCATCCTGCATGGCCTCAAGCTGAACGTGAACCCGGCCGCCAGCGCTTTCTACATGTTGACGGGCTTCCACGGCGTGCACGTAGTCATCGGCGTGCTGATGCTGCTGGTGCTCGCGTTCAAGTCGGTACGGACCGGCAGCCTCTCCGAAGCCGAAGGCATGAACGTGGAGTTGGTGGGTCTCTACTGGCACTTCGTCGATATCATCTGGATCGTGATCTTCGTCCTCGTCTACCTGATCCAGTAAGGATGCGGGAGTAACCGAATGTCCGGCGACGCGCACCACCATCCCCAGCCGAAGCAGTACGTCACGATCGCGATCGTTCTCGCTGTGCTGACCGCGGCCGAAGTGGCCCTGTTCTACCTGGAGGCCGGCGTCGAGGCTATCGGCCAGGCTCTGACCGTCCCGGCCCTGCTGATCCTGAGCGCCCTCAAGTTCTACCTGGTCGTGGCGATGTTCATGCACCTTCGCTTCGAGAAACGGCTGCTGTCCCGATTCTTCACCGCCGGGGCGATCCTGGCCGGGGCGCTCTATCTGATCACCCTGGCGGCCCTAGGTGCGGTGATCCTTTTCTGACAGGGTCCGATACGGACAAACCGCAGCCGGCGTCTACCCTTGGCAGGGACGGTCGGAACGACCAGAACCCCTTACCCAACGGCCAGACCAAACGTGGGAAGGACCTCCTGACGTGATACCGAGTTGGCATCCGCATCCCGATGTGTGGGCATTCGTGCTCTTCCTGGGGGTCGGCTACTGGTACGCAATCCGCCGGATCGGGCCCTACCTGAAAATCGAGGGACCGCTCGTCACACGGCGCCAAGCGATGGTCTTCACCGCGGGTCTGCTTTCGCTGTGGGCGGTGTCCGACTGGCCCTTCCATGACATAGCGGAGCAACAGCTCTTCCTGTTCCACATGATCGAGCATATGGTGCTGGCTCTGGTAGCCGCCCCGCTGCTGATAGCGGGAACCCCTTCGTGGTTGCTCCGGCGGATCCTCACGCACCCCCGCGTCCTGCCGACCCTGAAGCCGCTCACCCGGCCGCTGGCCGCCTTCTTCATATTCAACGGTGTCATGGTCGGCATCCATTGGCCCCAGATCGTCCACCTGATGGTCACGTCCGGCATCTACCACTTCCTGGTTCATGCGCTCCTCATCGCAGCGTCGGCCGTCATGTGGCTACCGGTCCTGAGTCCGGTACCCGAGGTGAAGCAGCTGACACCTCCCCTCCGCATGCTCTACCTGTTCTCCCACTCGCTGCTTCCGACCATCCCCGCCTCTTTCCTCACGTTCGGCCGGGAACCGCTCTACCGGTTCTACGCCGAGGCGCCCCGGCTGTGGGGCATTGACGCCATCACCGACCAAACGATGGCCGGACTGGTCATGAAGCTGGGCGGGGGAGCGATCCTCTGGGGCGTGATCGTGGTGGTCTGGTTCCGTTGGTACGCCTACGAGCAGCAATGGGAAGCACTGGAACGAGAACTTCGAAAGACATCGTGAGGCAGGCCAAGGCCATCCTTGCAGTGGTCCTATTGGCCGCGTTAGCGACGGGTTGCGGTGATAGCCGGGCCGGCCCGGAAACAGTGCGGGGAGTCGTCCTCGAGGTGAAGGGTGACCTCACCTCGGTCGAGTCCTTCGTGATCCGGACGGACGGTGGTGAACTCCTGGAGGTGGTCCCCGCCCCGGAAGGGGACTTCCGCTTCCCCCTCCCACACCTGCACGATCATCTCCGGACCTCGGAGCCGATCCTGGTCGAACTGGACCGCACGTTAGACCCACCGCTGGCCACATCCATCCAGGATGCAGACGACCCGGCCTGGCATACCGGTGCGCAAACCACCGAGCCGGTCGACACCACCCATGCACCCGACCACGCCCACGTCCAACCTGAACCCGCCGGATCGACCCCGGCCATGACCATGGAAGAACCCGACGCACAGCAACCGGCCGAGCCGGACGATGTGGAGGCGACCGGGCCCGAACCCGGAGTCGGCGCCGACGACGGAGGCCGAAATGAAACTCCGGCGGACACCGGCGCCAGTCCTGCGTCTTCCACCCTCCCCTCGGTCGCATCCACGATTGGTACGACAACCACGCTGACGACCGAACCCCCCGGTACGACCGCACCCTCGCCTACGACTCAGCCCCTGGAGCAGGCGGCGCCGGGGCACGTCATCGAACTCCTGATAGTGGACGGTGCCCTGGAAGGCGGCGCCCGCCGGGAATCGGTCGCCTTGGGCGACAAGGTGACGGTGAGGGTGAGCGGCAACACCCAAGACGAGGTGCACGTACACGGCTACGACCTGTACATCCACTTGCTGGAGGGGGCCGGGGAGTTGACCTTCGAAGCGGCCATACCGGGGGTGTTCGAGATCGAACTCGAAGGATCGCATACCCTCCTCGTCCGGCTGGAGGTTTCCTGATCCGCCGCGGGGTGCTGATCGGCGTCGCGGGCCTCGGACTCGTATTGCTTACGGTGGGTCCGGTTGCCGCTCATGGCGTCGGGGGGAGGACCGACCTTCCCATCCCGTTCTGGCAGTTCGCTTGGGCCGCCACCCTTGCCGTCGTGGCCTCGTTCCTGGCGTTGGGCAGGTTCTGGCCCGAGCCCCGCATGAAGGAGGCGGCAGGCGGACGGGTACTGCCCGGCCGCATCCAGGACTCGGCTCGGGTACTGCTCCCCCTGACCGGACTGGCCGGTTTGACCATGTTCGGGGTAGTCCTCTTCGCTGCTCTGCGGGGAAGCACCGTCATCACGTCCAACATCGCGCCATACGCCTTCTTCATCGTCTTCTGGGTAGGTCTCCAACTGGTCTCTACGCTGATCGGTGACGTCTGGGCGGTCTTCGATCCCTTCCGGACCCTGGCCGACCTGGGAGCACGGGCCCGCACCCTGGTGACCGGCCGACCGCTCTCGGATCCATCTCAGGGCGCCGGCAACCGCTGGTGGGCCGTGGGAGCCATCCTCTCCTTCGTGTGGCTGGAACTCGCGTACCATCGCGGTGCCGAACCTCGCACGGTCGGCGTCTACCTGGTCATCTACTCCTCTGCCATGCTTTGCGGGGCCGCATGGCGGGGAAGAGGTTGGGTCCGCGATGCTGACGGGTTCGGGGTGTTGTTCTCCGTCCTCGCTGCGATGGCACCCCTGTACCGCGACAACTCGGGCAAACTGCGACTGAGGAAACCGCTGGCCGGGCTGGCCGAACTCGAAGTCACCCCCGCCACGGCCCGGTTCGTCCTCGTGGTTCTCGGCTCCACAACTTTTGACGGGTTCTCCCGCAGTTCGTTCTGGCTGGACATAGTGTCGAACCGCTCCGGCTGGGAATTGACCGCTCTCAACACCGGCGGTCTGGTCTTCGGTATCGGCGTGGTGATGTTCGTGTACCGCACCGCCATCTCGGCGATGTCACGCATCACGGACGAGTCGGAAGTGGAACTGGGCGACGCTTTCACACCTTCGCTGGTCCCTATCGTGCTCGCCTATAGCGTGGCCCACTACTTCAGCTTCCTTGTGCTCGACGGCCAAGCCGTGATAAGGCTCGTCTCCGACCCGTTCGGTATGGGATGGAACCTGTTCGGTACGGCAGGGTACGGGGTGAACTACACCCTCCTTACCCCCTCGGCAATCGCCTGGATCCAGACGGCGGCAATCGCAGCCGGACACGTCCTGGCAGTGGTGGTCGCCCATGATCGAGCTGTCGAGCGATTCCCTCGCCAACTGGCCGTCAGATCCCAGTACCCGATGCTGGTGGCAATGATTGCGTATACGGTCGGCGGGCTGTTCCTGCTGCTCGGCGGCTAAAACCGGCTAGCCCCGATCTTTTATGCGGGGGTTTGTTCTGGGCTAGCGGACTATGGGATATGAGCTTCTGACCAGGGATTACGGCTGTTCGATAGTTCCGTCTCGGCCCGGCGCGACATTCGACCTTCGGGTGAAGCCCGGCTGGTCGCGATGATGCGGTCAATGTGGCGTTCTGCCGTGGGTGTGTCTGGAAACATGAAGGATCAGGGCTAGCTGACCAGTACGTTCCCCACCTGCGCGTGGTCGTCAGGGGATTCCTCACCGCCGCCGTCGGTCGTCGATGCTGCGATGAGAGCGAGCATCAACAGGACCACCCCCACACCTGCAGCTGCAGCCAGAACCTCGTTCCTGGTGACCCGAAGGTTGGGGCGCGATGCCATGAGGGCGGCGAATGCGACGGTGCCGATGGCAACCAGGATGGCGATCAAAGGGGCGTACCCGGAATACCGGAGCAGGAGCGAGCCGAAGCTCACAACGATGACGAGGGTAAGCACGGTGGAAACCACCGGCAGAAGGATTGCGTCGGACAGTCGTCGCTTGACCGTGGTGGCATCCTCAGCTTCTCCCCCGGCCAGCGTCGCAGGTTGGGCCATTGCCTGGCCGATTCCGCCAATGGCAGCGCCCACCACCGCCGAGGCGACCAGCATGCCCAGCACCGTGGCAAGACCAACGGGTATCAACTTGGTCCCTGACAGCGATGGCTCGGCCGTCGCATACATGACACCACCGAGACCGCAACCCAAGACCAAGCCGATGAACCCGCCGGAGAGCACCGAACCCAGCGGGGTGGTGAGGGTGTCGTAGGAAGGTGAACGGAACCTCCCCAAGCCCCGAGAAGCCATGGTGATGATCGAACCGGCCACCGCCCATATGGCTGCGGTGGCTGCTACCGCCGTCCAGGTGACTTCCACGGCGGGACCGCCCGAGGCGGTGGTCTCCGACAGCCGACCCAGCACCAAGGGTGATTCAACCACCATGACCAGCAGACCCAGAACGGCTCCTAGACCCGCTCCCACCCTTGCACCCAGGCGGATGCGGTCAGCCAGCGGTACCGGTTCGACCGGCTCGGCCTCCTCCTCGACGATCTCGACTTCAACAACCGAGGCCTGTTCGAAAACAGGAGCGGGCAAGGTTCCGGTAGCCACAGATGGTGGTGCAGGGGCGGCAGGTGCCGGGACACCAGGTGCCGGAGCGCCGGCGGGTGGAGGCGGGGCCTCCTGAACAGCGGTAGCCGCCGGCACGAGTTCGTCCCCGCCGGACCAAGCGGTCAACACCTCGTCGACAGCCAGACCTTGCGCTTCGGCGCGGGCCGCGGCCGATCGTTCCACCAGGTGCTCGGGAGCGCCTCCCAGAAGAGCACCGATTGCCGACAGCCGAGGATCAGACATCGCCCGAGATGTTAGTAGGCGAGTTGGAGCCTCCAACCGAGAGGTTCCCGCCGCAGCCGTGAATCGACCGGTGTGGAGGGAAGGTCAGACCTGATCCTTCGTCTTCTGGGAACGGTGGCGGGCCCGCGCCCTGCGTTCCGCCCAGAAGATCAGCAGCATCCCCACCAGCGCGATGCCGAAACCCAGAACGTAGTCATACGGATGATGGGCGAGCACGGCTCTGTTCACTCCTCACAACGTCTTACAAACTGTCTCGTCCCAACTACCGCCAAACGCCGATCACCTGAAGCGCGCCGGCAGAACGTGGCGCGGCGGGTGAGGAACCCTGCGCTGTTACCTCTATCCAGTACCTCTATCCGGGGCTTCCCGGAGGGTCAGTAAGGATAGAGCCCCCACGCTGCAATACTGGCGCGGTAGGACCCGATCAGCCGGCAACGCAGGATCTGTTATCCGAGGGAACGTTTCCGCCTTCCAAGGTGTTAGACACAGGTAGGATGTCTGATGAACATGTCCGGAGTGGGTAGAGCCGAACGAACGGACCGCCGTACGCCGAGAGGCGCGGTCGCAATCGTGCTTCTCTCCGTGGTCATGGCCGCGTGTGCCGGGGGCGGCGACCCCGACAGGATCACCTACCGGGACGCCCAGAACCGGTCGCTGTTCGAGTTACCCAATGACTGGAACCTGTACCGCGCCGACGAGTTGGTGCAAGCAGGGCCTGTACCCTTCCTGCCCAACACGGGAGGGAACATCGTCTCCTACGTCGCCTTCGATGGTGCCGCCGGCCGGAATCTCGGCAACCTCATAACCGGCGCTGCCGGAGCACCCTATCCGCTCGGCGCTCAGATAATCCGCCAGATCAGCGCCGACGAGAAGAACCTGCTCTCGAACCTTTTCATGGCGGAGTCCGCCTACGCCACCTACAACTCCAACCTGGGGCTACAGATACTTCAGCTTGACGAGGATCCCGAGTTCGATCGGGACTACGACGGTATCCGCGGATACCTAGGGGTTACCCAAGGCGACAGCGACCTGCAGGGCGTCATCTACGTCCGGGCCGGACACAATCCGGATGGCACGGAACTGTACTCAATGGCTGTGGGCTGCTCGCTCGAATGCTTCACCCGCGAGCGGCAGGAAATCGAGCAGGCCGTCAACTCGTGGGTGATCAACACCAGGAGATGAGCATCTCATGAAAACAGACGTCCGGCGCCGCTCCCCCACATGGGACCGCATGAAGTTCATCGTGCTGATCCTGTTCTTTCTGGGCATCAGCATCAGTGCCAAAGTAAACGGCCCGTTCACGACCTTACCCCAAGCCCTGGCGGACACGTGGGACGAAACGTTCGGACGGATCCTTCTCGTAGCCTTCCCGTTGGAGATTCTCCGCCAGATCCACTACTTCATCTCGGAAAAGCGGGGTGCCTACAACCGTTTCTGGTCTCAGAGTTTCTTCGGTGGGATAGAACGCCAGGCACACCGCCGATTCAAGCCGTGGACCCGCTTCCGGTTGGGACGCTACGGCCGGATCATCATCTTCCTGCTGATCCTTGGAGCGGTGGTCGACTACTTCGTGGCCGACGTGAACAGTCCGATCGAGGCGTTGTTCCAGTTGCCGCGCATCCTGGCCAGGAACCTGCAGCAGTTCATCATGTTCCTGTTCTACCCGCTGTTCCTGATTCTCCAGTTCGGGGCACTGTTCTGGTTCCTCTCCCGGGGGGGTGTGGACACGGTGATGCCGGAGGAGATCGAAACCCGCTACTCCGACGTGTGGGGCCAGGACCACGTTCTCGATCTGGTTGAGGAAAACGTCGGGTTCCTCGAGAAGCCCGACGAGATCGAGGCCCAGGGTGGGTACATACCGGGCGGGATCCTGCTCTGGGGACCCCCCGGGACCGGCAAGACGCTCATTGCCGAAGCCACCGCCGGAGAGGTGGGTATCCCCTTCGTGTTCGTCGAACCCGGAGCTTTCATCAACATGTTCTTCGGGGTGGGCATCCTCAAGGTCAAAGGCCTCTTCCGCAAACTCCGCAAGCTTGCCCTGCGTCACGGGGGCGTGATCGTGTTCTTCGACGAGGCCGATGCCCTCGGAAGCCGCGGCGCCCTGGCCCAAGGAGGAGGACCGCCCCAGCCGGCGCACCCCCTCACGGATAGCTTGGGCTGCAACGGGTTCTCGTATCTCAGCCCGCAATCGATGAGCATCGTCGAGGACGGATACGGCATCCCGGGGCCTCCAGCGGCCGTACCCGATGAACAGATTCCCAAGACCAGGATGGACCGGATCATGATGGGTGGCGGTATGGGTGGAGGCGGCATGGGCACCCTGCAGGCGCTCCTAACCGAGATATCCGGCCTGAAGAAGCCAAGGGGTATCAGCAACAAGGTCCGCAAGATGCTGGGGATGAGGCCCAAGCCTCCCCCGAAGTACCGGATCTTCATCATGATGGCCACCAACATGCCCAGCGTGCTCGACCCGGCCTTGCTCCGGCCCGGGCGTATCGATCGGATCTACAAGGTTGGCTACCCGACCAAGGAGGGCCGGAAACGCACGTTCGAGGGTTACCTGGCCAAAGTCGACCATAGCTTGACGAGACAGCAGATCGAGGAGTTGGCCGCCAAGACGCCGTACTACTCGGGAGCCAAGATCAAGGATCTGGTCAACGAGGCATTGATCCTCGCCAAACGCAATGACCGCGACAAGATCAGGTGGGCCGACGTCTGGCGCGCCAAGACCCTCAAGGAGATGGGTCCTGCGGAGGGCTTCGAGTATGTGGACCGCGAGGAGTTTGCCGTGGCCATCCACGAGGCCAGCCATGCGGTGGCCGCCCACCTGTTGAAGGCCCACCACAACATCGATGTCGCCACCATCGAGAGGCGAGGAGATGTGGGCGGTTTCGTTTCCTACATTGCGCTCGAGGACCGGTTCGTCCAGTGGAAGACCGAACTCGAAGTCGATATCAAGGTGTCTCTGGCCAGCCTCGCCGGGGAGAGGATGTTCTTCCAGGGCGACAACTCGATGGGTGTGGGGGGAGACCTCAGGAACGGCACCACGATTGCAAGCCGCATGATCGGGGTGTGGGGAATGGGCGACAATCTTGCGTCAAGCGCCGGAATGCCGCAGCATGCCCTGGATCAGCCTCCGGATCCCACGGGCAAGATCGCCAAGAGCATGAACTCCCAGATCGAGGCTCGACTGCAGCGTCTCTACGACGACGTGTACGCAATACTCGACGAGTACAAGACCGAGGTGTACAACGTAGCGGTTCGCCTCCAGCAGAAGAAGACCATCTCGGGTGACGAAGTCGCCCGGATCATCGGAGTCGAGGCAGGTTCGGTCAGCAAGAGGAAACCGGTTGGCTTCGCCGCGGTCAGTGCCGACGACTACCACGACGCCCTGGGGCTGGGAATCGGCTCAACGCAATGGCCGACCCAGAAGTAAAGGCTCGGTACTCGAAAAGAGCCGAAGCAAGCGCGGCGACCTTGAGCAGCGTCCATCCACCAGCAAGGTGCAGGAATTGTTCATCCGGGGAAACACGTGTGATGCCGATTTCAGGAAGCCGTTGATGACCAGGGGTTTTCTGACCGAGAGTCGCACACAGTCACTGACGGGTGAGGTTGAGGTTCGCCTATCCGCGCACCCTATTCCCTCGTAGGGCCCCGGTCGGCGGGCTTCGGCGCCGAGGTGGACAGGCGCCCTCCTTCAGACGGAGCCACCCATCGATAGTCTCGCTCTGCGTCTGGCAGGCTGGTCATGACGGCCGGTCTCCTCAGGCCCGGCCGGTTCCTCCAAGCGGCGGTTCCTCCTTAACCTTGATTCTTCATGTTTCCCGACACACCCACGGCAACAGGCCACATCAACCACATGATCGTGACTGGGCCTGGCCTCACCCGACGGATGAAGGTCCCGCCGGGCCGAGACGGGATTGTGGAAATGGCCGTAGTCCCTGGTCAGAAGCTTATATCCCGCACCCTGCTCGGCTAGTGCAAACCCCCGCATGAAAAATCGGGGTTAACGGCCGGACTCATGCGCTGGGCCCGGAGTTGGGACTATCCGGGCGCCGTCGCCGAGCGGATAGGCCGAGTCGGTGACCACCCCTCCGAGATCCCGCGATATGTAGTCCGCCAGCGCCTGCTGGTGAGTGACCCCCAGATTCGTGAAACGGAGATCCGCCAGCGGGTAGCACTCCCCTCCGAAAGCCAGGAAGTCCAGTGTCGCAACGACCACCGGGGCTCCCGGTACTACTTCTCCATTGCGAACGATGACCGTTCCGTCGTCCAGGACTACCTCGCGCACCCGGGTACCCGGGTCACCGACGAGGGAACAGTCCCGGTCCCGGGCTATCTCCCGGGCCGGAGCATCCGGATCGTAGACTACGGTGAACCCCGAAATCTGCGGGAAGTGGTCTCCCGCCTCGGGCAGGCGGTCCAAGGCCTGCTCGAGCAAGACCCTGAAGACGTCACGAGGTACCTCACCAATCGCCAGGAAGATGTCAAAGGGGGCAATCCCCCATGTCGTCGAGGTGGTTATCTCTCCAGCCGGGATCAGGGTGTTGTTACCTACGGCGGCGGCATGCTGGATCGCGACATCCGGTGGGAGCGAACCGAAGGCCTCGGCGCGGCGGCGTGCCGAGTTGAGCACCGCGTCTGCCATCAGGTTCCCGGCGTTGGTCGTAGCCATGCGTAACGTCGACAAGCGCCCGTCGAGTTCTACCTCGCTCATACCTATGGCCTCCGCTTCGAGAAGACCCAATTCGGTTGCCAGCGGAACGACCACCCCTGTCTGGATTTCGGGATCGGGCGAGACGTCGAATCCCACCCCCACTGACCGGCCATCGGCGGCTAGCACATGCCCGTCCGTGTCGAAGGTGACGTTCAACTCCCCTATACACCGGTACCAGCCAGGTGCCGCCACGAGCGGAACCTGGCTGCCGGAGCCGTCCTCCAGCCAGATCGGGTAGGAAGCTATCGGTTCGGCTCCCCCGAGGCAAGTGTCTCCTTCGTTCCGCAACAGGTAGTTGGCCCCGCCGGAAACGATCACGTCCACGCCGGCGAGGCTCCTGGCGAACTGCACCTCTTCGATAACGTCCTGCAGATGGCTGACCAGGATGATCTTGTTGATCCCGAGTTCCTCCAACTCGGCCACCTCCGCCAGCACCGCGGGGAAGACCCTCGAGGTTCTAGCATTCCGAGGGCTCGATATCTCCGGGAGCAGCGGGGTGACGACTCCGATCACTCCGATCCGCTCCCTACCCGTCTCGATCACGGCGCTCCTAGCGATGAGACCCCGGTCCACCAGTGACTGCAGTGCCGGCTCCTGCGACCCGTCAAGATTGGCCGCCAGGAAGGGTATCCGGGGCGTGAACCCTTCGATCATCCGGGCAGCAACGTCGGGACCGAAATCGAAATCGCGGCCGCCGAGAGCCATCGCGTCGTAGACACCGCTGAGAGCGACCGAGTCGTAGAGGGGACCCTCCCGATCCAGCGACACCCCGAGTTCGGGAGAGGCCCTGATGTTGTCACCCGAGCCGAGGGTTATGACTCCGTCACCGAGCGCACCGACCTTGAGCTGCTTGAGGAGGGTGATGAAACGGGCCGCGCCGGGAACCGAACCTTCGTCGGGGAGCAGCCGGGACTCGCCGGCGCTGCTGTGGAGGATGGTAAGGACGAATTCATTCACGTCGTCGATTTGCTCAGCATCCTTCACGGGCGCCATCTGGGGCAGCAGTCCTCCACTACCCACATCCATCGGGACGAAACTGCAGCCACGGGCAATAGGCCGAACCGGGACGGGCTGGAACACGTCGATCAAGGAGACATCATTGGAGCGAACCTGGACCAGGTGGCGACCATCGCCAACCGGTATGACCGTGACCAGGTCAGGGGCCACCTCCGGAGCGATCGGCCACAAGAAGGTGTGGTCACCGCTGTTCAGATCCCAGATAGCGACTCCGGTAGCATCGAGTTGGGCCACGTAGGCCAGCGTGTCATCGTCGTACCATCCCGCAAGGCCGGAAGTCGGGATGAACCGGTCTATCCCTGGGGGGCCTATCTCTCCCTCACCCTGCTCGTCCAGCAGGTAGTAGGTCAGTACAGCCGACCGGTCACCGGTTGCCTGGTCCTCCTCGACCAGCGCCACTATGGCCCGGTTCCCGGAGGGGCTCCGGTAACCCTCCGTAGCTACCAGAGAGAGACCGGATCGCGACAGTCCCAGCGGACGGGTCCAGGCAACCGTCCCCTCGACCGGATCCACGGCGTGGATCGCGGAGCTGCTGAATTCGCCCTCGGACACGGTTCCGGCAACCAGGACCAGCTCGCCTACCGACGTCAGTGGGGTTTCGAACGCGCTCACAAACACTTCAGTCGGACCGGCACCGCTGTCGAACAAGACCGGCCCGGGATCGACCGGGACAACAGCCCCATCGACGAGGTTCACCAGGGCGGGTGTTGCGCTCGCCGCGACCGCGTACAGTTCCGACCCGAGAGCTACGGCCCGGGCACCCACCGCCTCCGGGTAGGGCACCCACGTCGCCGCGAGTGGCGAGTAACCAAGGACCGATCCGTCCAGCACGACAGGATGGCCGACTGCATCGTCGGAACCGGTGGTCGGGAGATCGGAAGGCTTCACAACCCTGAGCCTGGTCTCGGGAAATACACCGATGAGGCCGCTGCCGGGATCCTCCGGGACCGGTGTGAGCTCGACGTCGGTCGAGAACGGGTTTCCTGTCCGGATACCTGCGATCCTGAGGGACTCACCGGGTTTACGGCCCTGGAGAATCGCCAGGAGCGCCTCGCGGGAGTTCGTCGGGGTACCGTCGACGGAGGTGATGATGTCGCCCGCCCGGAGAGCACCGTGAGCCTTCGTTCCCTCGAAGACCTGCAGGATCCTCACACCGTCTCCAACCGCCACGAAACACCCGTCGGTGTTGGGGAAGAGCGCCTCCATATCGGTCGGATTGATCCAGTCGGGGACCACCTCCGAAGGTACCTCGAAGGGCGGCGGCTCCACAGTTGGTTGCGAGCATGCCCATCCAACCAGCGAGAGCACAACGAGACACATGGCAGGTAGAGATCGCTGCATCACGCCATAGGCTACGCGCTATCGCGTCTAATGGTATGCGCCGCATCCCCGGCTACCGGATCATCGGAAGAGACTGGTGCCGACCGCCGTTCTAGAGTGCGCGGAGAGGCGGGCCGCTAGCCTGGATCCACGGTTCCCAGGTTGTCGACAGCGAACATGTACTCGGTGACCGGGCGGCCGCCCACCAGGTGTTCGTGAACGATCCGGTCGAGTACTTCCCCCGCCACCGAGTGGTACCACACCCCGTCGGGATACACCACCGCGATCGGGCCCTGCTCGCAGATGCGGAGGCAGTCCACCTTGGACCGGAGGACCGTACCGTTTCCGGGACGCTCCAGGACCGGGTCCCGTGAGAGGTCTCCCTGCCAGTGAGGCGGAGCGGAGGCTATGTCGAGCGCTTTGGTCGCCGACTTGAGGCGTCGCCAGGCGGCTACGCTCTCCTCGAAGCTCGAGCAGCGTGGGTTGGTCTGCTGAGCGCATAGGAAGATGTGGCGCCGGAGGCCACCTATGGACAGCGCCGAGGCGATCTTCTCGAGACGCTGCGGGCGCTCGGTCATAACACCTCGATTCCCGGGCCGTCCTTCGCTTCCAGGAATTCGCCGATCACGGCCGCCTCGGGTGCGACGGGTACCAGCCTTTCGAGGAGCCCCTCCAGTATGTCCGGGGGAACCGCCATCAGCAAACCACCGCTGGTCTGTGCATCGGCCAGGATCTTGAGGCTTGTCTCCCCCACCCGGCTCGTAACGGTGGGCCAAACTGAATCAAGGTTCCGCATGCTGCCTCCCGGATACACGCCTGCTTCGACCAGTTTCTCGACGCCGTCGAGCACCGGAACTGACGCCATTTCCACGCGTGCCGACACCATCGAAGCCTCGGTTATCTCCCGAAGGTGTCCCAACAACCCGTAGCCGGTCACATCGGTAGCGCACCGCACACCCGCCTCCACCATCACGACCGATGCAGGCCCGTTGAGCGTGGCCATCAGCGAGACCGCGGTGTCACGGAGCCTCCTGGTCGCCGACCGTTGCTTCACAGCCGTGGCGATCACCCCGGTACCGAGTGGCTTGGTCAGCACGATCGCGTCGCCGGACCGAGCCGCGGCGTTGACGGTCATCCGCCGGGGGTCCACCGTTCCGGTGACGGAGAAGCCGTATAGGGGAACCTCGCCGTCGACGGAGTGACCCCCCGCGATGGTGGTACCCGCCTCTGCCATGACATCGGCTCCTCCAAGTATCACATCGGCGAGTACCGGCAAAGGCAGCCTCGCCCGGGGCCAGACCACGAGCTGCAGGGCGGTGAGAGGGCGTCCCCCCATCGCGTACACATCGGAGAGCGCGTTGGCAGCGGCGATCCGTCCCCAGTCGTAGGGTTCGTCGACGATTGGGGTGAAGAAGTCAGCCGTCTGGACGAGGGCCCGCTTACCGTCGATCAGGAAGACTCCCGCATCGTCGGAAGTGGACACGCCGACCACCAAGTCCCGATGGGCGGCGGCGCGATGGGTTGTGAGAGGGCGCAGAACCTGCGCGAGCTCGTCCGGACCGAGCTTGCAGGCTCAGCCGCCCCCCGGAGAGAACGACGTCAGCCGGATCTCCTCCACAGCGGTCTCCCTCCCTTCTCGTTGTATCGCCGGGCTCTGAACACGTGCCCGAGTCTGCCACAGTAGGCGAGTCCTTCCGCCGGCCCGCGACTGCTCCCACACATAAAAGGTCCGGTAGCCGGATCGTGAGGGTAGTCTCAGCCGTCATGAGTACTTCCCCGGCGTGGCTGACCGCCACCGCACATCAGAAACTGCAGCAGGAGTACAAACACCTCACCACCGAGGGCCGGATACGGATAGCCGACCGGCTGGCCGAGGCCCGTGCTCACGGCGACATCAGGGAAAATGCCGACTATGACGCCGCAAAGACCGAGCAGGGACTGATGGAGGCAAGAATTCGTACGCTCCGGCATCTCCTTGACAACTCCGTCGTCGGCGAGGCGGAGGACGAGCAGAACGACGACGGAACCGTCAGGATCGGTTGTCTCGTGACGTTGCGAGACGAGTTCGGTGACGAGGAGTACCTGGTCGCCATACCGGAAAACAAGGTGCGCGGATTCGGCCTCGCCTCACCGTCCGGACCGCTCGGCAGGGCCCTCATCGGAGCTTCACCCGGCGACGTAGTGTCATACGAGGCACCGGCTGGGACCTTCGAGGTGGAAGTCATCCGGGTTCGAGCCTTCGAAGGATGAGACGAACCGCCCACAACTAACCCTCGCAAGCCGGAAGTAGGTACCCTTCCGGGGGCGTAGCCATCCATCGCATATCCTGGCCGGCCGCCCCTCCGTGGCTGGCCTTCCGATCCCGAAGCGGTGCCGGGAAGCGGTTGAGATGGTTGAATGGCCGGCGTCCGCCGACCTGGCGCTAGGAGCCGACCACCCGGAGGCGGGGAGTCTCGGCATCCCTGCGCCGACTCGGAAATGGCCGCGGACACCGCCTGCCAGGGACCTGGAAAGGAAGCGCTGTGAGGATAAGGCTGCTCCGACCGCGCGAGTTCGCGCTGCGCCTGCGCAGCGCGGCGCGTGTGGAGCCCGAGGCGGTCGAGGAATATCTCGACTCCCACATCGCCGAGTGGGAGGCTCTCGCCGCCGCCGATCCACACGACACGGCCGACATCCTCGAGGAACTCGGGGCAGACGCAGCAACCGACCTCCTGGCCGAACTCGGCACGATCCCGGCAGCCAATGTCCTCAACGAGATACGGCCCGAACTAGGGGCCGAACTTCTCGAAGACCTTTCAGCGGACCGGACGTCGGAAGTCATTGGGGCGATGGATGCCGACATAGCCGCAGACCTGCTGGGAGAACTGGCGGACAAGGATCGGGAGAGCCTACTCGCCAACCTGAAGCCGGAAATAGCCCACGAACTGCTGGCCTTACTCCAGCATGCCCCGGATTCCGCAGGTGGACTGATGACCACCGATGTTGCCTCCATCCAGGTGGGGATAACCGCAGGGGAGGCTATCGAGAGGCTCCGTCAACTCCACGGCCAGATAGAGGACCTGTCCTACGTGTATGTGGTCGACCACCAGCGTCATCTGGTCGGCGTGGTCTCCTTCCGCGATCTCGTGTTCGCCCGCCCAGGCGTGGGGCTCGACGAGACAATGGTCCACCAGCCGGTGAAGGTGCGTCCCGAGACCGACCGCGAGGAAGTAGCCGAGTTGGCCCAGCGCTACGGTCTATTCGGACTTCCGGTCGTCGATCACTCGGGGGTGCTCATCGGTATGGTCACCCACGAAGCCTTGGTCGATTCGGTGCAGGCCGAGGCGTCCGAGGACTTCGCAGCCGCCATGGGGGCCGGCGCGGAAGAGACGGTCTTCACTCCCGTAGTGAAGGCCGCCACCATGCGGCTTCCGTGGATGATCATAAACCTTTTGATGGCGGTCGTGGTAGCCCTCGTGATAGAGCGGCAATCCGAAGTTATCGACGAGATCGGACCCATCCTCGCCGCATTGATGCCGGTGGTGGCTTTGATCGGCGGCAACGCCGGAGCACAGAGCCTGGCGGTTGTGATCAGGTCTCTGGCCATAGACAGCGTCGCTCCCAGCCGCGTGGGAAGCGTCTTGACACGTCAGGCGACGATCGGGGTGATCAACTCAATCCCGATCGGGTTGCTGTCCGCCCTGGTAGGCATGGCCTTCGGGGGCAACCTCCGGTTCGGGATTACGATGGCCATCGCCACCATCGCAAACCTCACCATCGGGACATTGACGGGCACCGGAATACCTTTGCTCCTGCGGCGTATGGGCCTTGACCCGGCCCTGGCATCGAACATCTTCCTCACCCTGGTGACCGATGTCGTCGGGTTCGGCGGGTTCCTCGTGGTGGCCACCCTGCTGCTCCGCTGAGACCGCCCCGCAGGCTATCTCGATGGGCGACAACGGATAGCCCCTGTCCCCCAGACGCGCCGCCTTCCACCCTACCGTTGGGAGGAGCGCGGCCCGATCTGGTTCGGTTGGCTTGGGCAGGACAACCCGGTCGACCGGATAGCGGGGCGCTGAGAAACCCCCTGGTAGCCCGACGGTCGGGGACAGAAGGCCAGGTCAACGAGCGGCAGGCAACCCATCCTCGTTTCTGAGCACCCTTCTAGTGTCCCGAGTCGGAAGTTCGCCACATAAGAGCGGGCTACACCTCCACGCCACCGAACCCCGAGAACGCGAAAACCGCGGGAAGGTGCCTCTTTCCTTGGGATCCCACCCCCGCCGCCACCTCCGAGGGTCACGGACGCGACCTTCTATCCCCTGTGCGGGCCGGTTCCGGACAGTATGAACCCTGCCAC
>JAPOQZ010000122.1 GCA_026710435.1 bacterium | reverse complement strand
GAAGTGATTGCCCAGCAGGGTCCAGCCATCGCCCTCGAGCTGGTCGCGGGTACGAAACAGGTACGAGTCGTTCGACATGTGGTACATGGTCGAGAGCTTGACTTGCCAGGGGTTTCCGTCTGGTACCCCCTCTCTGATGAGCACAGGCACGCGACGGTAGATGCCCGTGGTGATCTCAGCGTCCCGTCGCGTGCGGAAGGTCGGCGCCGTCCTAGTGTTCGGATTGAACAGCATGAGGTCGTCCGGCGTCAGCGAGAAGTTTTTCTCCGGGTCATCAATGTCGGACACGTCATGAGCGAAGAACACGAACCGAGCGCTGTCGGTCGGCTGGCGGCCGATTGTGAGTAGGCAGAACTTGTAGCGGCTGTCGATCGGGAATAGCTTCTTGCGGTTCTCGAAGTCGTAAAGCGATACCAAGGAGCGCCCTTGGACCAGATCGTTGAAGAAGTGCTTGGTCTGGTCGTCAGACGCGATCCCAGACGGGACGATCATCCCCGCTCTGTGCCCGGTGGTCCGCATCAGGTCAGCGAAGATCTGATAGGTGTTGATGTCACCTTTGGCGCTGAGCGGGTAGCGGCCGCTGCTCCGGATGAGAGCGCTCGTATGTTCAGCGTGCCGCTTGGCAACTTGGAACTCCTGGTAGAGCCCTGGATCTTGGGTCTTGAGTTGTTCGATCAGCCGCCCGCGGGCTGCCTTGTTCGGTGCGGCAGCGATCTCTGGGCTCCGGTGGGCGAACCACTTCTTTTCTTGGAGCTTGATCCGTCCCCACGGCGGGTTACCCAGAGAGGCATCGAACCCTCCTACTCGGTAGATGTCGGGGAAAGCGATGTGGGGATGCAGGAACTGGTACTCGTCGGCCAGCGACACGATCTGATCCCTAGTGACGGGCGGTAGGTGGTGGGCTTCGGTGATGACCCTTATCGTGTTGTCGGTGATCGGGGGATGGTCGGGTGTTTTGGGTGTGACGAACGCCGCGCACCAAGCGTCGGCGGCCAGTTTGCTTCTTGTATAGGTGTCCGACTGCTGGAGTTCATGGAACAGCTCTGCCTTGGCCGCCACATCGCCGGCGTCGGACTCTTCCTCATCGTCGATGCCTACTACCTCTCTGGCGAGGATCGAAATGTCATCGGACGGTGCCCAGTCGAGGTCGAGCATCTGTTGATTCCGCTGTTTCCGCTCTCGGAGGTTGGTTTTCCGTACATGTGCTAACCATTTCGGGTCGTCCCCGGTGAGTTTCTTGAAGGCCTTCTGGGGAATGCCGTCAGCGAGCAACTCAGGTGTGGTGCCGAGGAGGCTGTTGCCGCAGACGATGTGGTGGTCCAGGAAGCCGAGCGGCCGACCGTTGTCGTTGGCCTCCAGCCAGAGGCTGACCTTGCAGAGTTCCACTGCCATGGGATTGATGTCGATCCCGTAGACACATCGGCCGATAACGTCGCGGACCGCGGTGCGGAGTTCAGCCGGGGTGGGTTCGATGCCCTCTACCCGCACGGAGGCCAGCCTTCCTGCGATGCGGTGGGCGGCGGAGATGAGGAAGTGGCCGGATCCGCAGGCGGGGTCGAGCACTCTCAGGTCGAGGAGGGCTTGCTCGGGATCCGATGAGTGTTCGGCTTCGTCGAGGATGGGGTCTAGCGCTTCGTCGAGCAGTCGTTCTATCAGCGATTCGGGTGTG
>JAPOQZ010000203.1 GCA_026710435.1 bacterium | reverse complement strand
CCGGACGCTTCTTTCCCGTAACGACGAGGAACGCCTGAGCGTGGCGGCTTCCGAGGACTCGTGGCCGCTCGACGGTGACGGGCGGCTGTTCAAGCTGGCCTCGGAGGCTCGGCGCATCAAGTCGGCCCACCTGTTCGACCCGTACGTGGCCGTGGAGGCCGCCGACATCGATCCGCTCCCTCACCAGATCGAGGCCGTCTACCGCCAGATGATGCCCATCCAGCCCCTCCGTTTCGTCCTCGCCGACGACCCGGGTGCTGGCAAGACGATCATGTCCGGCCTCTACATCCGGGAGTTGGCCATTCGTGGTGACGTGGAGCGGGTCCTGATCGTGGCGCCCGGCTCCCTGGTGGTCCAGTGGCAGGACGAGCTGTCGCAGCGGTTCCACCTCCACTTCCGCATCCTCGGCAACGACATGGTGGAGACCGCCCGCACAGGCAACCCGTTCGACGAGGAGAAACTCCTGATCGCCCGGCTCGACCAGCTGGCACGGAGGGAGAACCTCCAGGAAAAGCTGGCCGCTTCCCGCTGGGACCTGGTGGTCGTGGACGAGGCCCACAAGATGTCGGCCCACTACTACGGAAAGAAGCTCAACAAGACCAAGCGCTACCAACTCGGCGAGCTCCTTCGCGACCTCACCCGCCACCTCCTGCTGCTCACGGCCACCCCGCACAGCGGCAAGCAGGAGAGCTACATGCTGTTCCTCGCCCTGCTGGACCAGGACTCTTTCGGGGGTCGGCTGAGGGGCGGGCAGGTGCCGGACGCCTCGCACCTCATGCGCCGATACCTCAAGGAGAGCCTGCTGACCTTCGAAGGGAAGCCCCTGTTCCCCGAGCGTCGGGCGCATTCGGTCAAGTACGACCTGTCGCCGCCCGAGCAACGTCTCTACGACCAGGTGACCGACTACGTCCGCCACGGTATGGATCGGGCCAAGCAGATCGAGCAGAAGAACCGCCGCCGCGGTCTAGTTGTGGGTTTCGCTCTCGCTGCCCTCCAGCGACGGCTGGCATCCTCACCCCAGGCCATCTACCGTTCGCTCCGCCGGCGCCGCGAGAGACTCCAGAAGCGGCTGGAGGAACTGGAGGCCATAGCCGAGGGCCGGGCAGTGGCTGATCCGCTCCTCCACGATCTGTCGGAGGATGATCTGGCCTTCTTCGACTTTGACGACTACGACGACGAGCAGGTCGACCAAATGGAGACCGAGGTCATCGACCAGGCCACCGCGGCGGAGACCGCTCCCGAGATCCGCAAGGAGATCGAGACCCTCGGCCGTCTGGTCGCCATCGCCGCCGAGGTCCGGAGGGCGGGCACCGACACCAAATGGGAAGAGCTGTCCACCGTCCTCCAATCGGACCACATGACGGCACCCGACGGGGCGAGGCGCAAGATCATCGTGTTCACCGAACACAAGGACACTCTCGACTACCTGCAGAGCCGCATCGTGGGACTGCTCGGCAGGCGGGAGCGGGTGGTGGTCATCCACGGAAGCGTCAGGCGGGAGGACCGCCGCCACCGCCAGGACGCCTTCATCAACGACCCCGAAGTGCAGGTGATGGTGGCCACCGACGCCGCCGGGGAAGGGGTCAACCTGCAACGGGCCAACCTGATGGTCAACTACGACCTTCCTTGGAATCCCAACCGGATCGAGCAGCGCTTCGGGCGCATCCACCGCATCGGCCAGACCGAGGTCTGCCACCTCTGGAACCTGGTGGCACACAGCACCCGGGAGGGGGCGGTGTTCATCCGCCTGCTCGACAAGATCGAGGAGCAGCGCAAGGCGCTGGGCGGCCAGGTCTACGACGTGCTCGGGGACCCGGTGATCGACCGCCAACTCCGAGACCTGCTCATCGAGGCGATCCGCTACGGCGACCGTCCCGACGTGAGAGCCCGCCAGGATCAGGTCATCGACCACGACATTGGGGAGCAGATCAAGAACCTGGTGGACGACCGGGCTCTCGCCATCGGCGAGATCGGTGGAGGAGATATCCAGGAAATCCGCGACGACATGGAGCGCGCCAAGCTCCGCAAGCTGCAGCCCGGCTTCATCTCCATGTTCTTCATCGAGGCGCTGCGCCGCTTCGGTGGACGCATCGTGGAGCGCGAGAAGGGCCGCTTCGAGATCACCCGCGTGCCCGGGATCGTCCGCCAACGCGCCAAGGAGACCGGATCGGGCAAGGAGCTGCACCGCAGGTACGAACGGGTCACCTTCGAGAAGCACCTCGTCAACCTCCATGATCGGCCGAGGGCAGCGCTGCTGGCGCTCGGCCATCCCCTGCTCGAAGCCGTCGTGGCCACGGTTCTCGACCGTCACGGTTCGGTCCTGCAGCGGGGGACCGTGCTCGTGGATCCCCAGGCGACCGACGGCCGTCTCCGGGCACTTGTACAGATCGAGCACCTCGTCAAGGACGGCACCGGTCGGGACGTATCGAGGCGCTACTGGACGGTCGAGATGCCCACCGAAGACGAAGCCGAAGAGACCGGTGCCGCCCGCCACCACGACCTGCGCCCGATCGAGGACGATGAGCGGAGGCTCGTAGCGTCGCTTCTGGAGCAGAGCCGGATCGACACCATGCTGTCCGATCACGCCCGCCGCTTCGCTATCACCGATCTGTGCGGCCCCCACCTCGATGAGCTCCGACGGGCCACCGAACACCGGGTGGGGAAAGTGCGATCCGGGGTCGAACAACGCCTGCAGGCCCGCATCCGCTACTGGGACGCCTACCAGTTCAAGGCCAGGGCGAAACAGAGCCAAGGTGCCAAGCCGAAAGGTGGCTTCACGGCCGGTCACGCCCGCAACTTCGCCGACGATCTGGCTGCGAGGCTGGAGCAACGGAACCTCGAACTCGACCGGGAACTCCAACTCTCGAGCCGACCCCCCGACATAGTGGGCGGCGCGATCGTGGTTCCGCAAGGACTTCTGGACCGCCTTGCTGGAACACCACAAGCGGCTCCGCCCATGCGCGCTCGAGACGTGGCGGAGGTCGATCGCAGGGCGGTGGACGCGGTCCTGGAAACCGAGCGGTCTCTCGGTCGAAAGCCCAAGGAGATGCCCCACAACAACGAGGGCTACGACATCGAGAGCCGCGAGCCCGATACGGGCGATCTCTACTTCATCGAGGTCAAGGGCCGGATCGAGGGCGCCGACACCGTCACGGTCAGCCGAAGCCAGATCATCCACTCCCAGAACTCACCCGACCGCTTCATCCTCGCCGTGGTCGAAGTCCCCGAGGATCGCAGCGCCCAGCCGACCGTCCGCTACGTACGCCGCCCATTCGAGGGCGTGGATGTGTCCTACCGCAAGTACTCGATCAACTTCGCCCTATCGGAATTCGCCTCCGAAGCCCCGTCATAGGCAACTGGCATAATGACAGCCTTGTAAGTACAGCCCTCACCTAGGGGAAGATAATGATCACTCTTGTGAAGCAACTGGCCGGGATCGTGGGTCCCTTGGTCGCGGCGCTCGGCCTATTGCATCTGATCGGCTCCGACTGGTACGACAGGGCGGTTTCGACAGCCACGGAATTCGTAATCAAGGTGATTAGCGGGGCCTAAGGCGTGGCGGAGCAGCGTCAATCGTTACCAACGATTGCCAGGGGCTCGGCGAGCTGACTCCCAGAAACAGTCTGGTCAGCGCTTCTTCCGAGCTGATGGCGGGCATCGGGCGAGAGGAGGAATGCATGGCTGCGCGGGACGTTCTACCGACAACCCCAGCAACAGGCAGAGCCACGTCGAGGCTTGGATCGCTTGAAGCCATGTCCCGGGCACGGATGGAGCACATCAGCGACCCACTCGAGGAGTTCTTCGCCGTCGTTCCCCAGGCGTGGGTGCGTGCGGGTTCGGCAAGACAACCGAAGAGCCCTTGGTGGACTCGGTGGCAGCCTGCAGGGGCGGGTAACCCTGAAGGTGGAGGAGGGG
>JAPOQZ010000196.1 GCA_026710435.1 bacterium | reverse complement strand
CGCTGGATTCCCGGTCCTTACACGGCGCTCGGCACGGACGGCTTCGGACGTTCCGATGCCCGGGCGGAGTTGCGCCGGTTCTACGAAGTGGACGGCCCGAACGTGGTGGGAGCGGTCCTTTCTCAGCTGGTGGGGGCGGGAGGGGTTGATCCGGGGGCGGTGGCGGAGGCGATCGCTCACTACGGCGTCCACCCGTATGCGGTCGAGCCCTGGCGCGTAGACCACTAGATCGACCAGCGCCCGTGGATCGGGAAGTGCTGGAATGGCATGACGGCGAGGGCGATGCGCTGCTCCTGCTGGCCCATGCCAACGGATTCTGCAAGGAGATCTGGAGGCCGGTGGTGTCGAGCCTCCGAGATCGAGGCGTACCTGCGCCGGCGCTGGCATGGGATATCCGCGGCCACGGACGAGCGCCGTCACTGGAACTGCCGGCGTCGTGGTGGACGCTCGGGAGGGATCTGGTCGAACTGATCGGCAGCCTGGAGGGCGCCGGGCGGCTGCCGGAGTCGGTGGTGGGCGTGGGCCATTCGATGGGCGGAACCGTGCTGGTGCTGGCGGAACTCCTGCGCCCTGGGACCTTCACCGGCCTGGTGCTGATCGAGCCGGTCCTGATCCCACCGCCCTTCGTGCGCGACCCGGAACTGTCGCTGGTTCAGGGAGCGGCTCGTCGGCGCTCGGTCTTCGGTTCCCGGGACGAACTGATCGAGAGCTACCTGGCCAAGCCGTTGTTCCAGCGCTGGCACCCGGAGGCGTTCCGGGCCTACGTGGACCACGGCTTCCGGGAAGTTCCGGAAGGGCTGGCCTTGCGGTGCCGTCGAGAGATCGAGGCGGAACTGTTCACCGTCGGCGCCGAATGCGGGGCCTTCGACCGCATCGACGAGCTGACCACTCCGGTGCGCCTCGTTATCTCTGACCGGTCCGGCGAGCTGGGACCCTCCCTCGCGTTGCTGCCCGAGGCGCTCCCCAATGCCACCACCACCTACATGGCAGGCCAGAACCACCTGGTCCCGATGGAACGCCCCGACCTGGTGGCCTCCGAAATAGCAGACGCGCTCAACACCTTCTCATAGCGGTAAATCTCCAAGGATTCAGGACCTCGAGCCTGGAGCCTGCCCAATGCACTAGGCCGTCTGTAGCTTGAGTTCTTCTAGCATGCTCGAATTCAAGTATCTGAAACTCTGAGGCGGCGTAAACCCAGCCATCCGTTGACGGAGTGTCTTGAGGGACGGCGGTTCCAATAGATGGGCCGGGCTATCTATCACAATAGCCACGGCACGCCGTGCCCCTTCAAAATACGACATGTACTCCTCTTCCGTTAAGGCACACTGCTGCCCATATCGTTCCCAGGTCTCCGCTATCGATGCAACCTTCACATCGACGACTCGGCATATGCCTACCAACTGGCAGACGGGAGCTGACGCGTAGATGTAAGCATATTGGCCGTATTGAACTGTCGGTGCCACTCGCCTGAGCTCAACTGTCTTAATGCCTTCAAGGATCATCGTCGCGAAGCGCGGTTTCAATGAGAGGAGCAGGACACCCTTGTCACTCGGCATAGCGAGAACCCCTCTCATAAACAGCGGCGAAGAATGCCTCTGTGACTGGGCTCGGAGACTGCGGTGCTCTAAAGGTCTCATCTAGGCTCGCAGCCATATCACACGCCTGGGTCAAGCTCACTGGGCTATCGAACACCTCTGTGTCGATAAACCTCAATGCCATGACACGTCCATCATCAGATGCCGCCTTAATGACATCAGCATCTGTGTAGACCCCGAGACGGGCAAATCGCCTATATAAAGTGAGCGCCTGCCCGATCTGAATTTCTCGTAACTGTGATACAGCTCGAATGTGGCCTTCGCTCTGGTATGGTGTGGTACCCGATACGTACCAAAGTATCCTCGCCGGAGCTGCCAATCCCTGAGCTGCTCGCCAGCTACGATAATACACATGTTCTCTACTTATGCCAAGCTCTGTCGACCGCCCAAATAGCGTGCGTTCTGCACTAAGCGTATCGAATAGTTGCTCGGCAAATGGAGGCCGGATAGGTATCACAAAGGTCTTGAGTCCACCGCCCAATAGTTTTGCTGGCCAACTCTGGTGCTCGTGAAGGGCAATATCTGATTCTGATATATCCTCATCATAGACCTCATGAATTGGGACGACCCCGGTCGTGATGGTGTACGTCCACTTGGTACCGTTGCGGAGGTAGCCTTCATCGTATAGAGATTCTTCCAACGTGGACGATATATACTGATCCATTACGCGAATCGATAGCAAACCTCTGTCCAGAGCATAGGCCTTGATGAGGAAGCATAGTTGTCTTCCTACCGTATTGTACAGGCGGTCCTCTCCAGCTAGTCTCAATACAGAAACTATCAAGATATTGTTCGCGATATGGCTTATGGCCGTAGCGATATCGTTACCATTCTCAGTTCGGACAATGGTTATCTGGCGTAGGTCAGGTGTCGATTGTGCGGTACGCAAGATGCCTATAAGGTTGCTCTGAAGTTCCGAACGTGCATGATTCTGAAATGACCGGAGGAACGCAGGTTCGTCCTCGATAGAACGATGGATCGAAACTGATGTAGCATTCAATTGTTCTGGCATGTAGCGATCCTCAGATCGAGTCTTGTCAAGGGCGACTATCAGATATTGTGGTGAGACCACGCGGATTCCAAAGCGCTCCTTCAAGCTTGCATAGTTGTTGGTCAGTTCTTGGTCTCGCGTGGCAAAGTAGTGGCTTTTGCCAGCGATCGCATCGGCAAGGTGACGGTGGTCCGAGTCCTGTGCCCTTGGCACCAGCACGGAAATCTCAGATACTAGTTCTTGCCAACGTTGATCTCGTGAGGTAGATAACTCTCGGAACTGTTCAAGCTGGCTGCGTACTTGATGACGACGTTCCGGGGTTGGTAACCGACCGGTCTCCTGGTAGGTCTCTTGGGTGATGCAGATCTCAGCAAGTTGAGTGATCCAGTCATCAAGCAGGTGTCGGCTTGGCAGACCGCGATCATGGGGCTCCTCGACTATGTCTAGAACGATATTGAAGTCAATAGCGACGACAATAGATGGATCCTTAGTGTCATCAATAAGCACAGTGAAGAGATTGTGATGTCCATGATTACGGAACCAGACTGTCAGGAGCGTACCAGCTCGACTTCGACCCTTCCGTTCAGCCAACGTGACGAAGCCAAGTTGTGGCCATAGCGCATTAGCGTCGTAGTCTTGTCGGCAGGCGAGTTGGATGCCGCGTCGGTCTTGGTATTCCCTACCCACTGCGTTGATAAGAGAACGCGCGATGCCGCGGCCTCGATACGATGTATCGACACAGAGATGGATGATCTTGACCACATCGCGCGGAAGGTCGAACAGCACGTAGCCTACAACCTGACCTTCGACGAGGGCAGCGAGGAGAGTCTCACGTTGGGCTCGATCCTGGAAGCCTCGCGTTGGCATGAAGCCCAGCCAGCGACTATTGCGCTTCCAGAGATCGTTGACGATGGTATCGAACTCTGGGCTGGGATATTGGACGGGAAGAATCTGACAATCCGGTGTGCCGGTGGATGGAAGTGAGTCAAGGCCCATGGCTACACCTTCGGGGGTTTGCGTTCCGCGTCGGTCGGTTGGGGGAGGTCGGTTGCTAGGAGGAGGGGGCCGGAGACGATCTCGTCTAGGAGTTGGGCGGCGGTGGGGGTCATGTCGATGGTGTGTTGAAGGATGCTGATCAGGCAGAGGAGTTCGTCGGTGAAGACCCACGAACGCGGTCGGATTTCGCTCAAGGGGCCTGCCTTCTTTCCTTTCCGTTGGGCCATTCGGTAGCCGAGCCACGAGCTGAGGACCTTGAGGCCGGAGACCTCGAAGTTCCAGACGTCCTCGCTGACGGGGCCGAACCGTCCGGTCCCCACTTCCAGGATCTGGTCGTCAGGGCGGTGGCGGAAGGTGTCGGGGTATCCTACGACAGGTGAGACCTTGCGTACTGTTCCCGGTGGCAGGGTTGTGGCGTCATCCGGCCCGAAGCGTTCTCCCCAGGTGTGATACCACAGAAGCTCTCGGCCGAGTTCCACTGCTCGGTTGAACAGATCCGGGCTACCGGTGAACGGTATGTGGACAGGTTGGACTATTTCGGCAAGTTCGTCGGTGAATCGTTCAGTGAACGCTCCAGTGCCTAGAAGACCGTGCACGTAGGCGACGAGATCCTCAACTATCAGTTGTTCGCCCACCGTTTGGTCGAGTGTTTCCAGCAGCCCGCCAGGAACGTTAGTTTCCCGGGCAATTGGGTCGCGGTATATCGGCATCACGTTTTTGGCGCCGCGACCGCTGAAATGGTCTATGTCGGGTACGTATGGTGTGACCGTGAGGGCTGGCCCGCGTCCGAGTTTGGTGGAGGTCAGTGTTGTGAGGAATAACTGACCGCCCCTACGTACGCGCCAAAGAACGGGCCTTGGCCTGTCCGCGACTCGCTTGTCGGCTATTGCCCACTGACGGTCGAAACTGCGGTAGCCGTATCGTTCAATACTTTCCGGCCGATCGTCTCTGTCGAGATGTCGAATCGGGCGGAGCTTCTGGCCCCCGCGCAAAAGCGGTCTAGGTGTGCTGGTCGCTGTCCTCTCCTTCTCGAACAGCAACGCGCCACGTTCACGCGGTACTGCTGTGACCAGTTCACACCATCGTCTCCGGAGAAGACTCAGCGTTTCGCCAATCGGCCAAGTCCGGTGGAACTTGGCACCCGAGTGACTCCAAGGGAACAGGTCTGTGACGGTGGGCCATGACCAATAGTCGGCTTGGTCGTCGTGTGGGATGAGTCGTTCGAGTCCATTACCGGGAACGTCCGTTGCTACCTCATCGAGTGTTAGCGTGCTCAATCGTTCGAACTTCTCTTGCCTGCTTCCCGAAATACATAGGTGACGAACTGTGCATGACGAACTCGAGATGCCCTTCCTAAGCCCGAAGGCGATGGCGACCGGCGTTTGAATGTCGAAAACGTTCTCTTCGATGAGAGCGCCCCGACCTTCGCCTCCTAGGTCGACTATCAGCAACTCGTCAAAGGCATAACGAAGCAGAGATCGGACGCCTCCCATCGCGAACCCTTCGAGGTAGGAAGAGGCTGTGATGAAAGCGACGATGCTTGGGCCGGGAGGTAGTTCGGTTGCCTGCCATACGGCCCAGCGCCAGAAGTAAACGTAGAGGTTGTGAAGGTTCGGTGCGTGCTTGCCGAGACCCGCGTCGCTCATGGGTCGGATCACGTCCTCAAGCAAGGGCGAGATTCCCGCTGCGCCGTAGCGTACGACGCCGCCCTTCCGCTTGCCGGTGTCGCCCACGGCGCGCTGCTCCCGTTCGTAGGGAGGGTTACCGATGACGACGGTGAACCGCTCATCCTTCTTGAGTTGGTCTGCGCGGCGCCCCTCGGCCGCTACCGGGTCTTCCATCACCTCAAACGCCATCTGTGGGGGTCGTGGTCGAGGGTGTTGGTCAGCAGGATCTGGGCAGCGTCGGTCGGAAGACCTTCGTCATGTAACTGGAGGGCGAGCTTGAGGTGGGCGATCGTGTAGGGCCCGAGCATGAACTCGAAGGCATGCATTGACGGCAGCACGCTCGCCCCGAGATGTTGACGCCAACTCTCGCCCGGGCGGGCTATCTCGAAGGATCGTTTGGCCCGGCGGAGCCAATGGACGAGGAAGGTGCCTGTTCCGCTGGCGGGGTCGATCATTGAGATGAACGGTCTCTCGGGAGTGACTCCCTCGGGTACGTCGAATCCGACGCGCTCGGCTACGTCCTGCCAGGTGGCCGGATCCGCAATGCCTGCTTCGAGGCCGAACCGTGTCCGCAGGATCTCGTCTACGCCTCTCACCATGAACTCGACCACAGGCTCGGGCGTGTAGAAGGCGCCGGCTTCGGCTCTCAACTTGCGGTCGTACTTCTTGAGGAACTCCTCGTAGAAGTGGATCACAGGGTCTCCACCCTTGGTTGTGGCGCCGAAGTCATCCAGGATCGCCTCGACATCGGTCTTCCGAAGATCGGCGATCAACTGCTCCAATCCGCTGCCCTCGAGATCGAGCTCGCTGGCCTGTCCGTGGACCTGCTCGAAGAATGCGGACAGGAAGGCGTTGCTGAGCGGAATGGCCGACAGGACGGGTGTGGCACCGAAGCCGTCGGGGTCTGTTACCCGGCTGCCGAGCAGTCCGTAGACGAGGGTCTGGGCGCACATGTCAGCGAAACGCTCCTCGTTGATGTCGGCGACCAGTTGCTGGCGGATACAGACCATCAACTCCGAGAAGGGACCTTGGCCATCCTCGTCGGCCAAGGCTTCGCGGATCTGATCCCGCAGATCGCGTGCGGTGCGCGCCATCCGGTCGGCGAGACGGGCGGCGGAGCGGATGGCGTAGCCCGGTTGCAGAGTGAACGGGCTACGCCAGGCAGACCGCCAAGCCTCCATGTCGTGTTCGTCGTCCGGCCAGCGCAGTTTTGGTAATAATTCCTCGGCCAGGCGGCGCAACTTCGGGGTGGAGTCGGCGGGCCGCCACGATAGACATCGGAACTCCACTTTTGCGGCCACTTCGAAGAAGACCAGCAGGTGCAGTTCGGTAGCATCGCCTTCGCCAGTCGTCACAACGAATATGAGATCATCCAGGTCCCAGGACCTGCGGTCGGCATCCCGTGCGGCCTTTCTTCTACTTATTAGAGTTGCTAGAAGCCCACGCAAGCGTGTGATCAGGAGTCTCGGCCCCGTCAACTCGACGAAGAAGATGCCACAGGGCTGGCTTGGAGTGAAGGGTCGAACCTGCCGTACCCTCTTGATCGGGGATGGGGCCTTGCTCGGAACACCGGGCACTTCCAGATCAAAGTCGAACGTGAGATCCTCGTCCTCCAGCGTTTCGTCTTCGAGCGGCCAGTCCAACTCGTCGATGAAGTACCTGAGCAGTTCGTCCGCGGTGCGCACGGACCGCAGGCGGTCTGATCGGATGTCACGTAGTTTGGTCATTCGTTGAGCTCCATCCAGCACATGAGCTTGGGTTTCGGGGTATTGATGGGTGCCTGCACCTGCTTGAGATAGGTGTTGTGGATGTGGCGCATCACCTTTGTGCGGGCATCCTTCAACGTCGCTTCCTCCATCGTGCACCGGCGCGGTGTGCGGGGCCGGGATCGGATGCTCTCGACGATTCTCCCGCTGGATTCGATGATCTCATCCTGGTCGAGATCGTAGAGGTACCAGCGGGTAGGCCCGGCTTCGAGGGTGAAGTCACCCTGTTGCTTGTCGAGGGCCGGCAGCGAGTAGCAGAAGAAGACCCCGCGGGCGCCCTTCGAGAGCCGCCTGCGGCCGGAGAACACCGATCCGGGCATCAACTCCAGGCGCTTCGCCAATCCAGGGTCCTGCCGGAGCAACTTCTGGTATTCGAGGTGCATCTCCTCGGCCTTGGTCCTCTTCCCTTCATACGAGGCGTTGAATTCTCGGAGGGCG
>JAPOQZ010000201.1 GCA_026710435.1 bacterium | reverse complement strand
CCGCCACCTCCGAGGGTCACGGACGCGACCTTCTATCCCCTGTGCGGGCCGGTTCCGGACAGTATGAACCCTGCCACGGTCCGCTCGACGTCGGAAACGAACCGCCGGCGGATACGGCTATCTACCAGTGTGCAACGAGCCTGTGACAGATATAGCCCGCTCGTAGCGTTGGTCGGTTCCGGTTCGGCTCATCAAGCGCCGAACGCAAGCGAAACAGAGATACAGGACTCTAGGAGGGTGCTGAACAATCCACCAGGGGCCTGCCAACCGCCGGCAAAATGCCTGGGCCGGCGGGCGGCAGGCCCGAGCAATCGTCATTGTTCAGCACCCTCCTAAACCTGCCGCGGTGGCGGCTGTCCGGCCACAGGAGAGGCAACAATCGGTTAGCAGACGATTCCCCGTCAGCCGTTGATAAGGTCCTCGACCGCCACCCGGTAGGACCGGGCCAGCAGGGCAGTGATCGGGCCCGCTCGGAAGGTCCGCTCCCCGACCGCTCTCACCGGCTTCACCTCTTTCACGGAGGAGAGTACGGCCACCTCGTCCGCTTCTGCGAGACGCGACAAGGGGTAGCGCCCCTCTTGTACCCCGATGCCGTGCCGCCGGGCATGGGACAGGGCTATTCGTCGGGTCACCGAGTCGAGTATCCCCAAGTCGAGTGAAGTGGTCTCGATCACACCATCCACCATCCAGATCACGGCCGAGGTGGGCCCCTCCAGAATGACTCCGTCCCGGGAGATCAGCAGGGCGTCATCGAAACCTGCTGCCTGGGCGACCCGGGTGGCCGCCATGTTCGGAGCATAGGAGAGGGTCTTCACACCGGCGAGTTCCCAGGCCGCCCCTGCCGGATGCCACGGCGCGGAGACCTCGAGGAGCCGGTGCTCCGGCTGGAGCTCGGGAAGATCCATCGCAAATACATAGACGTTGGTCCCCTCGTCCGCATCAGAAACGAAGATACGGAGCACACCGTCCCCTTGCTGGGCAGCTACCTGCCGGGCCCACTCGCCTATGTAGGGGATAGGAGGCAGTGCGATCTCCAGCGCCATCGCGGATCGCGCCAAGCGTGCCAGATGCTCGGCTAGTCCGAAGAGATGACCTCCATAGGATCGGAGGGCCTCGAAGCATCCGTCCCCTCGCACCACCATCGGATCGAAGATCGAGATTGCCGGAGGGACCGGGCGACCGTTGTGGAGAACGGGCGCCATCTAGTCACCCACCACGCCAACCGTTGGTGATTGGAAGGCGCCGGTCCCGGCCGAACGCCTTGGCAGTGATCTTCACGCCCGGGGGGGCTTGGCGGCGCTTGTACTCGTTCCGGTCCACCATCACCGCCACCCTCGTGACCAACTCCCTGTCGTATCCGGATTCGACGATGTCGTCCACCGATCGGTCCTCCTCTATATAAGCGGAGAGTACCGGGTCGAGCAGTTCGTACGGCGGGAGACTGTCGGTGTCGACCTGCCCGGGACGGAGTTCGGCTGACGGCGCCTTGGCGAGCGTCTCGTCGGGGATCACCTGACCCCGGCGGTTACGCCACCTGGCGAGTTCGTAGACCCGTGTCTTGAACACATCCTTGAGCACGGCAAATCCACCAGCCATGTCCCCGTACAGGGTCGCGTACCCGACGGCCATCTCCGACTTGTTTCCTGTGGCGATCACCATTTCCCCCGATTTGTTGGAAATCGCCATCAGCAGAGTACCCCGTATCCGGGGTTGTAGGTTCTCCTCGGCGACACCGAACCCGGTACCGGCGAAGACGGCCTTGAGAGCGTTCTCGTATCCGGCGTACAACTCGGCTATCTCGATCTCATCGAAGCGGATCCCCAGCCGCCGGGCCAGTTCCTCGGAGTCGTGGACCGATCCTGGCGAACTGAACTTGGAGGGCATGGTCACGCCCCGCACGGCCTCCGGCCCGAGGGCGTCGGAGGCGATAACGGCGGTAAGGGCCGAATCAATCCCGCCCGACAGCCCCACGACCACTTTGGAGAAACCATTCTTCCTGACATAGTCACCCAGACCCAGAGTCAGGGCGCGGTAGGTCTCCTCCGCAGGCTCCAGAGAGGGGACCGAGGACGGCGCCAGGCGTCGTCGATTCCGGGCCAAGGGCTCGTCGCGCACCACCACCGCGTTCCGGCCTGCCGGCGTCCGATCCCCCGGTTCCACATCGACCACGAAACAGTCCTCCTCGAAGGAAGGCGCCCTGTATTGGACCGAACCCGTGCGGTCGACGACCATCGATCCCCCGTCGAAGACCAACTCGTCCTGGCCTCCCACGAGATTGAGGTATACGACGGGTACCCCCGAGTCTGTCGCCTCTCTCCTGATGTGGCCGGCCCGCTGGGTCTCCTTGGAGATCTGGAAAGGAGATCCGTTGACGTTCAGAAGAATCTGGGCCCCGTTGGCCGCCTGCCGGGAGGGTGGGCCGTCGCGGACCCAGATGTCCTCGCAGATCGAAACCCCCACCACCACACCGCCGATGTTCCATACCGCTCCCGGGCAGGAACCGGCTGCGAAGTAGCGATCCTCATCGAACACTCCGTAGTTGGGCAGCAACACCTTGCGGTACACGCCCCTGACCGTGCCACGGTGGAGTAGAGCCACCGCGTTGGCCACCCCGCGTGCTACCGAATCGCCTGTTTTCCGGCAGCTCACATCCAAGCGGTCTATAAAGCCGGCGACGGTGACGGTCTCCCCGGCCTCAAGCGCCAGACGCTCGAGGACCGAGAGGTTGGCATCCACGAATCCCCGCCGCATCACCAGGTCTTCGGGTGGGTAACCCGGAATGGCCAGCTCCGGCAGCAGCAGGACGTCGGCTCCCTGACCCTCCGCCCACCGCATGGCATCGACCAGACGTGACTCGTTGTAGCCGAGGTCCCCGACGCGGAGGTTGATCTGGGCACCGGCGACCCGGATAGTCGTCATCCCGGGAAGTCTAGGAGCGTGCTGAACAATGACGATTGCTCGGGCCTGGTGGATTGCTCAGTACCCTCCGAGGAACGTACCGAAGACGGTTGAAACTCCTGGTAGGGTGCCTAAGAACGCGGGTAGAAGTTGACCCGCCGTTCGCCGACCTGAGAGTCTTTCACCGAACGTCGGGACAGCAGGGGGTTTCTCAGCACCCTCCCGGGCTGTCTCCAGTCTTCCTGGTGTTTCCCAGTTTCCGGGAAGACACTCCCAACGCAGGAGAGACACAGGAGGATCGGAGCATCGAGAGCCTTGGCCACGCGAACCTGCCGGCCGTCCATCACCCAGTGGTGGTCTCGCAGTGCGCTGGAGGCCGGCTACTCGAAGGTGAAACCCTCAACGGCCAGCGAGTCGCGCAGGGTGGCGGCCTCCTGGGGACGCACCGAGATCGTTAGAACACCGCCACCGCCGTGGGGAGCGTGGCGCAGTTGCAGGTCACGGACATCCACCGCGCTTTGCTCCAACGCCCTGCCGACAGCCGCGATCTCACCAGGTCGATCCTGCAGCACCACTCCCACCCGGACATCGTGAGACGCCATCCGCCGCCGCTGCACCCTGGCCGACTCGAACCGGGATGCCAGCGAGTCGCGATCCGTCAGGATCTCCGATCTTGCAGTCTCGAGTTGGTAGACCATCGTATCGATGACCCGGCTCACGTTGCCCAGATTGGCGGCGAGCAACTCGGGCCACCAACCCGGTTCAGAAGCGGCTACCCGGGTCAGATCGCGGAATGAACCTGCCACCAACTCCATCGCTCCGGGATCGCTCGAAGCAAGGTTGACCAGCGACACGGCTATCAACTGGGGTAGGTGGGAGATGGCGGCAACTACGCGATCGTGTTCGGCAGCAGACATCGTGTATGGGATCGCCCCCACGGAATCGATGACCTGCTTGACGCTTTCGACGTCGGAGTCATCGGCCCCATCCGGACACACTATCCAGGCGGCCCCCCGGAACAGGGACGGCGTAGCCGCGGTCGGGCCCGCCTGCTCGCGGCCGGCCATAGGGTGTCCGGCCACCAAGCGGAGGCCGTCCGGTCGAGCCCTGACTACGGGCTCCTTGACCCCTGCCACATCCGTGACCAGAGCGTCGGTATGCAACTGGCCAAGGGTCGCAATCGTGGCGCTGGGCGGTCCCGCCAGCACGATCAGGTCGGCATCGTCGATGGCGGCGTCCCGTGTCGGGCACGCGTGGTCCACCGCACCTCGCTTCGCCGCTCCGGCGAGCGCCGAGTCATCGGGATCCCACCCGGCGATCACCCAACCGGCCTTGCGGAGCGCCATTCCCAGAGATGCGCCAATCAACCCGGTCCCGAGTATTGCGGCACGGCCCATCGGCTAGCCCTACGAGCCGCGAGGCCTTGGCCGGAACGAGCACGGAGGATTGCGCGGGAAGGTGGTAGCACCCACCCCCTTACCTGCCATCCCTCCCCACCTAGATGGTGACTTGGAGTGCGGCCGCCAGAGCTTTCATCTGCTCCATCAACTCGGCAAACTCGTGCGGCAGTATCGCCTGATCACCATCCACAAGCGCCGCCTCCGGGTCAGGGTGGACGTCGATAATGAACCCGTCGGCGCCGACCGCGAGAGCGGCCCGGGCCAGAGGTGCAACCAGGTGGCGGCGTCCCGACGAGTGGGACGGGTCGATGATCACCGGCAAGTGGGACATGGTCTTGACAACCGGAGCCGCAGAGATGTCAAGCGTGTTGCGCGTGCTGGTCTCGAACGTGCGGATTCCCCGCTCTACCATGATGACCTCGTGGTTGCCTTCCTTGTAGATGTACTCGGCGGCGTTGAGCCATTCGTCCACGGTGGCGGTGAAGCCCCGCTTGAGCATCACCGGTTTGTGGACCCGGCCCACTTCCGAGAGCAGGCCGAAGTTGGCCATGTTGCGGGTCCCTATCCTCAGAATATCTGCGTAGCCGCTGATCATCTCAACGTCACGGGGGTCGAGCACCTCCGCCACGAACGGAAGGTCGAACTCCTCGCGGGCTTCGGCCAGCAACTGGAGACCATCCTCGGCAAGACCTTGGAAGGAGAAGGGGCTGGTGCGGGGCTTGAAAGCGTCCCCTCGAAGTATGGTTGCGCCCGCGTTCCTGACCGCTTCGGCGGTGCGGAACAACTGATCCCGGCTCTCCACCGCACAGGGACCCGCAATCGGCGCGAACACTCCACCGCCGAGTTGCGCGCTGCGCACCTTGATTACCGTGTCCTCGGGTTGGAATTCTCGAGACACGAACTTATAGGGCTTCAGGACCGGTACGGCTCTCTCGACGCCGGACATCGCCCCCCAGGGGATCTGCTGGATACGCCCCCGATCGCCGATCGCACCGATGACGGTGCGGAGTTGACCGGTTGATATGTGGGCCTCCGAGTCGACACCGGCCAAGCGCTGCACTACGGCGCCGATGTGTTCCTCTGTCGCCCCCGGTTTCATGACGATGATCATCTAGGGGTTCCTCCGAAAGATACGGGGAAGAATAGACCCAACAGACAGTTCGGTGCCAACCCGTCCCGAAGTGCCCGGCCGAGCCCGTAATCACCGTTGGGGCGGACCAAAGCCTTGCTGGGTGCCAGGCGCAGCGCGGCAATGCGTGGAGGCGTACCGGCCTCGACAATCTCGCTCGCCCGGAAGGTCGAGGACAGAGGCTGACGGCCGGGTCGCCGGTGCGAGACTACCTGTCGATGACGGACTCGATACTCTGCGCTTCCTTGACCCATGCGGCGACCCGTTCCAGATTGGGCAAGCGACGGGCGATCCCGACCCTATCGTTCGTCTGGTCGAGCATCGCCCGGAGGGTGTCGGGGTTCCAAGTCCTTAGATCCTCGATCGCGTGGACACCGACCTGGCTGAGCAACCGGCAATAGAGGATACCCATCCCCTTTATCCTCATCAGGTCGACGCTCAGCACTAGAGCGAGTATCTCTTGCTCCCCCAGGGTCACCCGGGAAGCCACTTCTCTCCTACCCTCGGCCGTTGCCGCTCGACGGAGTAGCGCTTCGGTTGTCCTGATCCCCATCCGCCGAAGGGCACGGGCATCCACCGGTTCAATACTGTCCAGAGCATCGATCATGGCCATATAACACAACTTCCTCAGCTAAAAAGGAGTTCCAAATAAACATAACATGTGTCAACCACTATAACTACTTAAAGCTAGTGGCGGAAAGCATAGCCAACGATCCGGGGGTCGATCCAACCGGGCACCCTGATCAGGTAGCCCGGCGTAGTTCATCGAGGTCCTCCGGCGTATCGATATCCGGAGGGGGGCCCTCAGCAATCAACACCTCCTCCACCCATTCCGGATGGGAGAGAAACTGATTCCGTGCACCTTGATCTCCCTTTAGCCCGGCCACCAAGCGGGGCCACAGCGAGCGCTCGATGAGAACGGGATGCCCCCTGACGAAGCGGTAGCGAGGGATAACCACGGGGCGCCGCGAACGGCGTCCTGCCTCTAGGAGCATTGGAACCACAGCTGGGGACACCGTCGGCTGATCGCCGAGGGCGATCAGGACGCGTTCGGCCACCCGATCCCCTATCAAGACGTCGAGTCCCACCCTCAAAGACGAGGCTACGCCTTCGCTCCAGTCAAGGTTCTCGATGACCGTAACCGTCGACAGATGGACCCGGCTCATGATCCGCTCGGAGTTCGCTCCGAGAACTACATACACCCCGTCGACCCACGGCCAGTCGAGAACACGCCCCACAACGTACTCGAGCAGCGGAATACCACCCCAGTCAGCCAACTGCTTGGGTCCGCCGAACCGCCTGGCCTCCCCCGCGGCAAGGATCAGAGCCACAGTGCTCACGCTTGCGCCACCGGACAACCTTCACTCGATGCGGACCGACCTCCGCTGGTCATAGGTCGCCTTCATCCTCCGTGCGTTGTAGATGGATACGGCCGGCGCGACCGACCAGGGAGTCACCCGTACCCGAGCCGTACCTCACCTGGATCATCTCGGCGAGGATCGAGATCGCAACCTCGCCCGGTTGCTCGGCGCCGATGTCGAGCCCCACCGGCCCGTGGATCCGGGCGATCTGGTGATCGTCGAAACCCGCCGCCCGGAGACGAGCCACCCGTCGCCGATGGGTCCGACGACTTCCCATCACCCCGATGTACTTGGCAGGGCCATTGAGCACCAGCGGAAGCACCGGGTCTTCGAAGCGGGCGTCGTGGCTGAGCATCACGACGTAGGTGCGAGCGTCGATATCGATCCGGTCCGCCACCTCGTCCGGCCATCCCACGATCACGCTCTCCGCCTCGGGGAAGCGCTCCGTGGTGGTGAAGAAGGGCCGAGCGTCGTTGACCATCACGCTGAAACCGAGCCAGTACGCCATCCGGCACAGTTCTTGAGCGATGTGGACGGCACCGAATATCACCAACTGGGGTTGAGGGGCGACGGTCTCGATGTATACCTGGCGATCCCCGTATGCGAGGGTCCAGCTCTGTTCACGGTCCATGAGGCTGACCGCGTCGGAAACCACATCACCGGCGATGTCCTCCGGTATCAGACCGGCGATCACCCCCTCGGTCCTGTCGATTACCCCCTTGGTTCCCGCGCCGGGCCCGGTAACAATCGTGACCACCGCACCCAACCGCTCCGCCTCCACGAGGCCGCGGACCGCTTCCAGCGGGCTCACCATCGCTCGATGAACACCTGAATGGTTCCCCCGCAGGCCAACCCCACCTCGAAAGCGTCCTCGTCGGCAATCCCGTAGGTAACCAGGCGCGGTTCTCCACTATCGATCACCTCCTGGGCGTGCAGGAACACATCGTTCTCCACGCAACCACCGCTCACCGACCCCTCCATATCACCGGTGGACGACACCAGGAACTTGGCCCCCTCCGGCCGGGGCGCGGAACCCTGTACCTTCACCACTGTGGCCACCGCGACTTGTTTTCCTTCTGTCCTCCATCGGTCGTAAACCGTCAGCGCATCGTTCATGAAGCCCACGCTCCTCCTCTAGCAATCGGTCTCGGTGTTGCAGGTATCGACTCCAGGATACGGACCACACCGGCGAGATCCGCCAACCTGGCAGCCGGAAGGAAGTCGTCGACGAATGGCAGCGCCGCCTTCAGTCCTCTGGTCTCCGGCGAGTAACCAGCCCGCCCTGCGAGTGGATTCAACCAGATCGTGCGATGTACGGACCGGGAGAAGCGGGCCATCTCGCGACTCAGCAACTCCGGGTCGCCCCGGTCCCAACCATCGCTGATGATCATCCCGATAGGGCCGCCCCGGGCTACCCGGCGGCTCCACACCTTGTTGTACGTGCCCAAGGACTCCCCTATGCGGGTCCCGCCGGACCAGTCATGAACCCTTCCCGACACCAGCCGCAGAGCGGCGGCGGGATCCCGCCGGCGGAGTTCGTGGGTGATGCGGGTCAACCGGGTGGAGAATACGAAGGTCTCCACCCGCCCCATCCGAGCAGGGGCGGCGTGGGCGAAGTAGAGCAGCATCTCCACGTACTTCTCCATGGAGCCGCTGACATCGGCCACCATGACCAAGGGTCGGCGGCGCGGTCTCCGGGAACGGAACTCCATCTCTATGAGTTCGCCTCGCGGACCCACCGCGTTTCGCAGAGTCCGGCGCATGTCGGGCCGTCTCCCTCCTGTATCGGCCAGCCAGCGACGGCTCAGCGCCTCGGCGGGCCTCCACACCATTGCTGCGATCATGCGCCTCACCTCGGAGATCTCGTCAGGAGTCAACTCGCCGAAGTCTCTCGAACCGAGGCGCTCGCTGTAGGAAGCGCCCAACTGCTCGCTACTCTCGTGGATCTCGTCCTCTTCATCCTGGCCCTCCGGCGCGATCACCGGTAGGTAGGACTGGAACATCGACTCGGATTCCGAGTCGATCACCGGTGGCCTGCGCACCCCCCTCCCGAAGAACAGTTCGAATGCCGACTCGAACACCGGCAACTGGTCGGGACGCGTAACCACCAATGCCCGGAAGGCGTGGCGGATGTCCCTTCCATCCTCGAGACCGAGCAAGCGGGCCGCTCTCAGCAGATCCATGCCGGTCGGCGGTGTCACCTCGAGTCCTCTCGCCCGCAGGTAACGGCCGAAATGGATCACGTTCTGGGCGAACACTCCGGTCATGAGGCAAGCAGGCCTGCCAACCCGCCCGAACGGACCCGTTCGATATCCTCTTCGTACTTGAGGATCACCCCAAGAGTGTCGTCAGCCGCCTCGGGAGAGAGCACCCGGGCCCCGAGTACCTGAAGAGCAGCAGCCCAGTCGAGTGTCTCGGCGACGCCCGGAGGCTTGAAGAGTTCCAGGTCGCGCAGCCGCTCCATTGCCCGTGCGAGCTCGCCCGCAAGCGCGGTGTCGATTCCCGGAACCTTGCTGGTGACGATGGCCACCTCCCGCTCGAAGGTCGGGTAATCGATCCAGTGGTAGATACAGCGCCGCTTGAGGGCGTCGTGGATCTCCCGGGTCCGGTTGGACGTGATCACCACCACCGGAGGCTCCTTGGCGGTGACCGTTCCGACCTCCGGAATGGTCACCTGGAAATCGGACAGCAACTCCAGCAGGTACGCCTCGAACTCCTCGTCGGCCCGGTCCAACTCGTCGATCAATAGCACCGGCCGACGGCCGGCGGCCGACATCTCCACCGCCTCCAGCAATGGCCGGGCGATCAGATACTCGCGGCTCATGATGTCCGAAATACCCGCACCGGCCCCTTCCCCACGCGCCTCGATGAGGCGGATGGCAAGCATCTGGCGGGCATAGTCCCATTCGTAGATGGCATGCCCGGCATCGAGTCCCTCGTAACACTGAAGGCGCAGCAGCGGCTCATCCAGGATGGTCGACAGCACCTTCGCCACCTCGGTCTTCCCCACGCCGGCCTCTCCTTCGAGGAATAGCGGACGCCCCATCTGCAGCGCCAGGTGGACCGTGATCGCTAGGGAGCGGTCTGCGATGTAGCGCTGCGAAGCAAGGGCGTCGGCAACCTCGTGAACCGTGGAAGGGGTCATCCCGAGCAGGATACACGGGTCACGGCAGCACCTCCCATCCGGCCGCGGCCGCCGAAGCCATCCATCACTGTCATGAGGACCACTTCTTTCTGCACGCCGTATCCGGGTAGCCGCCGTCTCGGGATGGGTCAAGCGGGGGGGGTCTGGGCCAGCTCGAAGAGGAAGGCGATCCTACTCAAGCTGGCTCAGACCAACTTACTACCGGCAGCTACCCTGCTGCGGCTAGGGCTGCTTTGACGGCTCGGGCGGTGAACACACCGGCCAGATGCGTCTTGTAGTCGACCGACCCGTACAGGTCCTCCAGCACCTCGATG
>JAPOQZ010000109.1 GCA_026710435.1 bacterium | reverse complement strand
CCTCGTGGAGGGTACGGCGGGACGCGTTCGACGCCGAGGAGGTGGCGGGTGGGGGAGGGCCCGCCGGAGGAGACCGCCTCGACGGTTTTCGCGGTCTCGGCTCCCCGGAACCGGTGCGTGTCAGGCGGAGGAGGCTGTCTCCAGCGAATTTCCGATACAGGACACTAGGAGGGTGCTGAGCAATCCACCAGCGGCCTGCCAACCGCCCGCAAAATGCCCGGGCCGGCGGGTGGCAGGCCTGAGCAATCGTCATTGTTCAGCACCCTCCTAGAGTGGTCCCTGGCGACCACTTGGAGGCGTACTGATGGAGTTCTGGAAGCCGGCGGACATCGAATGGGGGAAGGCCCCACCCGAGACCTTCACGGGCGACGTGCTGTTCGGGCCGGTGAGGAACGACGAGGTTCTCAACATCCTGGCAGTGAGTTTCTCGCCGGGCGCCCGCACCGACTGGCACCACCACCCGGCTGGCCAGGTGCTGTACGTCACCGACGGTGCCGGACTCGTCCAGAACGACGAGGGCGTCGCTGTCGAGATCTCGACCGGTGATCTGGTCCATGCGCCACCGGGAGAGATCCACTGGCACGGTGCCCTACCCGACTCACCGATGACTCACCTGTCGCACACCACCGGTGGCGCCACCGTTTGGGAACCCCGCAAGGTGACCGAGGAGGAATACGGATCGGCTCTAGAGCGAGGATCGAGGCCAGAGTCTGTCGCCGGCTCACGGGCGACGATCAGATTCTCAATACCGAACACCGTGAAGGAGGGCTTGGAAGCCCAGGCCTGGGGTGAGTACTCGAGCCTCGCGACCTTGGTGGTCAGGGCGTTGGAGCAGGCTACCGAGCCCGAAGTCCAGCTCGGGTGCCTGTCCCCGCGCGAAGGAACTGACAGGCCAAACCGGTACCGGCTCTCCACCGGTTGGCAACTACCGGCCGGTTGGGATGAAGCGGGCACCTGGTCGCAGCAGGCGGAGGTCTCCCAGGCGGCAGCGGCCGCGATCCGGAGAATGGCCGAGATCACGGCAGCAAGCGAACCAGATGTTTGCCGGACGCTCCTGTATCACTATGTGACTGTGGTGCGTTCTGAGTGGGACGCATCCGCGCTATTCGAGTGAAACGGGCTACCCACCGATTGCGGGGATAACCGTTTCCCCGTAGGCCTCCAGGGTGCGTTCCCGGTCGTCGTGCATCAGATAGATGCCGAAGTGGTCCATTCCCAGGTCCTGGAGGAGCCTCAGCTTGGCGATGTGGTCCTCGGCTGTTCCCAGTACGCAGAAGCGGTCCACGATGGCGTCCGGCACGAAGTCGGTGGAAGGATTGCCGGCTTTCCCGTGGTGGGCGTAGTCGTAGCCTTCCCGCGCCGCGATGTAGTCGGCCAGCACCTCGGGCACCATCTCCGGATTGTCCGAACCGTAGCGTTTGACTAGGTCATGGACATGGTTGCCGACCATCCCGCCGAACCAGCGAAGTTGTTCCCGCTGGTGATCGATGTTGTCACCCACGTAGGCTGGAGCCACCACGCAAACGGTTATCTCGTCGGGGTCGCGGCCTGCATCCACGGCCGCGGACCGCACCGCACCCACGGTCCACTCCAGGATCTGCGGGTCGGCCAGTTGAAGGATGAAGCCGTCGGCGTAGCGGCCCACCGTGGCCAGGGCCTTGGGTCCGTATCCGGCCGCCCACATGGGCAGGTCCCAGCCCTCCGAGACCCACGGGATGCTGAGCGGGGTGCCGTCGTAGTCGACCTCGTCTCCGGCCACTAGGCCCTTGATGATCTCCATCGACTCGACCATCTTGGCCAGGGTGCGAGGCTTGCGTCCGATGCAGCGGAGGGCCGAGTCGCCCCGTCCCATTCCGCAGATGGTCCGGTCCCCGTACATGTCGTTGAGGGTGGCGAACAGGGATGCCAGCACCGTCCAGTCACGGGTACCGGGATTGGTGACCATCGGACCGACGACCATGCGCTCGGTCTCGGCCAGCATGCGCGAGTAGATCACGAACGGCTCCTGCCAGAGGATGTGGGAGTCGAAGGTCCAAGCGTGGGTGAACCCGTTGGCCTCCGCCACGCGGGTAAGCTCTATCACCCGCGATGCCGGCGGGTCGGTCTGCAGTACTACGCCGAAGTCCATGCTGACTGTCCTTCTCCCGGGGTCGCTACTTGCCTTCCTACCGGTGCTGGGGGAATCCGAGATCCACTCCTCGATGGATGGGGTCTGGCCACCTGGTTATCACGACCTTGGGCCGGGTGTAGAAATGTACCCCGTCGGCGCCGTAGATGGAGTGATCCCCGAAGATCGAGTCCTTCCAGCCCCCGAACGAATAGAACGAGAGTGGAACGGGAATAGGGACGTTGATCCCCACCATGCCCACTTCGATCTCTGCCTGGAACTTGCGCGCCGCGCCGCCGTCGTTGGTGAAAACAGCGGTTCCGTTGCCGTACGGGTTGATGTTGATCAAGTCGATAGCCTCCTGGTAGGAGTCGGTCCGTACCACCGAGAGGACCGGCCCGAAGATCTCGTCCCGGTAGATCGACATATCCGGGGTCACCCCGTCGAACAGCGTGGGTCCGAAGAAGAACCCGTCCTCGTTTCCCTCGATGGCGAAGCCCCGGCCGTCCTCGAGAAGGTGGGCGCCTTCCGCCGCGCCGGCGTCCACGTAGCCTGCTACCCGGTCCCGGTGCTGGGCCGTCACCAGCGGGCCCATTTGGGCACCCTCGGAGTCCCCGGGGCCTACCACGAGATCGGCGATCCGCTCCCTAACCTTGGGGAGTAGCCGGTCGGCGGCGTCACCTATCGTGACCACCACCGAGATGGCCATGCACCTCTCCCCGGCCGATCCGTACCCGGCCGACACCGCCGCGTCCGCCGCCAGGTCCATGTCGGCATCGGGCAGCACGATCATGTGGTTCTTCGCTCCGCCGAGTGCTTGCACCCGCTTGCCGTTGCGGGTTCCCTGCTCGTAGATGTAGCGGGCGATCGGCGTGGAGCCCACGAACGAGACAGCTGCCACGTCGGGGTGGGCGAGGATGGCGTCGACCGCCTCCTTGTCGCCATGAACCACGTTGAACACCCCGTCGGGAAGACCCGCTTCGGCTAGGAGTTCGGCGTTGAGCAAGGAGGGAGACGGATCCTTCTCGGATGGCTTGAGCACGAAAGTGTTGCCGCAGGAAATGGCGATCGGGAACATCCACATCGGAACCATGGCGGGGAAGTTGAACGGTGTGATCCCGGCAGCCACCCCCAGCGGTTGTCGTACGGTGTACGTGTCGACAGACGTGCTGACCTGCTCCGAGAACTCTCCTTTCAGCAGGTGGGCGATGTTGCAGGCGAACTCGACTATCTCAAGCCCTCTCTGCACCTCGCCGAGGGCATCGTCCAGTGTCTTGCCGTGCTCGGCGGTGAGGGCCCTGGCCAGGTCCATCCGGTGTCGAGTGATGAGTTCCCGGTAGGCGAACATGATGTTCTGGCGGCGCGTGAGCGGTACCGACCGCCAGTCCTCGAAGGCCTTACGAGCCTGGCCGACCGCCTCGCCGACCTCGTCGGCGGTGGCGAAAGCCACCTCGGCCGTCTGGCGTCCGGTAGCCGGGTTGAACACCGGACCGGTCCGCTCCGGCTCGCCCTCCCAGGACTTGCCGTTGATCCAGTGGGTTATGGTTTTCATCGCCTCTGACCTCGTTCTCAGGGTGTTTTGTTGAGCCGATACGGTAGCTATACCTTGCCATTCCGGGCGGTGCCTGGAAGCCGAGAGGGGGTCAGCGCAGCAGCATGCTGGTGCCGCGTCGCAGATACTCCCCGTCGCCCTTGCTCCCGTGGTAGGTGTCGTCCGCAACTATGACCTGGCCCTTCGAGATGACCGTCTCCACCTTGCCGGTTATCTCCCTGCCCTCGTAGGCCGAGTAGTCGACATCCATGTGGTGGGTATCCACCGAGATGGTGTGAGACCGGTCTGGGTCGACTATCACGATGTCCGCGTCGCTCCCGGGCGCGATGGTGCCCTTCTTCGGGAACAGGCCGAACATCTTGGCCGGTGCCGTGGCGGTGATCTCGACGAAGCGGTTCACGCCTATGCGACCGGCCGAAACACCGGCATCGAAGATCAACTCCATCCGGTTCTCGACACCGGGGATCCCGTTCGGTATGGCGGCGAAGTTATCCCGCCCCAACTGCTTCTGGACGCCGAACGTGTGATGGTCGCCCATGCAGAACGGGCAGTGGTCGGTAGACACGACTTGGAGGTCATCTGTCTTGAGACCCCGCCACAGACGTTCCTGGTGTCCCGCCGCCCGGTCGCGCAGGGGCGGTGAGCAGACATACTTGGCGCCCTCGAAGCCGTTCCCGAGGTCCTCGAGATCCAGGAGCAGGTACTGCGGACAAGTTTCGGCGAACACGTTGCGTCCCTCGTCCCGCGCCAGCGTCACCTGTTCTAGTGCTTCGAGGGCCGAGAGATGCACGAAGTAGACAGGGGCTCCGGTCACCTCCGCCAGACGGATGGCGCGGTGGGTCGCTTCGCCTTCGAGGACCGACTTGCGCACTATCCCGTGGTGGATGGGGTCGGTCTCGCCCCTTTGCAGGGCCTGGTTGACGAACACGTCGATGGCGATGCCGTTCTCGGCGTGCATGGCGATCATCGACCCGTTCTCGGCGGCTTTCTGCATGGCCATGACGATCTCGCCGTCGTCGGAGTAGAAGACCCCCGGGTAGGCCATGAACATCTTGAACGAGGTGACTCCCTCGTCCACCAGCATGTCCATCTCCTTGAGGGTCTGTTCGTTTACGTCCCCGGTGATCATGTGGAATCCGTAGTCGATGGCGCACTCGCCCTGGGCCTTGGCCATCCACTTCTCGAAGCCGTCCATTGCCGACTCGCCCTTGGTCTGGACGGCGAAGTCAACGATGGTCGTCGTGCCACCCCAGGCAGCGGCCCGGCTGCCGGTCTCGAACGTGTCGGCGGCGAACGTGCCCCCGAAGGGCAACTCCATGTGGGTGTGTACGTCGATGCCACCCGGCAGCACCAACTTCCCTGAAGCGTCGATGGTGCGGTCTGCCTCCAGCCCCAGGTCCACGTTGGCTGTCGCAACGATGGCGACCGTCATCGGCCCATCGAGCAGTACGTCGGCCTTCATGGTCTCTGTGGCGGTCACGACGGTACCGTTCTTGATCAGTGTGGTTCCCATGAATCTCCTCCGGATGTCGGTTATGCCGCCGTTCAGGAGCTGGTCGTCCTGCGTATGGCGGTCTCGAGCATGGCTAGACCATCGTCGCACTCGGCTTCGGTCAGCGACAGCGGCGGGGCGATCCTCAACACGTTCCCGTAGAGGCCTCCCTTGCCGATGAGCAGCCCTTCGGCCTTGGCCTCTTCCATGACCCCGGCGGTCAGCGCCGGATCGGGTCTGCCGGTAACCGGGTCGGATAGTTCCATCCCCAGCATCAGGCCCTTGCCCCTGACTTCGGTGACTTCTTCCATTTCTTCGGCCAGGTATTCGAGTCCGTTCCTCAGCTGGTTGCCCACCTTGTGGGAGTTGGACTGCAGGTCCTCCTCGACCAGGACCTCGAGGGTGGCAAGAGCGGCCGACGTCGCCATCGGGTTACCCCCGAACGTTGATATGGCATTGGCCGGGTAGCAGTCGATTATCTCGGCACGGCCTACCACACCACCGATCGCCATGCCGTTGCCGAGGCCCTTGGCGAAGGTCATGAGGTCGGGGACGATTCCGTGTGCCTCGTAACCCCAGAAGTTCTCACCGGTGCGACCCCACCCGGTCTGCACCTCGTCGGAGATGAACAGGATCCCATGCTCATCCAGCACTTCCTTCATCCCCCCGAACAAGCCGTCGGGTGGGGTGATGAAGCCCCCCACTCCCTGGATGGGTTCGGCGATCATCGCCGCCACGTCGCCCGCGGTGGCGATGTCCAGCAGGTCGCGCAGGTCGTCGACGCACCTGGCGATGAACTGGTCGTCGGGGAGGTGTCCGAACGGGGATCGCACCTTGTAGCCACCATGGACGTAAGTCACTTGGAAGGGGCTGAAGGTGGTCCCGGACCAGGCCGCGTTGCCGGTCACCGCGATGGCGCTATGGGACTTACCGTGATAGCTGCCCCGTATCGCCAGGATCTGGTTCGACTTGCGGTACTGGGTGGCCAGCATCAGGGCCATGTCGTTGGCTTCGGTACCGGAGTTGGCAAAAAACACCTTGGCGTCGGGAATCCCGGACAACTCCGCCACCTTCTCGGCCAGCTCGATCTGGGATTCCATCAGGTATAGGGTCGATGCGTGCAGGAGGCGGTCGGCCTGGGCCTTGATCGCCTCAATCACGCGCGGGACCCCATGGCCGGCGATGGTGACGAGGATCCCACCGAAGAAGTCGAGGTACCGGTTGCCCTCGGCGTCGACTACGTGCCTACCCTCGCCGTCCACCAGCGAGATGGGCTCGTCATAGTACAGACCGGCCCAGGGCGGTAGCACTGCCCGGTGCCGTTCCAGCAGGTCGGCATGGATTCCCACAGGCGCCTCCGTATGTCGGGTGAAGCTCGTAGGATAACTTCCTATCTTCACAACAGTACTGCCGAAACGCCGCGCTCAGGCCTTGTGGATCGCAGGTCCCGAAAACAGATCCGGTCAGAGATACGGGGATTGTGGCAGCCCAGGGGATGGTTGTCCTCACGAGGGGGCAACAAAGCCTCGACAGCGACCCACACCGCGTTTAGCGCTTCGGGATCAAGCGCGCGCATAATTACACCTCCACCAGTTGGGGGTTCGTTG
>JAPOQZ010000065.1 GCA_026710435.1 bacterium | reverse complement strand
CTGATCGGTGCGATCGGCATCGCCAACGTAACGCTGGTGTCCGTTCTGGAGAGGGTGGGAGAGATCGGGCTACGGCGCGCGTTAGGCGCCGGTCGCCGCCACATCGCCTACCAGTTCCTGCTCGAGTCCATCGGCGTTGGTCTGTTCGGTGGCATGATCGGCGCCAGCGTCGGGGTGCTGGTCGTCGTGGGGGTGTCGGCCGCCCGGACCTGGACACCGGTGCTGGACCCGAGGATCCCCCTCGCCGCGCCGGTGCTGGGCGCGATCATCGGACTACTGGCTGGTCTGTACCCGGCGCTGCGAGCCTCCCGGATGGAACCCGTCGAAGCTCTCCGCACCGGCGCTGCCTGACCTCCCCCTCACCCCTCCCATTCCGGCAAGCACTGTCGCCGGTTCAAGGAGCCCCTTGACCACCGAGGCGTATTCGGCGTCGAGCCCGTCTGCTGCGTTGCGGACACATATGAGATGAGAGGTTCCGTAATGAACCGAGTGCGCCACGCGTTTGGGGGTAATGTGGTGGCCTATGGAGAAACTAGCTAGGTATTGACATGAATCGGACTGTTGCGGGCGCTTGCGGCCCCGTGTCTGAGCGGGGGCGGAGGTTCTGTGGGCGGGGTCGTCGTGCTTTCGGGCTGCGTGCCGGGTTGGTTCTGGCGTTGGTGGCCCTGGTGGGGTCGTTGTGGTTGGCGGGTCCGGCCGGCGCGCAGCGGACCGCTCCGATGGTCTCCGGCGTGGGGCAGACACTGGGGTTCAGCTATTTCATGAGGGCGGACACCTTGGCTCAGGGGTTCACGACGGGCAGTCACGACCGCGGATATGTCATGGTGTCGGACGCGTTGACGTTTACCACGGCCAACTGGAACACCCCCCAGCAGGTGACGGTCACCGGCGTGTTGAAAGGCGCTTCTACGATCAGTCACGCTATCACCACCGATTCTGATTACACGAGTGTCACAGTTGCTGATGTGACCGCTACGGTGCATCAAACAGAATACTCGATCACGTCTGCGGTGACGATCCCCGAGACGAACGCCGCGAGGGGGTTGACGGTGACGCTGGGCCGGCAAGCCCCTGCGGGCGGGATCACGTTCACCGTTGTTTATGACTATTCGGGCAGCACCGCAACCGCGATCGATCTCAAAGAAGCACCAACAACAGTGACTGTCAAAGAAGGTGACACTACTGCGACGCTAAGGATCGTGACCAGACACGACGAGGTCGTCGAAGACGTCGAGACGTTCACCGTGACAATCACCGCGGACGCCACGGCCCAAGCGGCGGGCTGGACGCCGATCAGCGGGCAGAACACCGCGACGGTCACGATCACCGACGACGACACCGAACAGGCACGCGTCGGGTTCTGGTCTGCGAGTGAACCAAAGCCCGACGGCATCGCGCAGGCCCGCAACGTGGGCCGCACCCCAGTGTCGGTCGCATTGAGCAGGTCTCCCCAGACTCCGATCACCGTAGACATCGAAGTGGACCCCTCCAGCACCGCGACCGAATATGCGGACGATCAGAACCCCGGCGATTTCCGCATCCCCGACAAAACAGTCACGTTCACCCCCGGCGGCGCCCGAGGTCACTTCCAGACTCTGTGGGTGGAGATCACCAACACCGCCGAGACCGCCAACGAGACCATCGTGCTGCGCATCGTCGACCACAGCGGCAACGACCTGGGCCGCCACTACATGCGTTACGCCCCCAACCGGACATTCACCATCACGCTGTGGCCGAGAACGCAAAACGGCAGCCGCAGCACCCAAGACGGCACCGGCAGCAGCGGTCCCACAGGAGGTGGCGGCGGTCCCACAGGTGGTGGCGGCGGCCCTACAGGTGGTGGCGGCGGCCCTACAGGTGGTGGTGGCGGTCCCACAGGCGGTATTGGCGACACCGACACGGGCGACGACGATGAAGCCGTCCAGGGGGCCGGTTTCGTCGATGTGGACCCCGGCAGTGTCCACGCCGCGAACATCGATGCTGTCGCTGCTGCGGGTATCACGGTGGGCTGCGACGTCGAGCCGTTGCGGTTCTGCCCTGACGAGCCGGTGACCCGAGCTCAGATGGCGACGTTCTTGGTTCGCGCTCTCGACCTACCGACCGGAGTCACCGCCGGTTTCGCTGATGTGGACCCCGGCAGTGTCCACGCCGTCAACATTGATGCTGTCGCTGCTGCGGGTATCACCGGGGACTGCGGCGTCGAGCCGTTGCGGTTCTGCCCTGACGAGCCGGTGACCCGAGCTCGGATGGCGACGTTCTTGGTTCGCGCTCTCGACCTGCGCTAACCTTGATTCTTCACAGCACACCCACGGCAACAGGCCACATCAATCACATGATCGTGACTGGGCCTGGCTTCACCCGACGGGTGAAGGTCCCGCCGGGCCGAGACAGGGTTTGTGGAAATGGCCGTAGTCCCTGGTCAGAAGCTTATATCCCGCACTCTGCTCGCCTCGTACGAACCCCCGCATGAAAAACCGGGGCTAGAGCACGTCGGCGTCAGTCACCGGAAGCTCTCCGACACAATCGCGTACTGACCGACAGCCCGCCGACATCCGACGTCGCCGTGATGCTCAAGCACTCGCTGCACCACGACAAGCGCCACTGGAAAGTCAACGACGTCTTCGATATCGCGGCACTGACCGTGGCGTTGCCCTATTGCGATGTCGTCTGCACCGACAAGGGAATGCGCCATCACATCGACAAAACCGGCATCGCACAACGCCTCCAAACATCCGTGATCGACAATCTCCACGACCTGCCAGCACTAATCGACAGCGACTAGACACCCAACGACGAAGCGCCCCGACGACGAAGCGCAGTCATCGTCCCACCGCCGCTCAAGCACCGCTCACATGCCTTCGGGACCTCAGCCAGAGCATTATCAGCTCCGAACTCCGACACCACCGCCCCAGACAGAACGACCGTGGCTACGTCGGGACGTTCGGGGAGTGGGTTACCCCGATAGGAGAGATAACCGGTCAGTATCTCCACTTGAGCCGCCCCCTCCGAGTACGTTTCAGGAGGCTTTCCCGATACGGATGGGGATGCTGTACTCGTCTTCCCCATTGTCGAACACAGCCTGTATCCGTAGCTTCGCGCCTAGGGGTTCGAGGTACTTCTGTAGCCGGGACAGTGTCAGATCCTGCGCGTTTTCCAACTGCGACACGGCTGCCTGGCTGATCCCGAGCGCGGTGGCCAGCCCCACCTGGGACCAGTCAAGATGTCTGCGCATCTCGTAGAGACCGATCTCGGCAAGGGTCTCCTGGCGCAGAGCAGCGAGGCGTTCGACCGCTCCGGGCCGCGCGATGACCTGGTCGTGTAGTTGCCTGTAGCTCTTAGCGTTCACCATGTTTCCGCTCACTTCTATCCGGATTTCCCCTAGATCAGTCCTTCGTTCCGTAGTTCCCGAAGGTAAGTGTCGTATAGGTGATCAGCAGCGGGGACGGCCCACTCATACCAGTTGTCCCACCGCCCAGACTTGTCGCCGCCCAACAGGAGGATCACCTGCCGTCGAGGGTCGAACGCGAACAGCACCCGCAACGAGCCGCCCCCGGCCGATGCGCGTAGCTCCTTCACATTGTTGTGACGAGAACCCGCTATGGCGCCTACCACAGGGCGCTTCAGCGCGGGACCGTGGTCTGCCAACAGACGGATCCGGTCGTCGAGGGCTTCTTGTTGGTCCACCGCCAAGGTGTGCCACCAGTCACCGAACTCGTTCGTGTACTCAACCTCCCACACCAACCCTATATAACCGATCACTTATATCATGGGTGGATCGCAGAGACGAGAACTCCACGGAGTATGAGTCCCCGGGGTTCTCCGTCAATCCGGGAAATCGACGAACGTCGACAAGCCAGGCCTCGCCCGTTTGGTCGGCGGGATCAGCATCTCTGAACTAACCACACCGTAGCTCTCAGTACCCAGGGAGTTCCCCACCTAACGATCACGGGCAGCGGGCCCAGCGAACTCGGCGGCCAGCAGCGCTGTCACCAGCGCGGAGCGGCCTATCCCGAGTAGATCGGCGTCGCCGTCCAGGCGGGTCTTCCCCAAAGTGCTCATCGCTACCGACAACTGCACGGTCGGCCCCTTCGGACGAGGTGGGCGCAGCGGTGGCAACCCAACCGACGCCCGGTCGGTGGCGGCAGCGTTCACCTGATCGGCCACCGTTTGGTAGTGGGTCAGCAGCGCGGAGAGAATCTGTCGGGCGCCCACGTTGGGTCGGAGGTGGGTGACGAACAGCGGCCCTCGACCCCGACCGCCCAGATAGCGGGTAGGAGGCGGGCGGCACCCGAAGCCCACACGACTTCTTGGCGGTGGCCACCATTGCCCCTGACCACAGCCCTTCTGGCTCCGATGTCGAGGTCCTCGACGTTGAGGGCGAGTATCTCGTTAGCCCGGGCCGCGGTCTCGTACAGCATCCGCCACAGCGTCTTCTCCCGAACCTGAACATCCGGCCGGGTCCACAGGGCGTGCAGCTCCTCGTAGCGGATCGGCGCGGTGTCGTCCCGTACCTGCGGGCGGCGTTCTATCCCCTCCAACGGATCCTCGGCTATCCAATCCGGGCCTGTACCCAGCCGCGAAACGACCCCACAGCGGTGAGACGGTTGCTCCACGTCGGCGCCGAGGTCCCCGACCACCGTCCCCAGGGTGTGGGCGTAACAGCGTCGCCCGTTAGCGCACAGCGGTTTGGCCGCCAGGAACTGCTCGATAGCTCGGCCTAGGAGGGTGCTGAGCAATCCACCAGCGGCCTGCCAACCGCCGGCTTAATCCCTGGGCCGGCGGGCGGCAGGCCCCAGCAATCGTCATTGTTCAGCACTTTCCTAGTGTCCCGAGTCGGAAGTTCGTCACATAAGAGCGGGCTACACCTCCACGCCACCGAACCCCGAGAACGCGAAAACCGCCGGAAGGTGCCTCTTTCCTTGGGATCTCACCCCCG
>JAPOQZ010000068.1 GCA_026710435.1 bacterium | reverse complement strand
CGGTGGGGCTCCCTCTCCTCGCTGCCAGATCTCACACCCAGCAGCTTGGAGAGGACCCCACTCAACGTCTGGTATTTGCCGTCACAAGGTGGGGATTTTCGGTGATCGAGACTGGGTAATTTCGCTGATCGTCAACAAGGGCACCGACGTGGCTGACTCAGCGGAGTCCGGCATCGATGTGGAACGGGTCGGCAAGGACCTGATCCAAGGCCGCATTACCGAGCTGTTCGCTGGACACGAGCTCAGCCGTTTGGTTGCCGAGGTTCTCAACGCGGAGGGGTTCATTGCCGACACGTCGCCGCCGGGTCCGGACGGAGGAATCGACGTGTTCGCGGGACGTGGCCCCCTCGGGCTGGACAGCCCACGCCTGATCGTGCAAGTCAAGTCCAGCCCCTCTCCCGTCGACGTGAACGTTGTTTGAGAACTCAACGGCGTGCTGAGCGCCCAAAACGCTGACCAGGGCCTACTCGTCGCCTGGGGCGGTGTCAACAAGCCCGCCCGCCGTGAAATGCGAGGCCAGTTCTTCCGTGTCCGGGTGTGGGACGCTGACGATCTGATCGAAGCTGTGTTCCGCAACCACCACAAACTCGACACAGAACTCCAAGCCCAACTACCACTAAAACGAGTCTGGACACTGGTCCAGGAATGACCAGCGGAGGGGCCGACAGCAGCCCGGCCAACGTCGTTGACACCGACGGACACCAACACACCGACCGGGGATCATCACCCACGCCGACGTGAACCCCGACAGCGAAAAACAGGGCCTCGGCGAGCCGTTTCCCTCGGACTTGAGCAGACCGGGTCCGGTGCACAGCGGAGCGGACCAAGGGCACACTCAGGACCCGTACCGGTCTGCGCGACTCACGAATGGCGTTGAGACACACTACTTGGCCCTGCGCGAAACACCCGCGAAATTCAGGTCATGGACTCGAAGCGACGTCACCGAAGCAGGAATCATCAAAGATGATGGCCCACTCACCTATGTTGGTGTTGATGGAGATTGAATGCTGCTCAGCCCCTTCGATAATCCCGTAGCCATAGCGCCGGTAATCCGAGCTTCTTTCGTATCCCGTGTAGCCTCGGACCCGATCAAAATCCTCCTTCCAGCCTGACCACTTCTCGCCGGGCGGGACATAATCAGGATGGTCTTTGATACGCTCCTTCACCCAGGCGAGGCGGCAATTAGTGGCGATACGCCAGTTACCGGGTGCTATGTCGCGGCCTATAACTAGGAGCGTGTTTCTCGGTATTCCGAACGTTCCGGTTGTCTCGACCGGACATCCTCTGTCGGTGTACAGGCAGGCTGCCTCAGCACCAATTCCGGCGTTCAATTCTTCGGGGGGAATATTGTTGGGGGTTGTCGGGGCGGCGGTTGTGTCTCTCGGGAGCGCCAGGCTGTTGCCTGTGGAGGGATCGAGACGGGTGGTTACGCTCAGATGGTGAGCCTTGCTGATATTCGCGTCCGCGAGCGAGCGGCTCACGGGCCAGGCTGCGGCGGCGACGAGTAGCAGCACCAGCGCCCAGATAGAACCGGTCGGCCTGTGCGACCATCTACCGCGTACCAGCAGGATCAGGCCTGCTGCCAGGACGGGAAGCCAGACACCGTTGATCGTCATTGCGATCAGTACATTCCAAGGCGATGCCCGGAAGAGGAACACGAGTCTGTCGAAGCTCAAGTCATGGCTTGGAGAGGTGACTAGCAGGATGAGTCCCAGGGCGGCGGGTACCACGCAGGTCAGGGTGACCCAAGCGAGCGTCCGCAGGGTCGTACGGTCTTGTTCGACAAGGATTGCGATCTGTTGAGGGGACGGTGGGCTGTCGCCTGTCCTAGCGGCGAACGACAGCATGGACCACACCGGCGCGCAGACGGCCGAGAGTCCGTAGCCTGCCACGGCCAGCGACAGGACCCCTCCCGAGTCCGTTCCCGGAGCGAACTCGAGGACCAAGGACGGATTGGAGATGTACCAGTAGGCGCCTGCTACGGCGGCAAGCAGCCCGAAGGCTTCGGCTCTGCGGCGATCGGCACCAGAATACCTAAGTAAGCCGAGTAGCGAACCGAGCAACGCCACCAATGCGGAGTCCCAACCATACAGCGGCCCGCCTTCCGGGAAGACGAGACCGAGGCTCCGACCTGCCCACCACTCGAACCCGACGGCGGCCACGAACGCGAGGACCGCGATGACGGGGATGGGTCTTCCCCCGGTTGCCGGGTGTGTCGGCGCTTTAGAGGACGGTGGAGGCAGGACCGGTGCTTTAGGGGGCGGTAGAGGCGGGACTGCAGGCTGGACTGGTGCTTTAGGGGGTGATAGAGGTTGGACCGTAGGCTGGGTTGCCGGCTGGGCAGGTAGTGCCGGATGCTTTAGCCGGGGCGGTCGGGTGGATGCGGTCGCCGCCGCTGCTTGGAGGGGTTCGACCCACTCCGTCGGTGCGGGGCGCCGGGCAGGGTGAGGGGAGAGGCTACCGGCGAGGAGACGGCGGATAGCCGGCGGCTGCCGGCGTGGGAGGGTATCGGGGTTGCGGGTCTGTTGACGGCTGGCGAGGAGTCGCAGTGCGAGGAGACCGAGTTTGTACGCGTCGGATTGTGGGGTGGCAAGCTCTTCGTCGGGGTTGGCTGTTCTGATGTCCCAGTCGGGTGTCTCAGCTTGTCGAGTGATCGATTTCCCTTGGAATCGCATGGTGTCACAGTCGATGAAGTACACCTTGGTGTGGGGCTGGAGGGAGAACAGCAGATTCTTGGGAGATAGATCACCCACCGAGATGTTGTGTCGGTGGAAAACGTCGAGAGCCAGGGCAACTTCGGCTAGAAGCTGGTAGCGGTCACGGTCGGTCAGCGGTATCCGGCGGCTGGCTAGGAAATGAGGAGGGTTTAGAAGGTGTTGGAACTCGCCGAGGGTTCTCGATACGCCTCTTGCCTTGTGGATGTCGAGGTAGAAATCTTCAGGTACGGCCGGCATGACGAAGCCGGTGACCGCGCCGTTGGTCTCCACCAAACGGCATGGCCAAGCGGCTACAGAAAGGAGTTCCATACCTACTCTAACGGAGAGGTTCTCCAGGTAGTTAGGCATCGCCTCGAGTACCGACACATCAAGGCCGGCCCGAACGTCCGGGATGTACTCCTTGTACACGAGCTTGGATGTCGTGTACCTCAATCTCGCCGAGGGCGCTTCGTACACCGTGCCCTGGCCCCCCGCGGCGATACGGCAGAGCGAGCCTAACTCCTCGTGGACGAGACGGCTACCCGTCACCGCCACTACCTATCGACCCTCTAGGGGGGTGCTGATTCTCTAATTCGGTTGTGCCTGGGACAAGGTGTCCGGTTATGTAAGGGGTTGGTTCTGTCACAGGCCCGTAGCGAACTGGTGGGTAACCGCAAAGCACCAACGGTTCGCTTCCGACCGGACCGGGATTTGGTTCATGTTCTCCACCAAGCCTCGTGGAGAGCACGGCGGGACGCATTTCGACGCCAAAGAGGCGGCGGTTGGGGTGCGTCCGCCGGAGTGGAGCGCCCGCGCGGTTTTCGCTGTCTCGGTACCGGGCACCGGGTGGTGCTGAGAGGGGGTGCGGGTATCTCCAGCGAATTCCCGACACAGGACACTAGGTTCTCGGCCACACGGCCACCAGGGTGCGGTCATCGTCGAAGGTTTCACGCGAGAAGTCGAGTTTGTGGGCGAACTCGATCAGGGAAGGTACTCGACCGTTCCCGAGTGTTTCCGAAAACAGCCTTCCGACTTCACCGCCACCCGATCCCAGAGGATCACCGAACCCATCGGTTCCCAGCAGCAATACTTCATCCGGCTCGATCATGACCACGGTAGCGTCCACTCCTGCGGGAACCCTCGGTAGCCCCACCACAGCCGACGAGCTGATACCGTCGGCCGGATCCTCCTTACCCCCCTCAACCCTCGTGAACCCTCCGCTGCCCAACACCCACGCCGCGGAGTCCCCGATTCCCGTTACGTGAGCAACCGCCCCACCATCAGGATCCGGGTCAACCACTGCACACACCAGCGTCGTAGCCACCAGCGGCTCGGCCTCCTCCGCGCTCTTGCGGATCCCGAAAACCGCCGCCGCGTGCTCGACCAGAGCCCACGCCGCGCCGCTCACCAGCTCCTCCCAATCGGTCGCACCCGTAGGATCCGCGACACCGGCGGCAAGCCATTGCATCGCGTAGCGGACCGCCACCGTGCTACCGACATGACTCTGGCGAGCCGCCGAAACCCCATCGGCGACAGCCGCCAGCAGCCGGCCATCCGTCCGGGACGCAACCGCGAAGTCGTCCTGGCGGGGTTCACCGTAGTAACGATGCGAATAACCCCGAACCGTCGCCGCCCGAACCACGAACGAATCGGACATCCACCCATCGATGACCGTATCCCCACGGTACGGCGCCGGCCGGTAATCGGCCCCCACCACCACCGGTTCGAAAACCGGCCCGGGTCGACCAACCACAACAGGTTCGCTCGACCGCCAACCCGAACCTCCTACGGTCCCGACACTCACCGGCGGTGACGCATCCACCGGCCCAGAACCCTTATCATCCGTCATGGACTACACCCGGGGTTCTCCTGTGGTACGAATCTGCCCTCAACGGATCGTAGGACAACCGGCGGCCTCAACCTTGACCGAGCCATCAACCTCACACAGTATCTACTTCAAGTGAGATGAATCCGTCGGGCTTCTCAACCTGCAACTGCGCCGCGCCGGCCGCCAAGCCCTGGCCCGACGCTACGACAGACCGGGACAGGGCTTTCGAAAACTCGGAAATAGCCGTTCCCGTATCCACACCCCTTGCTGTCGCGAATGCGTACTGCGGTGCTGTCGCGACCTGTTTGATGACTTCCCGATCGGCATCACCGACACCGAACGCCAGAATATTCGGCCGCTCCCTAAACGTGCTACCCGTAAGACCGGAATGAGCTTGCTCCCAGCCGTCGCCAGGATTCGGCTCACCGTCCGAAAGAAAGAACACCGCAGGCCGGTGTACTTCATAACCCTCGGCCTTCAACCGAGCCACATCGTCGGGAATCCTCCTCCCCAACTCCCAGAACACGACCGCGTACGATGTCCCGCCGTACGCACCGAGTTCAGGCATGGTCTCAACCTCACGCAGATCAGACGGCTCGAGATAACACCTGACATCATTATCGAACCCGATAACACAGAACCGTATCTTCGCGGCCGCCATCGTCTCGCCCTGCATCGCGTCCAGCAAGGTAACCAAACCATCATTCAGCTCCCCGACACTCCCTGCCATCGACCCGGACTCATCCGCAACAAAGTAGATCGGCAACACCTTCGCTGACGGCTCACCCCTCCACATGAGCTACACCTGAATCGAACACCCGGATCCTGCCCGACACCACCAAGTTCGTCTCCTTTCATGGTTTCGTGTCCGTCGTATCTTGACTACCAGCCCGTTCATCTGAGCCAATTGGACTGCCACCGGGAACTACCCTGTGCCTGACTAGCTTCTCCCACACGAACTATGACACCGCGGCCCTCGGCTTTCGCAATATTTATGTAGCAACCACGGGTTGACGTAGCACGGCCGTCAGAGCCTACAGTAAGCATAAAATCTTCCCAGTACCCAGCCGAAAAGCTGTCAAAACCGTCGTGCACACAATAGACCCTATACCGCCCCGGCGTGAAGTTCCTCAACTCAATACTCAACCAACGACAATCCGGCGAACTCCGACCACACGGTATGTCACCTTGACGGGGCGCAACTGTCGGACCTGGATCGCCCCTGGAGAGGATCACAGTCGGAGGCTGGACCGTGACTGTATTGCTAGTACCCCAATCACTCCACCCCGCCGAATTATGAGCTCTTACACGTACCACGTAATCGCCCGACTGCTGATCGGTCCATCTATAGATAGTTGTGCCTGAACTCACCGTACGCGATACACCCCCTATTTCCCACTGATCGATCGGTGATCCGTTATCGTCCGCAGACCACGAAGCGGTGATGCTACGACCAGAAACAGAAGCAGTAACCACCGGAGCATCCGGAACTTCCGGTATCGGCACCACACTAACTGTATTGCTAGTACCCCAATCACTCCACCCCGCCGAGTTACGAGCTCTTACATCACACGAATAATCTCCCTCTCCATCCGGGGTCCATGAATAGGTAGTGGTGGTACCTCTAACTGACCGAGCCCGATATCCGCTAGGACAAGCGAAAGACCACTCAATGATCGATGATCCGTTATCATTCGCAGACCACGACACCCAGATACTCTGGATGTCGTTAGAACGAGAAACAGAAGCAGTAACCATCGGAACATCCGGGACCTGTACCTCTGGATCAGTGGTTACGTTGATGTCTGTCCAAACGGTTCCACAGGCTTGGTCCCCATAATCTCCATGACGTTGGAGGTCGTTGCAGGAGCGGACTCTGAAGGTGTATGTACTATCAGAATTTAGACCAGTGAGTTGCAAGGTAGTCTCAAAGGGTCCACCTCCTCCTCCGACCCGACCTCTCTGAGGTCCTTGCAATCTGTAGTCGAAGTCGTATTTGTAGGCACTGGTCACCGGACTCCATGCAACCGTGAACCATGTCTCCCCCACATCTACGAGCCAAACCGATGACGGTGGCGGCGGTATCGTCCTTTCGACCGTGACCGCGTTACTAATACCGTCGTCGCTCCAACCTCCCTCGTTGCTGGCAGAAACATGCACCGTATAATCACCCGGTGCCAGATCAGTCCAAGTATAGGTTGTGGTGCTGGCTGCGCTGACTGTAGATGGATATTCTGTTCCCCACTGATCCAACGCATATACCCACCACCCGTTTATCGGTGATCCGTTGTCGTTCGCATACCACGACGCTACAAGTGTGTCATCCACAGACCAAGCAGTAACCACCGGGATATCCGGGGCCTGCCAGATTGTTAGAGTATCGCTTCCCCACCCGCTCCAACCTGCCACGTTGTGTGCCCTCACACGCACCGTATAGGCTCCCGGCTCCCAACCGTACCAGGAGGTTGTGCTGACTTCGCCGCTGAACGTATCGAAGAACGCTATTGTGTCGACGCTCAACTCCCACTGATCGATCCGTGATCCGTTGTCGTTCGCATACCACCCCGCCACGATCGCGTTACCCTCCACAGGTCCTTCAACGGTAACGACCGGAGCATCCGGAACCTGGTGAGTAGCCATCGGGGTAGCGGTAACGGTCGCGGGAGTTTGGCTCATACCGTTGCGGTTCTGGGCGTAGACCGAAATCGTGTAGCTCCGGCCGTTGACAAGCCCGCCGATCCGGTATGTACGGGTGCTTGCTCCGACGGCGGTATTGATCGATCCGTCACCGGACCTGATGGTGTATCCCGTTACCGGGGCGCCCCCATCGTCGGACGGGGCCAACCAGCTGACGGTCAGTTCACGGTCGCCCTCTACGACTGCCGCGGTAGGCGGTCCGGGCACACCGGTGGTGTCACCTCCGGGCGTGCCCCTTGCCACAGCAGCCGGGCCGGCGCCGATCTCGTTGGTGGCTGTCACTTCGATCGTGTACTCGACGCCGTTGGTGAGGCTCGCGATTATCACCCGTGTGTCGGAGACGTTTCTGCGGCCCGAGTCGCCCTGGCCGTTGTCGAAGGAGACGGTGTAGCCGCTAAGCCACTGCCACCTCTCCCCGGCAGGTGGTGCGGGTGCTGCCCACCGGACGACGAGTTGCCCATCGCCCGGGGTTACCGACAGGTCACGAGGCCGGTTGGGTACCGACGTGGGCTGGGGTCCGGGTCCGCTGCCTGTGCACCGCTGTCCGCTCGGCAGTGGAGGTCCCGGAGGCCATCCTGCCTGTGCACGATGCGCACATGCAATATGGGTGGTATCCAGATTGTCGGTACCACTGTACGACATCAACGAATCGTCATGCGGGTCAAAAACGTTCGCATTGTGATAAGCGAACAAAGGGCAACGCAAACCGCCCTGATATGTTTCGTGGTTATGGCAAAATCCGAACCGGGAATGACCCACCTCGTGCGCAAACGTATCGAAGTACCGAGCATCACTCCCGTAAGTATTCTCGAAGTCATCCTGCATCGGCTGTACAGCAGGACCCAAACCTGTATAAGCGTAACCCAATAAGCCATATATCCCGACGACATCAACCAGAACATACACCTGCCTATGCCCCTCTTGTTCTATTGCCGCCTCTTCACACAGATCAACTTCACCAGAGCTCCGGAAGATCAACGTTGCCCAATCAATGTTCGGTGGAGACACGATCCCACCCACCGTTAACCTAAGGTCCACTTCTCCCGACGACTGCTCCGCGAAGAATGGACCGACCTCCCTGTTGAGTTCAGCCACCGCGGTACGCAGATGAGCGACCCGGTACCTGTTCGCCGGAGCACAGATATACACCGGTATCTCCATCCGTCCGGTGGTCACCACATTCGCTTCGATAGCCAAATCGGCAGGGATCGGTTTCATGGCATCTCGGAAACCCGGCCGGGGTGGTTCAGGTGGCAGACCACGACCCGACAGGTTATGCCACAATCCCACAACATACACGGCCATCCGGGCTCTCGTAACCGCGATGCTGCTCCTAGCCTCCCCGGCGTCGGGGACCACATTGAGAGCCAACAGACATGAGGCGGCCTCATCCACCTCCGAAGCGCGATCAGGACAACTGTTACCCGCCTTCTCGTAAAGCCGCATCAAGAACCGCGAAATTTGCTGCATCGTCAACGTATCCTGAGGACTGTAGGTAGACACTGTGGTTCCCTTGGCAACCCCGAGATTGTACAGACAGGCGATGTTGTCCTCATGGGAATTACCTCCCACGTCCCCGAACGGTGTGCCCCCCTCCGGACATGACCTACCCAGCACATCACGCCACAACCGCACGAGAAAAGAAGCCATCTGCCCCCGAGTCAGAATCCCTTCAGCACCGAACTCCCCACCCCCTGTACCCACCGACAAACCCAGAGCCCGCATACACAGGATATATGCAGATCCATAGTCGCCCGAACCCACATCGCTGAACTGTGTCACACCGGAACTGTCACACAACTCCGGCGCCTGAGCCACAACATCGGCGCTACTCGACCTCCCGGACCCGAAGGCGAGCCCCACTTCCCCTGCCGACGCCGATGGCTGGGCTGCCAACAACGAAGCGGCCAGCAACACCGACAAGACCGGAAACGTCACGACGAGTCTCCCGCAGGCGCCCAAGCCGGCGAATATGCAAAGTTCGACACCCTGAAATGATTACTGCCATCAGCGTTCATCAACCTAGATACTGAACAATTAACCATCGTCAATAAGCTACTATCCAGCTTTAGCGGCCTTTACTCCTAGCGGCTCGTGGACCCGGGCCAGCCCCCTTCGCCTATAGAACAGTAACCAGGGGCGGGGCAACCGTGAGTCTACCTGAGGAAGCGGGAACCCCACAAGGGCTCTTCGGATTTCAGTGGGGAGTGACCGCGGGGAGTATGTCCCAGTTGGGCTTGCCCGCGTATAGGAGTGCCCGTATTCGGTAGTTGGCGAAGTTGCGGAACCCGAAGGCTGCTCGTTTGACGCGTTTGATCAGGTTGTTGAGAGCTTCGGTGGGTCCGTTGGTCACCTTCGAGAGGTGCCAGTTGGTGATCGGGGAACACCAGCGGGCGATGGTGCGACCCAGTTTGTTGACCTCCGGCGGGCAGGATTCGTCT
>JAPOQZ010000086.1 GCA_026710435.1 bacterium | reverse complement strand
CATGGACGAGGTGAACGAGACCGGCGTGCCGATCATCATCACCAAGCGGGGTCGGCCCGTGTCGCGGCTGGTGCCCGCGGATCAGCCGGATGCAGGCATTCGGGGACTGTTCCCGGAACTAGAGGGACTTTGGGATGACCCTGCAGAAACGGTGGTCGATCTAGCCGACATCGACGCGATGGTGGCTGGGCTTGACCCCGCTCGACACCGGTTCGGGCGGCGGGACCGCGCAGGGTCATCGTGATCCTGCTTGACACGCACATCTTGGTGTGGTCCGTGACCGACGACACGAGACGGCTCCCGGGCTCGGTCATGGACGCGATCGACGCGGCAATGGCCAAGCGAGAGGTGGGTGTTTCGGCGGCGACATTCTGGGAACTTGCCCTGAAGCGGCGGATGTTCCGAGACATCCTCCCCTCTCTCCCGCCGCCAGCGGACCTGCACACCGCAGTCCTTGGTGCTGGACTCGTAGAGATCCCCGTTTCCGGTTCACTGTGGATTGAGGCAGTTGAGTTGACGGACGACCGTTTCCACACGGACCCGGCGGATCAGCTGATTGTGGCGACGGCTATCCGGTTCGGTCACGAACTGTTCACACGAGATGATCGCATCCTGTCGTGGGCTAGAAGAACCCAACGCGTTGAGCTGTATGACGACGGCGCCGGATGACGCTCTCGGGGGAACTCCGTCACGCGCTCCTCGTCGCGCAACACGCCCCCCTCAAAGTGAACCCGCTGGCGTCCTCGCTTTGCGGTGACGTAGCCGACGTTGGCCCGAAGAAAGTGGGTGACAGCCGCTCAGCGCCTGTCGAATTGGTTGTCCGGTGAGGCGGGCGACGGCTTCGGGACCGGGCCGGGTGTAGACGCTGAGGGTGCGGATGTCCCAGTGGCGGCTCTTGGTATCACGGCCGACGCTCCGCCCCCAGCCAAATGCGTCAGCGACGAGTGGCGCAGCTGGTGGAGGGTCCACCCTCTGGGAGTGTCGGCCGGACGCTGCCGCAGCGGTGTGGTTACTGAGCCTGGCCTGGCCGGTCGGGCCGCAGAAACCTTGCCGGGGGGCCGGTGGTGAGGAACAGCGGCCTGCCGCTCCGGCCTGCGAGGTAACGACCGAGCAGCCGCGCCGTGACCGAGACCCAGCAAACCAGGCCGGTGTCGCCGCCTTTGGAGACGACCCGTGCCCACCGCTGGGACCGGTCAAGGTCCTCCACGTCTAGGGCCAGCACCTCCGACGCTCTGGCAGCGGTCTCGTACACCATCCTCCACAGGGTTTCTCCCGCAACGCAGCCCTCCGTGTGTTCACGTCGAGGCCGCCGCGTTGCTCACCCGCTACAAGGTCCGTACGGCTAGTGCGATGTGGGATAGCCTTTCGTGTGAAAGACGGAGATACGCGAGTCCCAGCCGTTCACCGATTCGGTGGTGGTCGCCCTCGCTGGTGAGGCCTCCGGAGCGTCGACCGCGGACCCGTCGGGGTTAGCCGCTCTCGAGGTAGCCGCCGGGTTGTAGACCCGCGGCTTCGCCGCCACGGTCGAACCCGCGGATCCCCAGCTGGTAGTAGGGCCGGCCGTGCGTGCCCTGATCGTCGGTAACCTGACACAGGCGCGGCGAGTCGGTCCACCTGATCGACGTCGATCGTGGGACCGTGCGGCTTATCCCCGCCGAGTCGTGGGACGAATCCGGGCGGTGCTACGGGGTCGGGAGGTTCGGGCCGTCCGGGAACGCCACCCACTACGCACCCGCCGGCGCCGGGCGCCCTTGTGCTGAACATCGCCCAGGACGGGGGGCAGGGTGACGATTGTGGCCCACTCCGATCTCTCAAGGCGGATATCCGGGGCGCCAGAGGGGGGACAGTGCTGACCGAAACCACCGCCGCCGGGTGGGCGAAGGCCGGGCACCCCCGCCAGATCAGAGCCACTGCTGATCGCCAACACCACCCCCCGCCCGTGCCGCCACCCTCCGCGGCGACGCCTAAGACGCGGTGCTCGCCGCCTTCGAGGTACCGCCCTACCTCGCGAGAGTGTCTACCACCCAGGAGCAGCGCGAGGCGCTCCGCCGGTACCTCACCACCGGACTCGAACCTCTCAACCACCTGGACGCCGCCGAAATCGCCGACAAGGCGGACACGCCGGGTCTCCGGGTCGCCTTCACCGGCACCCACGCCCACGACCTCACCGGACACGCCGCCTCCTTCGCGAAGCTGGTCCAAGGCAGCATGGACGTGAACAAGGCGCTAGCCGTCTCCGGGCTCATGGTGGACGCCGCCGCGTAACGCTTTGACCCGGGAGGAAGAAGCGGCGATTCTCGCCGCCGGGCTGACACCTCACACCGAGCGCTGGACCGGCGAATCACGGCTCCCCAAGGTCGCCCGTCGGCTAGGCCGAACAGAGGTGGGCGGACCGGTCACGGCTCAGCCGGCTCATACGCAAAATGCGGCCAGTGGACCACCAAGGCTCTCTGGACCGAAGCCGAGGACAACGTGATCCGTGCAACGGCCCACCAGAAGAAGCCGGGTGGAGTTGCCGCGCTTTTCTGGACACTTCGCGATTAGTTATCCACAGGGTGGTTGGGGCTCCTTTCGTAGTCTACGGGTGAGTGGTATCCGATGGCGGAGTGCCGCCGTCGGGGGTTGTAGAACCCTTCGATGTAGTCGAAGACGGCGGAGCGGGCCTGGTTCCGGTTGGCGAAGTTGGTCCGGTCGAGGAGTTCGGTCTCGAGGGTGGCGAAGAACGACTCGGCTACGGCGTTGTCATACGCGTCGCCTCGGCTGGAGGACCCCAGCCGAGGCCCTAAGCGAGCACCTAGACTCCCTCAAACAAGGCAGCGTTGCGACGACCCCTTGAACCTGGTTTGGCTTCCGCGGTCTGAGTGGTGGATGACCCGGTCGGGTGTGCGCTGTGCGAGGGCCATGTCCAGGGCGTCGTTGAGTTTCCCACCACCCTCCTAGGAAGCAGCCTCAACGTTCGCCCTCACGGCTAACGAGAGTCTCGAAACCGCAACAGACGGACACAGGAAGCGCTGAAGCATGTGGTTTAACGGTTGGTCGCTTGACGGCCATGATCTGGTTTTACGACGCTACTCGGCGACTAGGTCTGCTCCAGGACGCTTTCGCATCGTATATGACCACTACAAGTATCCTGCAACCGACCTGTTAGAATCAGCCTCAGTTGTTTACACCGTAGAAGGAACCGCAATACCATGCACGCGCCAGATGGCTTCTTGAACGCCGGTACTGCGGTAGCTACCGGAGCGGTCAGCCTAGGTGTACTCGCCGCCACGCTGCGGAACCTCGGGACCAGCCTGAAGGAACGGCAGGCGCCACTTGCCGGAATCGTAGCCGCCTTCGTTTTCGCCGCTCAGATGTTCAACTTTCCGGTGGCGGCAGGCACGTCGGGGCATCTCCTGGGCGGGGCTCTGGCTGCGGTGCTACTGGGTCCTGCGTTGGGATCGGTGGTGGTAACCGTCGTGGTTGTGGTGCAGGCGTTGATCTTCGCCGACGGCGGACTCACAGCCTTGGGCTACAACATCATCAATATGGCGCTGGTTACGGCATTCGGCGGTTACGGTGCATACTCTTTGTTCCGTAAGGTGCTGCCGGCGAACCGAGGCGGCGTTATCGGCGCCACCGGCTTAGCGGCCGGACTCTCCGTCGTCCTGTCGGCCATGGCCTTTTCGCTGGAGTGGCTGTTCGGTGCCACCGCTCCCGTCCCCTTCGACAAGGTGTTCGGTGCCATGGTGTCGTTTCACGTGCTGATCGGGGTTGGAGAAGGTGTGATCAGCGCTCTCGCCGTAAGCGCAGTGCTCGCGGCCAGGCCGGACCTGGTCTACGGCGCTCGAGATATCTCGGTGAGCTTCAAGAGAGGAGCCGGACGGGTTTCCCGGCGAGTGTTCGTCATTGCCGCACTGGTAGTCACGCTTGTTGTTGCGGCCGTGGTGAGCCAGTTCGCCGTCGATTCCCCGGATGGTTTGGAGCGGGTAGCAGAGGACACCGGGATACTGGGCGAAGCCAATCCCTTGGAGGGAAGTGTCTTTTCAGATTACGCAGTGGCCGGCCTCGAGAACCCGACGCTGAGCCTGGCCATCGCCGGGATTGTGGGAACCTTGGTTGTCCTGTCGGTGGGTTGGGGCTTGATCGTGGCCTTGCGACGCCGGAAAGACAAGACAGTCTGAACGGTGGTTGCCGCAGACGCGAGAGCCCTATACGTCCACGGTCACAGTGTGGTGCATCGCCTGGCGCCCGAGGCAAAGGTGGCCGCTACGTTCCTGTTCGTACTGTGCGCGGCGCTGACTCCCCGCACCGCAATTTGGGCGTTCGGGGTTTACGGGACGTTGCTAGCAGTAGTCGTCATGGTTGCGGGGATCCCGTTGCGCTTTCTTATTGCGCGGCTCGTCGTCGTCCTCCCATTCGTACTCTTCGCATTCCTAGTCCCCATCATCGGGGAGGGTGAACGCGTCCAAGTTCTGGGCATTCCGCTCTCGCTCGAAGGGTTATGGGCGATGTGGGGCATCCTTGCCAAGGCGGGAGTGGGTGCGACCTCCAGTATCCTTCTGGCCGGTACCACCGAGGTGCCTGATCTGCTGAAGGGCCTGACCCGCTTGCGCGTCCCGCCCGTGTTCGTCTCGATCACGTCGTTCATGGTCCGCTACATGGAGTTGATGGCCGATTCATTGGGTCGGATGCGGACTGCCATGGTTGCACGAGGGTATGACCCCCGCTGGCTATGGCAGGCCAAGCCGATCGCATCCTCCGCCGGTGCGTTGTTCGTCCGCTCCTACGAGCGGGGCGAGAGGATCCATGCGGCGATGCTGTCCAGGGGGTATACGGGTGTGATGCCTGACCTGACTGGGAAGCCGGCCTCGGTGTCGGATTGGCTCAAGGCGGCCCCCATTCCCCTGCTGGGGCTGATCACAGTCACGATTGCCCTGGTGACGCAATGACGCTGGCCGTGGAGGTGAAGGGGCTGAGATTCACCTATCCGGGTGGACGCCAGGCGTTGTCGGGAGTGGATCTCGAGGTTGAAACCGGGGAACGGCTGGCGGTTCTCGGTCCGAATGGGGCGGGGAAGAGCACCCTGATGCTGCATCTCAACGGCATCCACACTCCTGCAGCGGGAACCATCTGGGTCGGGGGGATGGAACTCGGACCATCAACCGTGGGCGAGATCCGCCGCCGTGTGGGTTTGGTGTTCCAGGACACCAACGACCAGCTGTTCATGCCGACTGTGGCTGAGGACGTTGCCTTCGGACCGGCGAATCTCGGGTTGCGTGGCCACGAGCTAGAGGAGCGGGTGGAGGAAGCCTTGGCGCGGGTGTCAGCTGCTGATACTGCTCACCGGGCGCCCCATCACCTGAGCGGAGGGGAAAAGCGCAGGGTCTCGATAGCCACGGTGCTGGCCATGTATCCCGACGTGCTCGTGCTGGATGAGCCGGCCGTGGGTCTCGATCCAGCCGGTCGCAGAGACCTGATCACCACGCTTGCCGGTTTGGATGTGACCCAGTTGATCGTGACACATGATCTCCCGCTTGCCCTGGAACTCTGTGAGCGAGCGGTGATCATGGATGGGGGGCGGGTAGTGGCCGGCGGACCCACCCGCCGGCTGGTGTCCGACGCCCATCTCTTGGGTCGCCATTCCTTGGAGATGCCATTCGAATTCAGGTTGGTGGAAGAGCAGCAGGCACGGGAGCGCTTGCTTGGCCTGGTCCGGGCCAGCCGAGCGTTCTACGCGGGCGACCCTTCGCCCGCCGAGCTGGAGGCGGCACTCACAGCCCTGTGGGTTCCACTGGCGGGACGGGTGATGGAAGCTGAACTCTCGGCGCAGACGGAGGTAGAGCGAGCCGAGGTTCGCAAGTGGTCCCTACTCGTGGAGGCGCTCCAGTCCGCAGCGGAAAAGGCAGGCGCGGTCAAGCCAGGACTCCTGGCCAGAGCATCTGACGGATAGATCGGCCCCCGCGTAGTAGTGGAGCAGCGGCAAGCGACCGGAGAACGGAGGTTGATCCGTTTCGGATGGACCTACATCCCACGCTGCAGTACGGATCGATCCCCGGCCCACCACACTTCTTGGACCTCCGGGAGGTGAGAAACGCCAGACTGTCCGGGGCTAGAATCCGGTCGGAACCACTCCTAGTTGTTCACGAGCTTCATCGAGCACCTGCAACACAAGTTTGGACATCGACAGAGGGTGCATCGGCGACTCGGTCAAACCGTCCGAGATATGTCGAGCGGCCCAGACCGCCTGTCGGCACAGTCCATCCTCGGCCGTGAGAAGGCCTGATCGATCGACGTACTCGGCGACGAGTTCGTTCCTATGATCATACAGCGCCAAGTCACCAGGAGCCGGGTGGCGCGAAGGGATCAGAACCCGGCCACGGGAACCGTTTACGCTTGCCTCCCCAGGGCCAAATGTATAGAGACTGCAACTCGTAATCGCATGTTGGCCACTCTTGTTGGTCAAGACAGCTATGGATTGACCATCGACACCTGTTGGAGTAAGTTCTCCGACGCATTGAACACGCGTCGGCGATCCCATGACGAAAACGGCGAACCAGACTGAATAGACCCCAATGTCCAACAGAGCTCCACCCCCAAGTGCAGGATCATATATTCGGCTCGAGTGATCTACGGGAAAGATTGCCCCTAAATCCGCAGTTACCATGCGTATATACCCGAGCTCATTCTCTTCTAGAAGCTTCTTCAACACCCTCGTCCTCGGATGAAAGCGTGTATGCATGGCCTCCATCACAAACCTGTTGTGGTTCCTTGCTGAATCGATAATCACTTGTGCCTCTAGCGCTGAAGTTGCCAGTGGCTTCTCGACCAGCACATGCTTACCAGCTTCAAGTGAGGCCACCGCCATATCTTTATGAAAACTATGCGGCGATGCGATGTAGACAATGTCAACACTATCGTCGCCGAGCAACTCTTCATAAGAACCGTACGCACGGGGAATCGAGAATCGCTGGCCAAAACTCTTAGCCCTCTCACGCGATCGTGAACCTACTGCAGCGACTTCTTGGTCGGTGTGACGCTTCAACGACCTAACGAACTTATTGGCTATGACTCCCGGTGCCAGTATTCCCCAGCGCAGTACCGGGCCGCCACGAAGAGGGACGGGATCAGGGTCGGGCAAGAGCTTCATATGACTACCCCCGGCGTCGGCCGAGCGGGCAAGGCCAAGCAGGGGTCCGCCTCGAGGTGGCTTATCTTCTCGCACACCGGAGCTACACGCTCAATGACTTCCCGGGCGATGGCTTGCTGCGTCGTGCGTAACCGATCAGACTTGCCCCGGACCACCGGCTCTAGGAGGAACTGGGCGGCGTATTCCTTCTCCGGCGGGGATGCGGTGGCACACCTGTCAACCACGGACGTATCCCGGTCGGTCGGTTCCGGCTGGATGAACCGGCGGTCCTCGCGCGTCTCCCCTGAGCCTCACAGCAGGTCGCTGAGATCGTCTTCGAGGTTCGTGAAATCAATATGGCCCTTGTCCTGGCACACGGCGATGTTGAGGAACTGCAGCGGGGCGTCGGTATGGTTGATGATCCCGTGCGAACCTCCGATTCGATTGGGGATGCAGTCACCTCTGGTCACATCGCCTACCTCACCATCGACCTTCATGCGCCCCCTACCGCCGATGATCACATAGCACTCCTGGATGGTGTCGTGACGGTGATAGCCGACCGAGGTGCGGGGAGGCAGGAACGCGTGGTCGACGAAACCCCAATTCGTCGTGAACAAGTCTTGGCCGAAGATCCGTCGGAATCGGATTTCCCCCAAGCCGAGATGGGCGCACCCGGGCGAAAGCAGAGCCGGATCGATGTGCTGGACAAGATCGAACTCACCGACACTGCGCTCCCGGCCACCTAGATCATCCCCTAGCTGGACAGCGTCGAACGGTCCGTCCTGCGGAGCCACGCCGATGCGGACGAAGTTGGTCGACCGGCTGGTGTGATTGAGGACACCGTGGGCGTCGCCGGCCCGGCACAGAGCGATCGAGGGCGGCTCGACAACTCCGATGTGCTCGTTGTGTGCCACTGTCAGCGGACCGTCGAGCACCACCAGACACTCCTCGGACCGCTCGTGGCGATGGAGGCCGATACCGGCCCCGGGCCCGAGGCGACCCGACTTTATGAACGCGAACGAGGTTTCGAAGTCCGATGGGCCCAACACGTCGAGCGTCTCTACCTCGCCGGCGCCTCCGTTCACCCGTCGAGTAGTGAACGAACCGGTTTCGTAGTTGCGGATTCGCATGATCTGTCCTTAGGTGAGGGTGGCTTGAACCCGTCGCCGCCTCTCGGCGGAGCCAAACTCGCGCTCACCTCGAATTACTGGCAGTTGCCTGAAGGAGTGGCGGGCCAGGACGGCAGTCAGAAACCCGGTCAGGGTCACCAACCGCATGCATGTCGATCCTCCTCCCAGCCTGGTTCCGTTTAGGGGCGGTGACCTCAAGGAGACCTCCCCTCCAAAGGTAGTCCTACGGGGTACTTGGTGCCCGCTCCAACCACACCTCCGCCTACTACTAGGAGAGTGCTGAGCAATCCACCAGCGGCCTGCCAACCGCTGGCAGAATGCCTGGGATGGCGGGCGGCAGGCCTGAGCAATCGTCATTGCTCATCACCCTTCTACAATGGGTCCGTCGGCCGGGTTAGCTCAGTTGGCAGAGCACTTCTCTTGTAAAGAAGATGTCACCGGTTCGAGTCCGGTACCCGGCTCCGCGTCGTCGTCGGTGGCCGGAATGTCAGGGCCCGCTTGGTGACCAGATGCCACGGGATGAGGTTCCGGTACGGGCTGGCGGGCTCCGCGAAGGATTCTGATGCGCCGCGAGTTGACCTTTTGATGCTGGCGGTTGCCGTCGCCGCTGCCGCGTGTTCTGGAACCGACCAGCCGGTCTGCCGGGATGCCGGCGAAGAGTGGGTCAGGTACCGGTTGTTTCTGGGAAGGAAGTACGCGGACTGGTGAAGTTGTGGATGATTCCGCATGGGACTCCTTCCTTCAAGACACAGTCACTCCCCGGTTTCCCGATGGACTGACGGTTATCGACGGGTACGGCCAGTGGCGAGATGCGGAGGGCGACATTCGAGGCGAACGCTCTTCGGTCCTAGGGCGTGTTCACGTTTTTGTTGTGTCGTGGATGAGGGCGAGGGTGATGAATGCTAGGAAGATGACGTCGAGTTTGTCGTAGCGGACAAAGACGCGCCGGTAGCCTTTGAGCCGTCGGAAGAGCCGTTCGACCTCGTT
>JAPOQZ010000063.1 GCA_026710435.1 bacterium | reverse complement strand
GACCCGGGCCGCCTTGATCCCGAACCCCACGTCCGAAACGGCGTACCTGTACCGCGAGTTGCAGGATACGCCGATCGTCTGGTGGAAACCGCTCGCCTGGCAGCCCGAAGTTGAGGCGTGGCTAGAAGCCACGAAGGGCAAGCCGCGATGTGTTGACCAACTCGTAGCCTTTGTCGGCTCCCTCGAACCCGAGGACCAGGCATCCAAAGCACTGCCCTGGGTAGCTACACTCGTACTCGCAAGTCCAGCCCGTATCGCCCGCCGGACATACCTTCTGCCAGAGTGGCTGATCGAGATACGAGCCGCCGCCGCAGCCGGAGACCTCAGAGACCTCTGGGAGCGAGTTGTCGACGCCCTCGTCGTCGAAGGAGAAACAAAACTCGCCCCGTACTCCGAATAGAGAACACGAGCATGTTTCTCCTATCAGCCACATGTCAGGCCAAGTCGGACTCGAGAACGACTTTCGGATTGCCGGATCGTTTACCACGCCTACCGCCAGCCTATAATCACAGCGGCGTAGTTCACTCCCCCGGAGGGTTATTCGCGGGAGTTGACAACACCGTCACGAGGACATGGCTCACGCCCACTCGTTTCGGACATGGGGGACCCTCCCGCCGCCACCTCCAAGGGTCACGGACGCGACCTTCTATCCCGTGCGTGGGCCGGTTCCGGACAATATGAACCCCGCCGCGGTCCGCTCGACGTCGGAAACGAACCGCTGGTGCATACGGCTATCTACCATTATGCAATGAGCCTGTGACAGACACGATCCTCTTGAGACCGTGGCCGGTTCGGGTTCGGCTCAGCAAGCCCGGAACGTAAGCGAGACAGACATTCAGGACACCAGGGACCCGGCAGCACCGGAGAGCGCTCAGTCTCCCCAATAGAGAGTCAAGGAGCCGGCCCCCGGTTTCTCCTGCGGATGGCTGAGTATCGGTTCAGTGATGCTCGCCAGCGAAGTCCCATGCTCGGAGTTCGCCGGGTTCGAGCCGGACGAGCGTACCCGGAGGTAGTGTGGCCAGGTACTCGTCTGCCCTCGCCGCGCCGATGTAGCGCTCGACGATCCGGCGATCGACATCGGGATTCTGGGGCATCAGCCGAGCGGAACCGCGTACCTCGAGGCCGCGGAGCGGCGGTTCGGCCTCCGCTACCACGACCGACGCCCGCGGGTCACGCCTCAGGTGCCTCGCCTTCACGTCGTTGCGGCCGATAGCGATGTTGAACCCGCCTTCCCGCCATTCGAACCACACGGGCGACAGCAGGACCAGACCGTCCCGGCGGTAGGTCGCGAGCGTCGCCAGGAGCGGGCGCTCGAACAGGTCACCCAAGTCCTCGACTGCCAAACCGGTACGCATGGCCCGATTCTAAGCCACCCACCGGCCGGGCCTGATCTAGGCCGGCCCCTGATAGGAGGGTACTGAGCAATCCACCGGCGGCCTGCCGAATCGCCAGCATGATTCGTGGGTCGGCGGGCGGCAGGTCCGAGCAATCGTCAACGTTCAACATCCTCCTAGTACTGTGAGATCAAGCCACCCCGCGCTGAGGGCAGGCAACCTACCCCTAGGAGCGACCATGGTTACCGTCGACTGCCATCACTACATCGGTTTGACGCCGAGCCAGGTCCCCAAGTGGTGGATGGAGGAGATGTACCTGCCATACGGGGGCACGGGCGTCTCCCGGTATGGCCAGGACATCGTGGACATGATCGACGACGCCGGAATCGACATCGCGATCGTGCAAGGCGGCGACATCCGGCGCACCACCTCGCATCCGGACCACCCCGGCGACCACGGGGTATACATCCCCAACGAGTGGATCGCCCAAGAGGTGGCGAAACACCCGGACCGGCTCCGGGGCCAGGTGGCGGTCGATCCGTTGCGCGATCCGCAGGACGCCCTGGCCGAGACAGAGTACTTCATCAAGGAGCACGGGTTCGTGGCCCTGGCCCTCAAGACCGCGTACCACGACCACGCCATCAACGACCGCCGGGTGTATCCCTTCTACGAGAAGTGCATCGAGCTCGACGTTCCCGTGGATCTCTTCACGGGGTGGACGCCGATCATCAACGCTCCGCTGAAGTACTCGAATCCGATCCTGCTGGACGACGTGGGCAGGGAGCTCCGCGACCTGAAGGTCGTCTTCTACCTGGCCTTTCCATGGGTCGATGAAGGGATAGCGGTAGCCGCGCGCCATCCGAACTTCTACATGGACCTCGCGTGGTTCGGAGGGGGGAGCGCGGAGCAGCTCTACGACGTGCTGCTGAAGCTCAAGGACTTCGGCGCCATCGACCGGGCGCTGTACGGATCGGACGGGAACGACAAGATCAGGATCGGCAAGAACGTAGCGACCGTCCCAGAGCTGTACCGCGCCGTGAACGAGGTTGCTGCGAGGCGGGGCACGGCCGAAATCTCGGACGACGAGATGGAGGCCATCATGGGGGGTACCGCCAACCGGCTGTACAAGCTCGGCCTGTAGATCCGATCCGGCCGGCGCCGGCAGGTAGGAAAAAGAGGCGCTGCCCCTCCTATCGGAGAGGCAGCGCTCTATCCGGTTGAGAACTTTCTTCTAGCAGTCCAGCAATGAGGATCCGCAGCCGTCGTAGGCGGACTCGAGAATCGAGATGTCGTAGACGTCGGCCGCGTCGGGAACCGACTCAAGCCCGGTAGCTGTCAGCACGTAACCGTTCTGGATGTTCTGGATCTGGTCGAGATCGAACCAGAACAGGCCCTTCTCCTCGGTGAGGGGGCTGGTCATCAGAGGGATCTGTGCTTCATGGATCGGGAACTGGTCCTCGAGGACCAGGCCGATATCGACCCCGCCCCATGTGTTCATGACCAGATCGATCGCGTGGGCAGGATCGTTGAAGGCGTATTCCCAGCCCCTGATGTTGGCCCGGAGGAAGCCCACGATCGCTTCGCGGTTGTTCTCCATGAACTCAGTCGTCGTGAAGAACAGGTCCTGGTAGGCGGGCAGCCCCATCTCGCTGAACGTCCAGCTGACGTTGCAGATCCCCTGGGCGTTCAACGGCAGGGGATGGCTGTTGACCCAGATGAGCATTCCGTCGACCGTCCCATCGACAACCGGTGACATGTCCCAGCCGGCGGGAATCAGTTCGTACGTGCCGGGTTCAAGCCCGTTGGCGACGAGCAGCGCATCGATCAGGAATCCGTCGGTGGTGCCGCCTGCAATCTTCTTGCCGGCGATATCAGCCGGCGAGTTGATCGGGTTGTCGCAGAGCGAGCCGATACCGGTCGGGTCGGATTGCATGCGGACGCCGAACACTACGAAGTCCGCCCCTTCGGACATGGCCAGAGCGAGAGAGAACGGATCGGTGACGCCGATATCGGCGGCTCCACCCGCCACTACCTGGGTCGAGTTGGGCACGTTCGGGCCACCGTGCTCGATGGTCACGTTGAGGTTCTCATCATCGAAGAAGCCCTGTTCGACGGCTTCGTACAGTCCCATGAAGCCAGGGTCGGCGATCCAGCTGAGTCTCAACCTGATGTCGGTCGGCTCAGCGGCGGCGGTAGTTTCGACCATCTCCGCCTCGGCCGTCGTCGGAGCGGCCGCGGTGGTTTCGACCATCTCCGCTTCGGTTGTCGTCGGAGCCGGCGCCGTGGTCGTAGCGGCTTGCGTGGCCTGGGTCTCAGCGGGCTCGTCGTCTCCGCAGGCGACCGCCACGAGCACGAGCACCGCAAGCACCGCCGTCCATCCGACCCGTTTTACATGGGTAATCATGTGTCATCCTCCTGACAGTCGCACTTCTCATCTCAAGCGCGGATCGGGGCCAACCCATCCGCCGACTCGGGCAATCATACAGATGTGAGCCCTCCGATCATCAAGAGGGCTTTACCCAGGAGGGTCACGTACCTATCCATCCGCCTTCGAACCGTCCGCCGGAACGCCTACCAGGGCGTTCCCGTTCAGGTCCAGCGCTCGATACCCCGTTCCTCGATCCGGCTGGCAACCGCGTAGGAGAGAATCGACAGAGCGATTATCACCATCGCAGCGCCCCAGGCGCGGTCAACATCGAACCGGCTGAACGAGAGTGCGAACAGCCACCCGAGGCCGCGAACACCGGTCAGGTACTCCCCGATGACGGCGGCTATGAACGCGACAGCCGCATTGAGGCGGAACGCGACGAGGAAGTTCGGCATTGCGGCAGGCATTGCGAGCCTCAACAGTTGCATCTTGCGCGGTGCCCCGAGACTCCGGAAGACGTCGAGCGAACCCGCAGGAAGGTCCAGCAGGCCGGAGTTGACGAGCACGAACGTTGGGAACATCGAAACGATGGCCGCAATGGCCAGGACCGTTGTGGGGGAGTAGCCCAGGACCCGAGCCATGATCGGGATGGTGGCGACGATGGGAGTTGAGTACAGCAGGATCATGGAGGTTGTTAGAAGGCCGCGTAGCACCTGGGAGAACCAGACGGCAATCGCCGCGAGGACACCGATCGCGGTGCCGATCGCCAGACCGGCCGCGGATTCCAAGATGGTCCGCCAACCATACGACCAGTACTCGCCCGGCGCCGACCAGATATCCAGCGCGACTGCGCCAGGCTCAGGAATCACCAGCCGGTGTATCCCGCCGAAGGTCACCCATGCCTGCCAGGCTGCGATCACGAGGGCATACGGCCAGACGGCGACGAGCAAGCGACGCAACCAGGACAGGCCGAGCGATATGCGGGCGTGACGGGGATCCACCCCGAGCCCGGTGTCCGCTGCGCGATCCTCGACGACGGTGGGCTTCCCTTCGGCAGGCTGCATCAGCGGTACCGGTTGAGCGCTGCCCTCTCGAGGGCTGCGAATGCGGCGAATACTGCAATGGCGATCAGCGATGTGAGGGCTGCGGCCGCCCACAGGCGGTCAGCACGGAGGCTCCGCATGGAGGTGACGATCAGGGCGCCGAGTCCCGGGCGCGATGAACCGAACCACTCCCCGAATACCACTCCGAACATCGCGGCCGGCGCACCGAGCTTGGCGGCGTAGATCAGCGAAGGCACGGCCACAGGAAGCTGCAACCGCCGGAATCTCGTCCAGCGAGATGACCCGAGGCTGGTGAGCAGATCATGGTGAGCCTGCCGGGCGAGGTAGAAGCCCGAGGTTATCGCGATGAAGCTGGCGAAGAAGACAGCCAGCAGAGCGAACGTGAAGGGCACGGTCTCCTGCGACACGACCATGACTAGAACAGGGCCGAGCGCGATCCAGGGAATCGAATTGATGAGTGTCGCCATCCGGCCGATGCCACGACTCAGCATCGGCGCGAGCAACCCCAGCACCGCGAGCGCGAGTCCCAGCAGGATCCCGGCCACGAAGCCCTTACCCGCGTCGACGGTGGTGGCCCGGGCGGCCCGGCCGAATACAGGAAGGTTCTCCAGCAGAGCTCGAACCACAGCAGAGAGGGGTTGCCAGTTCCGACCGAGGAGCTCGAGCCTACCCACCAGTTCCCAGGCACCCATCATGATCAGAACACCGACGGCGCCGAGGAACACCATGGATGCTTGGGAAGGTCCCCGTTCCGCGCCTGAGGCCATCAGCGGATCGAAGCTCGTTCGTTAGCCATGCAGGCTAGGACAAGACGCGTCGTGGGAATGTTGAAACTCGTTCGGCTGCGGCACGACAGGCTCCTCTACGCCTCGACTCCTGCCGCGCGTCGAGTGTATCCGGCCCTTGGGGCCCTCGCCACAGCGCTGCAGGTGCCGCGCCACTGCGGGGACCGGGGGGTTCTCGTCTATGCTCCTGCGGGTCGCCTCGTCTCAGGTACCGTCCAGCCCGCCTACCACTTGCAGGAGAGTTCATGGTCACGGTCGATTGCCATCTACACCTCACCGAGGTGCCCGAGCAGGTGCCGCATTGGTGGATGCAGGAGATGTATGCACCTTACGGCGGCGAGTACGGCACCACCGACGGGGAGTGGATGGTGAACCTGCTCGATTCGTCCGGAATCGATATCGGGATGGTCCAGGGGAGCGACATCCGCCGTACGACCTTCCATCCTGATCATCCCGATGAGTACGAGGTGTACGTCCCGAACGACTACACGGCCGAGCAGGTGGCTCTCTATCCGGACCGGATGAAGGGCGTTGCATGCATCGATCCGATGAGGGGTATTCCCTGGGCGGTCGAGGAACTGGAACGGTGCGTGAAGGAGTTGGACTTCCGGGCTCTCAAGCTCGTTCCCAGCTACCAGCTCTACTCCCCGAACGATCGCAGCTTGGATCCGCTATACGAGAAGGCCATCGAACTGGACATCCCGGTGCATTTCTTCACGGGATGGACCCCCATCATCAACGCGTCCCTGGAGTTGGCGGATCCGTTCCTGCTGGACGGTGTGGGACGGCGCTTCCGAGACATGAAGGTCATCGTCGTCATCAACTGGCCCTGGGTGACCAAGGGGATACTGATGGTGGCGAAGCATCCCAACTTCCACGCCGATCTCTGTCACTTCGCCGGCGGAGCGCCGGAGGCTCTTCATGATGCCCTTGCCATGCTGAGGTCATACGTGGCGACCGATCGAGCCATGTACGGCTCGGACAACAGCGACAAGATCCGCATCGGTAGGGACTCCGCTGCGGTGCCGGAGCTCTACCGGAGAGTCAACGATGTCGCGGAGCAGCAGGGCGCCGAACCGTTCACGGACGAAGAACTGGCCGCGGTCATGGGAGGCACCGCCGCTCGCCTCTACAAGCTGGATGCTGCTTGAGCAGGCGGAACATGCTGTCCACGGATCAGATCGACTTCTACAACGAGCACGGCTACCTCGCGGTGAGCGATGTACTGTCGCGCTCAGAGGTCAGCGAGCTGCAACGGGTGACCGATGAGGTGATGGAGGGCGCCCGGTTCTTGACCGAAAGCGATGAGAGGTTCGGTCTGGAGCCCGGTCACACAGCCGATGACGTCCGGGTGCAACGTATCAAACGTCCCTCGTTGCACCACGACCTGTACATGTCGATGCTGCATCACGACGCCATCCTCGACATGGTCGCGCAGCTCATCGGACCGTCCATCCGGTTCACCGGCGAGAAGCTGAACATGAAGTCCGCCGGCTTCGGCAGCGTCGTGGAGTGGCATCAGGACTGGGGCTTCATGCCGCACACCAATGACGACCTGCTCGCCGTGGGCATCGCCATCGACGATACGACCACGGAGAACGGTGCCTTGCTCGTGATTCCCGGTTCCCACCGCCAACCGATCTACGACCACCACGAGGACGGCTACTTTGTCGGCGCGGTCGGTCGCGACCACTTCGACATGGGGGACGCGGTGCCGGTAGAGGTCCCGGCAGGCGGGATATCCATCCATCACATCCGCATGTTGCACGGGTCGCCGCCCAACACCTCCGATCGGTCGCGGCGGGTCCTGTTCCTCGAGTTGGCGGCCGCGGACGCCTGGCCACTGTTCGGCCTCGGCGATTGGGACACGTGGAGTACCTGGGATGAGTACAACGCGTGCCTGTTGAGGGGAGACCCTGTCGTGGAGCCGCGGATGGCGGACGTTCCGGTGAGGCTGCCCCATCCTTCCCGGCCGTGGCCGGGCTCGATCTTTGCCCTCCAGGAGAACCTGTCGGCCTCCGCATTTGCCGAGTAGGTATCGTCGGAGCCGGGTCGTGGTACCGCCCCACCATGCCGGGAGCCGCGGCGGTTGTTACCACCGACCCTCGATCCAACAGGAGATAGGGAACTATATCGATAGTCACGCCCCCTCGGTATGCTGTTAGGAGGGTGCTGAAAGAGACGAGGATGGGTTGGCCCGTGATGCTCTGACCTGGTGTTGCGTTGTCGAGAACCGGGCCAACGGGACATTTTTTGTACCCTCCTAGGTAACGTCGAAGGGGGAGCAAGGGATGAGCGAAGTTACTGAGGCTCTTGTGGACGCGAAGGACGAGGCCCGGCAGGCGGAGGTTCGTACCGACATCGCCGGTGCTCTACTCACGATCCTCAGCGGTCAGCGCGAGTCTGACCGGGCGGCGTTCCACCGGACTATGTGGTCTCTCGGGGCGATCATCGCAGCCCTCGCGGTAGCCACAGCAATCATCCTCGCTCAATTGCAATGAAGACCCGGACACCCTACGAGCATGTGGAGCGGGCTTACGCGCACCTGACGAAGGCCTACACACAGCTACACGAGGAGACAGGTCGGCAATCTGGTAGCGGCGACGCGGGGCTCTTCATCAAGGCGAAGGCTGCCTCGGATGCCACTGAGGACGTGTGGAAGGCTACCAGGCAGGCACTGAATACTGTGCGTGTGGCTCGTGATGCGGGTCTACGATGCGACGCGGGTAGCACGGTGGAGGGATTGTTCCTGGCTACTCGGGATAATATCGCCGATGCTCACAGATGCTTCTTCGAGGACGACCGAGAGCAGCGGGCTACCAGGTTGCGGGCCTGCATTGACGGGTTGAATCGGTTGGCGAAGCGTGACCGTGGCGAGTTGAAAGCGTACTTCAAGAGAGTGAGGCGTCTTGATGATCTTCTCGCCGTGTTCCGAGCTGCGAGAGATATCAAGGAGCTTCGGATTGTGGAGCGTGGTGGCGGGCGACCTAGAAGCGGGGACGCGGACTTGTTTGCCGATGAGATCGTTCGCAAGGTGCTCCAGTTGCGAACCAAAATCGCTCACGAGTGAACCCCCCTCATCCTCCCGCCTCGCATACCTCATGCGGTCATCCCGTTCCGCCGTGTATAAGTATTCGTCACTTTCCTCCATGATTCCCAGGAGATAACGAGTTGCAACCTTCGACCCGGCTCAACGCGATGCTGAAACCCGAGTCGATAGCGGTCGTCGGCGCCTCCCGTGACAAACCGGGCGCCAGTTGGGTGGACATGTTCGGCCAGCTCGTCGAGTTCGGCTACCGCGGCCGCCTCTACCCGATCAACCCGAAGGCCGACGTCATCCGCGGCCACACGGCCTATGCCAGCCTCCTCGACCTCCCGGAGCCGGTGGATCTCGTGATAATCGGCCTCTCAGCCCCGATCGTTCCCTGGATCCTCCGCGACTGCGTCACCACCGGGAATCGCAACGTTCATATCTTCTCGGCCGGATTCGGCGAGACGGGCGAGGAGCAGGGCCAGACGCTGCAGGAGGAGATCACGCAGATCGCGGTTGATGGCGGTCTGCGGGTGATCGGCCCCAACAGCATGGGCATCTTCTCGCCGAGGCTCCGGCTGGTCACCTGGGCCGGGGCGCCCGAGGAGATCGGTTCGGTGGGGATCCTCACCCAGAGTGGAGGCTTCGCCGACGCGATCCTCGGATACGGTTCCCAGATCGGGCTCTCGTTCAGCACCGTGGTCAACTACGGAACGGGCCTGACGGTCGATGCCTCGGATCTGGTCGAGTACCTCTCGAACGATCCGGACTCGGACACGATCGGGGTGTACCTCGAAGGAGTAGCGGACGGCCGACGGCTCTTCGATGTCGTCGCCCGAACGACCCCGGACAAGCCGGTCGTCATGGTGAAGCCGGGCGCCAGCCGGGCAGCCCGCCGGACGGCCGCCTCCCACACGGGCTCGCTGGCAGGCGATGACCGCATCTGGCAGGGGTTCTTCGCTCAGACCGGAGCGATCCGGGTCGATTCGGTCCAGGACATGGCGCACACGATCGACGCCCTGAAACGACTCCCGCGGCCGGCAGGGAACAGAGTCGCCATCATCGGGACCGGAGGTGGCAGCAGTGTTGTGGCCGCCGACGCATGCAGTCGGGCCGGCCTCGACGTTCCGCCGCTCTCCGGCGAAGCCCGGGCTGAACTTCGAAAGACCATTCCTGCGGCCGGCAACATCATCACGAATCCGGTCGACGCTCACGATGTCATGACCGATCCAGCGCAGATGCCGCCCGTGCTGGAGGCGCTCAGCTTGCAGGAGTATCTCGACATGGTGGTCGTGTACTTCCACATCGACTGGATGTACGACGTGGCACCCGACCGTATCGCCGCGCTGGCGACCTTCCTCGCCGAGTCGGGCTCCACCTACATGAACGGCAAACCCCTGGTCGCAACGTGGCGGTCCTACCGTTCAGGGCCCGAATACGAGACGGTGATCCAGGAGATGCGGGAAACACTGGTCGACGGAGGCATCCCCCTGTTCCCGGACATCGACTCCACGGCCCGAACCCTGTCCCGGCTGGCCGATTATTCGGGTTTCGTGGCCTCGGCGAAGGCAACGTGATGGAGACCGGAGCCGATCTGTCGAATCGAGCGGGCGAGCTGCGGTCGTTGTCGGAGTTCGAGAGCAGGAAAGTCCTCGAAAGCTACGGCATTCCCATGGTGGCAACGACTCTCGCCATCACCCAGAGCGAGGCTGTGGACGCGGCCGCCAACATCGGATACCCCGTGGTGCTGAAGGGATGTGGCGCCGATCTGACCCACAAGTCGGAAATCGGAGCCGTCAAGCTGAACCTCACCACCGGCACGGAGGTCGCAGCGGCGTTCACAGCCATAGAAACCGCCGCAGCCGGAGCGCTGGACGGCATCCTGGTGCAGCCCCAAATCAAAGGAACCCGCGAGCTCGTGGCCGGCATGATCCGCGATCCCCAGTTCGGCCCCTGCGTGATGTTCGGCCTAGGTGGCATCTTCACCGAAGTCCTGGATGATGTCTGCTTCCGGATCGCCCCGCTCCGGGAACACGACGCATTGGCGATGATGGACAGTATCCGAGGTGCGGCAATCCTCGGCCCTGTCCGCGGCACAGCCGCCGCACACCGTTCCGCCCTGTCCCGTACCCTGGTCGCCCTAGGCCGCATCGGCCTAGAGAACGACGGCATCGAAGCCATCGATGTCAACCCCCTCCTACTCCAAGAAGACGGAACCCCCATAGCCGTCGACGCCGCTATCTGGATCACCTGGTAGGGCTACGCCGAACGGCAAGCCATATGCTGGTGTCAGTGTGGCTGAGCCAGGTTGATCGTGATCGTCATGTCGAGGGCTGCTGCGACCCTTTGGAGGGTCGTGAGGGTGGCGCTTGTGCGGCCGGCTTCGAGGCGGGCCACCGCGGCCTGGCTCGTCGACATGCGAGCGGCAAGGTCGCGCTGTGTCAGCCCTGCGGCTTCTCGCGCGTCGCGGACCTTCTCTCCCACCTCCAGAGCCAGGCGAGCCACGGCGAGGGCCTCGTCGAACTCGGCGCGCTCGTCGGCGCTCATCGCGCTGAGCCGTCTATCTCGTAACTCCTCAATCGTTGGACACGCCATCACTCCTCCTCGGGTGCGTGTCCTTCAGCAAGGCACCGTCGCATCGCCCGGCGAGCCCGCCGGACTTCGGCTCGCTCGTTCTGCCTCTGCTTGCGGAACGCCGTCAATAGAACGATCCGCCGGTCGTCTGCGAAGTAGAACGTGATCCGCCGCTCGATTCGGTCGAGGCTGATCCAGAGTTCGAAGAGCCCGTCGCCTAGCGCACGCGAGGCGGGGAACCGCAGACGGTTGCCATCCTCGGCGAGTCGTTCTACGGCCGCCACCACCGTCGCGAAATCTCTCACGGAGAGCGACTCGATCCATTTCTCGATTTCCGGCTCGACCTCTACCGACCCACATGATATCAACAATGATATCAAACGCCTTGCCAAGTCTGTCGAGGGTCGCCCTTCCTGGGCACGGCGACGCGTCTGGCGTGTTCATCTTCCCGTAGATGGCCATACGGGTTCACCGGATGGTCCGAGGCAGGTCGCCGGCTGGGCTTGTAGGCAAGGAGGACCCATGTCAACTGTTGTGAGCTTCGAGAACCGGTGGTGTGTGGTTGAGCGCCGATCGAGGACGCCGGCCTGGCCTGTTTGCGTGTAACCGAGGAGGAGGCGACGACGGTGTGAGTCAGCCTGCCCGCTTCCGAAGCCTTTATTGGATTGGATGGTTGATCTGGGCCGTCGTGGCCACGTGGTTGCTTGTTCGGCTGCCTGAGAGCCTTCCGGTCGTTACCTGGACGCATGGTGAGGGTGTGATCCACGTCACCTGGTCATTGATCGTTTCCTGGATGGTGTTGTTGTTGGCCTGGCCGGTTGTGTTCCGTACCACCGGGGTCAAGGACTGCATGGTCAGGGCGGGACGGGGGATAGCGGCCGGGCCGTCGATGCT
>JAPOQZ010000064.1 GCA_026710435.1 bacterium | reverse complement strand
TCTCCGAACTACCGGACAAACTTACAACCATTCGGCAAACCGTGGCCTTTGGTGTCGCCTTTGATCGTTCTCGTCACAGGCTTGATCGCAAATACGTTGGCGGAGACGACGAGACGGAAGATGATCCGGCGGTCCGTTGCAACCGGCCGCATCCCGCGAGCATGACCCGCGTCCGGCTAGGAGGGTGCTGAAAAATGACGATTGCTCGGGCCTGCCGCCCGCCAGCCCAGGCATTTTGCCGGCGGTTGGCAGGCCGCTGGTGGATTGCTCAGCACCCTCCTAGTTCCCAGGAGAACCAGACTGGCACGATCAAGGGTCTTGACCGCTGGTACACATGCGGATACCCTACGAACATGAATACGTTGTGATATTCAACGTACTTTTCGGATCACGACGGACGATCAGTAGGAAGTGAGGTCCTACCAGTGACCGTGATACAGGAGGCCACCGTCGCTGAGCGGGTGGCGCAGGCATTGAAGTTCATGGATCAGGCGGAGGCCGAGTTCGCGGTGGGCGACACCCGACAGGCCGCCGAGAAGCTCTATGGCGCCGCCGTGCAGGCCATCATCGCCGCATCCTGCCAGCGCGGCTGGGACTTCCAGTCGCATCGAGCTAACAAGAACGCCGCCAGGCAGTTGGCCGAAGAATACGACGACCCGTTCCTGTCCGCCGGGTTCACCGCCGCTGAGAAGCTCCACATCCATTTCCACCACGGCGACATGGAGGACTACCAGATCACCGCCGATCGCTATGCCGTGCGCTCCTACGTGGACCGCATGGTGAAGCTGGCAGAGGAGTACGAAGCGAACCGAAGGAAAGACCCGCATTGACCCCGACTCTTCAAGGTTTGGGGTTTGTCGGGATGACTGGGAGTAGGGGTCTTCGAGACCAGTTGAGTTTGAAGTGGCCTTACGAGCAGCGGTGTGCCGGTAACACGAGGAATCAGGGTTAGGAGAGGCTCCCCCCTGCTCCCATCGAAGAGTTGTGGACCCTGATCGACTGCGGCCTGACGGATGAACCCAGATATAGGCTCAGTATCGGACAGCCGTGTCGAGAGGACGACCCCTCCTTCAACTGCAGCGATCCCGAGCAGGCTCGGTGAATTACTACATGAGTGCTGAGGACATACCTACATTAGAGTTACGGACATTCCTCCATTAGTGTGGGGTAATCTACTACATTAGGGTTCCTGCCGATGATGGGAACGACACTACCCCGACACGTTTCGGAGCAGATTGACGACGCACGGAAGTGGGCACGGGTCGTCCTGCTCCACGGCCCTCGCCAGGCCGGCAAGACCACCCTCGCCCGTCTGGTCGGCGAGCAGTCGGACGGGACGTTCGTCACCCTTGATGATCCGGTCCTGCTGGAGGCGGCGCGGCGCGATCCGGTGGGTTTCTTAGCACAGCCGAAACCGGTGGTGATCGACGAGATACAGCGAGCCGGAGATCCGCTGGTGACCGCCATCAAGATGGCCGTCGACCTCGATCCGACGCCAGGTCGATTCATGATTACCGGCTCTACCAACTTCCTCACCGTGCCCACCATCTCGGAATCATTGGCCGGGCGGCTGGCGATCATCGAGTTGTGGCCCTTCTCCCAGGGCGAACTCGCCCATGGGAGCCCAGAGACATTCGTGAACCTGGCCTTCGAACAGCCTGAGGTGCTCCGCGCCCGGCCGGCCGGGTTGACCACCCGTGATCGGTATCTGGAGTCGATCTGTGATGGCGGCTACCCGGCCGTGATCCACTTCACATCACGGCAGCGCCGAGGCTGGTACGGAAACTATCTCCGCACGGTTGTCCAGCGTGACATCGTCGAGTTGGCCGACATTCGCCGTGCCGACTCCATTGCACCGGTGCTGTCCACAGCGGCCGCGCTGACCGGGCAGGAACTGAACGTGGCCCGTCTCGCACGTGGCGCGGGCATCGATCCGCGTACCGCCGCCAGCTATCTCTCCTGGCTGGCCACCGTGTTCCTGGTCCACCGCGTGCCGATGTGGTCCCGCAACCTGTCGACCAAGCAAGCCAAGTCTCCGAAGCTATTCGTGACCGACAGCGGATTGGCCGCCCACCTTGCCCGAAAGGACCCGGCGGCCTTGGCCCGCCCCACCGACACCTCCGTCGGCGGGCTGGTAGAGACCTTCGTCGTCAACGAGGTAGCCAAGCAACTCACCTGGAACCAACCCGAGGCGCGTCTTCATCACTTTCGCGACCATCGAGGCCCCGAGATCGACCTGATACTCGAGGCTCCTGGTGGACGTGTCGTGGCGATCGAGGTCAAGGCGGCAGTATCTCCCGGTCCCGGAACAGCCCGCTGGCTGGCCTGGCTTCGCGACCGCCTCGATCTCCTGGGCAAAGACTTCGTGCACGGCTTCGTCCTCCACACCGGTCCGAACCGTGTGAGCCTCGGTGACCGACTCACCCTGCTTCCCATCGAAGCACTATGGAGCCCGACCTCCCGAACCAGCGGCCACGAGGGCTAGGAGGGCTCGGGATTAGACGGCCATCCTCAGAAAGCGTGATCGTACCGCATCGATTCCCTCAGAGTGCCTCGCGACCCCGTGTTTCCGGGTTCCTCGGGCTACTCGGGGGGAGCGTCGTTGAGTTCTACCACTACGTAAGACTGGGGACACACATGCGGGGGCCCCGCCGCAACCCGGCCCCGGCCGACCCTCGATCTCACCACCCTCGTCCGTCGAGCAATGCCTTCAGATTGCGCTTGCGCGAGTGCTCGGTCCGTACCCGATCGAGCAGGTCAGTGAAGTGGTGCGGCTCATCCGCGGCGTCGGCGAGGCGGCGGACACGGTCCATCAGTTCCACCGCCTTCTTGTAAGCGGGGGTCTTCTTGCGGTCGATCTGGTCAAGGACCTCCGGCTTGTAGACGGCGATGGCGTCGAGAGGATGAGTCTGTTCGCGCGCCCGGGCCAGCGTCAGCCACATCTGGCTATCGCAACCGAACTCGGTCGCCGCATGCCAAGCCTCGTCGATACGACCTTCGAACAGCAGTATCTTCAGCAGCGCCTCTCTGGCGGAGGCAACGATTCGCCGTCGCACCCAGTCCGTTTCAGCCACTCGCTGGGCAAGACGGGCCCTTAGTTCCTCCACACATCGCTCCGCCCAGCCGCCCCGGACTCCCGAATCCTCGCCGACCTGTTCGATGAGGTGTCGGTAAGTCGCAAGCGAGGGATCCGCCGAGAATGCGTCCCAGAACAACTGGACCGCTCCGCTCGAGTCACCGCGGTCGTGCAGAGCACCCGCCAGGTACTCACGCAGATCGGCTGTATGGTGATAGGGGCCGCGGTTTTCACGGAGACCGCGCCTCGCCCACTCCAAGGCCTCGTCCACCCGGTTGTCGGCGGTTAGCGCGGCGACGATCTCCATCGCGGCTCGGGGGTGGAGGCGCACCCGGCTATGGACCTCGATGAGAACGTCGGTGTCGCCGGTGCCGATGGCCCAGCCCACCATCGCCTCCTGGATCCGTCCCAGGGCAATCTCGGCCCCCGCACCGTCATCGCGGCGGGCCTCCGTCCGTCTCCGACGCACATCAAGACGCTCGCGGTAGACAACCAACCCTTCGTCGCCGAGAATCTCCGCGTACGTGGCGGCCGATCGGTAGAAGCCGTCCAACTCGGGGTCCAACTCCAACTCCACCAAGCGCGCGGCGAGTTCAGCCGGATCCGGGCTCCCTTCGCTGCAGGCCCGATGATGCAGATCGCACAACCGCGACGAGATGAGGAACAGCCAACCGTCCAAGTCGTCGACATACTCCAAGGCCTGATCGGCCCGCCGATGGGCATACTCCGCCAGCAGCACCACCGCATCGGGATGGCCCGTGTCACAGATATCCTCGAGGGCGCCGATCACGTCGCGTACGCCGTCGGCCCAGCCTTCGGCCTCCCGGTACGAAACGTAACGGTCATGAGGTTCGAACGCGTTGTCGATATATCGCCGCCACGAGTCTACGTCGAGTCCGTCTCCCCGGCGGGCGCGGGCCTCCGCCAGCAGGCGCTCTCGCAGTCGCCAGTCCGACGCGGCTTGTTGCAGGACGACTTCGACCAGCCGACTCTTCGGGAGCTGTCCGACGAAGCCGGCTAGCTCCTGGTCAGCTACCGGAGAGGATGACGAGTCCGGCACCGGCAGGAACGAAACCGCGGGCGACCGGTCCGTATCCGGATCCACCGAGAGCGCCACCGCCACACAGTGCTTGCAGAACGATCCGTCCTCGGCGGCCGGACAGGTGCAGGACCAACCCGGCATGCCCCCAGTTACCCACAGTCTCACCGTATACGGCATGGTGCCCCGCACCCTGGCCTGGAGCCCCGGCCCGCCGCCGCCCGCCGGTTCGACCCGACCATCGCTGTAATAGGACACGCCACGCCGGTAGGAACGGGATCCGGCCAATCCCTCAACCGTGTCCGCCGTGAACGCCTTCACCAGTGAGTCATGTACCATTCAATGACCTACCACGAGTACGCATTGATACTCGTTTTCACGATCTTGCGGCTCTTCTACACCCGCATCGTCGGCGCCACCGCCCTCGCACGCAGCGAGGAACCCTTCACGTTCACCGCGCCGTCTGTTTACCAGTGAGTCATCCATTCACGAAGTCGGCTGCCAGTTCGAACAGCCACGATCGATAGGCCAGCGTTACGTCATCAGCCACCTTTATGTACATCTCGGCGCTGAGCAGGTCAGGCAGGTGCTCGGGCCACTGGGACTCGACCACGGGCTGATCCTGATCCAGCACCATCAACTCGAAATCGATCAGGAACGCCAGGTCCTCATCGGTCTGAGCGAAGTCGGAGCCGATGTGCCAGAAGTTCCGGCAGGTTGCCGGTCCGGTCGGAGCGCTGACCATGTAGAGCCCGTACCGCTTGCCGTTGGGAAAGACCCGCAGCAAGTAGATCGTCCCGGGCAGGGTGAGGTAGTAGCGGTTCAGAACCGTGACGATGTCGTCCGAGATACCGAGGATCCCCTTCATGCGCTCGTCGTTGGGTTCCACCACGTAGCGGTCGAAGCGGAGCATCTGACCCTCGCGCCAGACCTCGTGGTCCTCGATCTCGGCCTTGTCTCTCGTGCCGAGGATGTTCTCGTGGACGAACGGGAAATGGGAGAAGTCGACGAAGTTCTCCAGTCGCCGGGGCGCGCTGGTGGCCCAGTCGTAGTAGGGGGGTGACTGCCAGTGCATGTCCGGGTCCTCCCATTCGGCCAGGCCGGGTGGATCGCCCCACGGGTCGTCCACGAGGGACACCCAGATCATCCCGGCGCTCTCCATGCACCGGTAGCGAATGAGGTTGACCTTCAGGATCCCGTTGAGTTCGGGCCGGGAGGGGATGTTTACCAGCGTGCCTTCCATGTCGTATGTCCACCCGTGGTACGGGCAGTTGATGCAGCCGTTCTCGATCCATCCCAGCGAGGGGGCTGCTCCCTTGTGGCGGCACACGTCCATGAAGGCCCTAGCTATCCCGTCGTGACGGACGATGAGTATCCGCTCGCCGAGCAGTTGCCCCTGCATCATCTCGTCCTCACCGACATCGGTGCTGTACGCGACCGGGTGCCAGAAGTGCCGCATCGCCCGGTACCACTTGGAGGCGCGTTCAGGGACGAATGGGTCGGCCAGGTCCTCCATGGTTGGTTTGGCCACACTCACCTCCTTCTGCGCTGCCGCTCGCCGACCGGATCAGACAAAGTAGGCACCCCCGTTGACGAGCAGGCTCTGGCCGGTGACGAAGTCGGAGGCGGAGGAACTCAGGTAGATGATGGTCCCGACCATGTCGTCGGCCACCTGCGTGCGCTTCAACGCCCGCCCGGCAACCACGAAGGGGTCGCTGGTGGCGTCGGTTGGGCGGACATCGGGGTTGGGAATCAGGTCCGGCGACACGGTGTTCACCGTTATTCCCTCCGGACCGAGTTCGTTGGCCAGGCAGCGGGTCAGGCCGAGCAGGGCGGACTTGCTGGCCACGTAGTGGGGAAACCCCAGCGTTCCCTTGAAGCACGTGTTGGAAGCTATGTTGATGATCTTGCCGGAACCTTGAGCGGCCATGTGGGGGTATACAGCTTTGATACAGAGCCAGACACCGCGGACATTGACTTCGAAGGTCCGGTCCCACTCGGCGATCGACACGTCGGTGAACGGCCCGCGTGTGGTCTCGGAGAACATCGCCGCGTTGTTGATCAACACATCAATACGACCGAACCTATCCATCGCGGCGTCCGCCATCGCCACCGTGGACGCCTCGTCGCTCACATCCGTCGTGACCGAGAGGGCTCCACCACCGGAGCCGGCCAGTTCCTCCGCCACCGGTGAACCGTCGAGCAGGTCGGCGATAACCACGGCTGCCCCCTCCCTGGTGACACCATGTGCGTAGGCACGTCCGATCCCGCGCGCCCCGCCGGTGATAACCACCACCTTGCCGTCGAGCACACCCATGGTAAACCTCCCCGCTGTCGGCCCATCCCCGCAAGAATAGCCCACCGGATATTGCTGGTGCCAATAATCCGGGCCACAATCCCGTCCAGGTGCCCGACACCTCCACGACATAGATATGATCAATGATCACCAGATGAGCGATTACCTCCCAACGCCCGAATCCTCACGAGAGACCGCAACCGACTCCGGCTCCGCCCCGGCATGCGACCTGCTTGTCGAGGGGGGCATCCTGGTCACGCTGGACGACCGGCGCCGGGTTATCGCCGATGGCTCCGTGGCCATCGCCGGCGACCGGATCGTCGCTCTCGGCAGGCGAGCCGATCTAGGTCGCTTCCGGGCGAGCGCGGGCCGTATCGTCGACTGTTCGGGGAAGTTGGTCCTCCCGGGACTGACCGACGGGCACACCCATCTCTTCCAGATTCTGGGCCGCGGTCTCGGTGACGGGATGAGCCTGGTTCCGTGGCTCCGGCACTTCATGCTCCCATACTCGCTGAACATGAACCGCGAGACCGCAGTGGCAGCAGCGAAGCTCGGCGCCCTTCAGGCGGCCCTGTCGGGTACGACCATGGTGGTCGACAACCACTACGCACCGACCGATACGGAATCCACCCTGGCAGTGGCGGCGGCGGTTGAGGAGGTCGGAATCAGGGGCGCCATCGCCCGGGGGATCTTCGGTGGGATGAACCCCGGCGCCGAACTCATGGGTGTACCGACCGACTTCTTCGCGTGGACCGATGCCGAGGATCTGTCGATCACCGAAGAGTGCATGGCGGAACGTCCGGCCGGCTCGCTGGTAGAGGTTTGGCCCTGCCCCGAGAACATCGTCTACGTAACTCCCGACATCATCGAGGGCTCAGCGCAGCTTGCCGAGGACGGAGGGGTCCGGTGGCACATGCACTGCTCCGAGGCCCGTGACGAGATCGGCTTCTTCGAGTCCGTGCATGCCGATCGTCCTGTCTCGTGGCTCGAGAAGAGGGGTGTTCTGACCCATCGGACCACGCTCGCCCATGCCATCTGGCTCGATCCCGACGAGGTAGCTGGGATGGGAGCAGCCGGGGCTACCGCAGTGCACAATCCGATCTCCAACCAGTATCTGGCGTCCGGCGTCCTCCATCTGGACCCCCTGCTGTCGGCCGGTGCCAACGTGGCCCTCGGAAGCGACGGAGTAGCGGTAGCCGGCCAGGACATGTTCGAGGCGATGAAGGCCGGCACGCTCATGCACCGCGTGGCCCACCTGGACTCGACCGCCACCACCGTCGAGCAGTTCCTGGAGCTGGCCGCGCTGGGCGGCGCCTCCATGACCGGGGTCGACGGCGGCGTTCTGGCGGCGGGCCGGGTGGCCGACCTGGTGATCCTGGATGTGGACAATATCCGCCACACCCCATGGAACAGGCCGGTGGCGTCGATGGTGCACTCGGGCCGATCGGGCGATGTGGACATGGTCGTCGTGGCCGGAGAGGTCATCGTCGAGCACGGTCGCTCCACGAGAGTCGACGAAGCGGAGGTGCGGGCCGCTGCGAGTGCGGCTACCAAGCAGTTGTTCGGCGAGGCACAACTCACCGGATTGACTAGGGATTGGCAGTAGTGGTCTGTCTGTAGATGCATCTTGGCGTGTACTGCTTGCCATCACACCATTTCATATACAGATCACCAGTAACCGACGAGCTGACCTGAGAAGTTCGAGACAAGGAGACGAGATCGGTGCAGACACCAAGCGTTCGGCATGGCTACACGACCGGGGCGGCAGGCAATCGCCTTCACTACCTGGACTACGGCGGCGAGGGGTCGACCCTGATATGCATGCACGGCGTCATCGGCAACGCCTGGAACTGGTCTGCCGTGGCATCCGCGATAAGCGATCAGCGAAGGGTGCTGGCCCTCGACTATCGCGGCTACGGCGAGAGCCAGTGGTCACCGTCTCATAACTACCAGACCTCCGACCACGTCGCCGACCTCGGCGCTCTGATCCAGTCACTCGGCGAGGACACCGTCGACCTGATGGGCTCCTCCTGGGGCGCCCTCGTGGCTCTCCAGTACGCGGCCGAGAAACCCGACCGGGTGGGCCGGATCGTCGTCGTGGACGTGGAGGCCTCCTTCTCTCAGAGCGAGACCGACCTGTTCCCCCGACCCACCAGTCACGCCGACCACGCTGCGGTACGAACCGGGCTCGGGTTCGCCTTCCCCAACGCCCCCGACGAGATGCTCGAACTCACCGCCCTGACCAGTTTCGGGCCGGTCGACGGCGGCCGGCTGGCACCCAAGCACGATCCCTTGTTCTTCGAACGGTGGCCCTTCCGCTCCGACGACCACTGGGAGCGCTTGGACGGAATGCAGACCCCGGCGCTGCTGGTGCACGCCGCCGACAGCTTTGTGAACTTCGATGTAATGGCCGATATGGCGAGCCGCATGGCTAACGCCACCCTGGTCCAAGTGGAGAACAGCACCCACGTCATACCTGTGGACAACCCCGACGGCCTGGTGGAGGTGCTCAAGCCCTTCCTGTTGTGAACAAAGTGTTATGGGTCGTTTGATGGGTAGTGCAAGAAAGGTCGCACACCCGTAGTACTGTCGACGCCGGTGATGTTCACATGACTGCCTACTCGCCCGCCTCTTCGCTCGGGTGGCTCGACTTCGATGCCGCCGCCGCTGACCGGGTAGCGACGTTGCTGCGCGCCCTCCAGGAGCCGGCGACACTCGATGTCCTGGGCTTGGGGTCGGTTGTCAACACCTTCTCCCAGATGCTGCATCCCGGCACCTCCTACATTCACACCAATCTGCGCTACTTCATGTTCCTGCCGTGGATCTTCCAGCGGCTCGAAGCGGACAGGGTCGCGCCCGGAGACTTCTTCCGGCGTCTTCGTGACGACGAAGCCAGGCTCATCGACTGTCTCCGCCACCTTGGGCCCGGCCAGGGTGTGATCGGCTACCGGGCCGGGCGTAACTTGAAGCGGATGCCCAGCAGCATCTATTGGGGCGCCCTCCGGGAATGGGGGCTGCGACGAGTCTCCCTCGGCCTTGGCGAGTACTCGCAACGTGCGGCCGCCGTGGGACGGTACCGGGCTGCGCGCGATGACGACGGCAACGTCACGGACCCGACCCATTCGATATGGGCACCGCTTCCGCATCCCCCAGAGGACTTCCTCCAAGCCGACATCACCTTCGAGTTGCGACCCGACGAAGCACAAGTCCTGGTAGATAACTTCCAGCGCAAGCAGCCAGAGACGCTGCTCGGGTCGCTGTGCGCGAATCCGCACTTGGCCGCCGCCTGCCGGTTCCCGTGGGACGTGCCCGGAAGCGCCTTGCCGGGGCGGGTCGCCGAAGTGCTGCGCCACGCCCGCTGCTTCTCGGACCTGACCACCGGCCCGCAATACGCCTACAACATCTTGGTGGCACGCCGGGCTCGGCAAGAACTTGGTTGGGACACCGACCCGGTCGAGCAGAGCCAACTCGGTCATCTGAGGCAATGGGTAGCTCTGGTGGAGACCCGCCGTGACGAACTTCGGTCCTGGGCCGGTGACCTCCCGACGTTCTGGGAGATTCTCGGCCGCAAACGCGTAAACCGCGGTACGCGAGCCTTCATCGACACCATCGTCAACATGGCGGTCGACAATCCTGAGGGGTTCGACAACGACGAGGAGATCCACAAAGTGATCCAACTCCGCGAGATCCGCTTGAAATCGAACCGGGCACGCCTGGGCAATCGGGCCGCGTTGGAGAACTGGCACGGCTCGCCGGTCGGAGGCCGACATTCGTACCGGTGGTCCGTCGCCAAGCGCTACCTCGGGGAGATCGCTACGGCATTGGGAGCCGACACATAGTGCTGCAACCGACCAACCGGCTGACGCTCATCAACGGAATGCGCCCACCGGCCGCATTCCGGCTGGAATCAGCCATGGCGGTCACATTCACGCTCAACCTCCAGGCACTCCTCGCGGCGCCGGCTGCATTCGCCATTGCCGGCTTCGGCGATAGAACGGACGAAACAGGTGGCCAGAGGCCCGTGGAACTGATCCACGCACTCCGTACCAACGCACACAAGCTCACCGTCTTCAGCGAGGCCGGCGCGATCAGCCTTCCGCCCCCCAGCAGAGCCTTCGCCTTTCTTGACCAAGCAGTGGTGCCGGTAACGGCCCCGCGTGGTGGAATCGTCCATCCCAAGGTGTGGGTCCTGCGTTACGAGGCGTCTACCGATCTGGACGAGATCGCAAAAGGCGACAGGCGGCTTCGCGTGCTCATCACCAGCCGCAACCTAACCTTCGACCCGAGCTGGGACACCGTACTGAGACTCGACGAGTCGGCAGGCCCGCCGGGAGCGAATCTCGGTGCCATTGGCGATCTGTTCGAGGGACTGATTGAAAACGCAGTCGGAGCCGTGGCCACGGATCATTCCGAGCGGGTACGGTCGTTGGCAGAAGCCCTGAGGACGGCGCAGTTCGCGCTCCCGGACGGAATCGACTGTCTAGATGTCCATGTGCTGGGCCTCAAGGGCAGGGCTTATCCGCTGCCGACCACCGCGGACCGGTCACTGATCATCTCCCCCTTCCTGACCGACGACTTTTTCTCCAGGCTGGGTCCACGACCGTTAGCTGAACTGGTCAGCCGCCAGAGTTCGCTCGACGGGCTGAGTGAAAGCACTCTCGAGCCCATTCGAAGAGTCTGGGTGCTGGACAGCATGCTCGACGACGCCAGCATCTCCGACACCGGTGACACGCCTGACGAACCTGGTCGACCGGGACTCTCGCCGGATGACCCCGGCCAGCACCTGGTAGGACTTCACGCCAAGGTCTTCGCCTTCGAGCAGGATGGCCGTGCCCGCCTGTTCGTCGGATCGGCCAACGCCACAGGCGTTGCCTTCAATAACAACGTCGAGGTCTTGGCCGAGCTGCACGGCCCGGTTTCCCAACTGGGGATTGAAAGACTATGCGAGGGAAACGGGGACGAGCCCGGCCTGAGCGACCTATTCCGTTGTTACAAGCACGGGAACGGTCCGAACGGTCCGAACGGCAATGGCTGTCTCGAACTCGACCGTGCTCGCCGTGCCATCGCACGTCTTCCGATCAAGGGATCGGTGGAGCGAACCGACGAAGAGTGTGAAGAGTGGGCCGTGACATACCGATCAGCCAAGCCTTTGCCCGATACGGACACTGAGATCCACTGCTGGCCACTCACCACACCTGGGAACCGGCGCCAGGTCAAACCTGCAAAGCGGCTGGATGTGCGCTTCGAGACCAGCATTGAGCACATCAGCGGACTCCTCGCCGTCGAGTTGAGCCACGAATGCGGTGCGCAAACCGGCTTCGTGGTTCCGGTTCCGCTTGAGGGATTGCCCGAGAATCGAGACAAGCGCGTGCTGATAGCACTATTGGGCAACGCTGAGCGCTTCATGCGGTATCTCCTGGCGATCCTCTACGAGGGCTCCACCCAGATCGACACCGGCACTCTGATACAGACCATCGACAGCGGAGCGTCCGGCGCTAGCAGTGCGGGCGGCGTCGCCGTTCTCGAGCGGTTGATGCGAACCATGCGACGCGATCCGTCGAAGCTTCTGGCACTGCACCCGCTCGTCGCCGACCTCAAGACCGACAAGGCCCTTCCCGAGGGTTTCGCCGCACTCTGGGAAGCGATCTACGAGATGGCAGTTCAGGAGGCCGGACGGCAGTGACCGAGCCTCGCATCGATGTGAACGCAACGCTGGCGGATCTGAAGGACTTCCAGCGACGCACGGCTGTGTGGGCCTTCGAGCGGATGTTCGCGGATCACGATCCCGCACTCCGGTTCCTGGTGGCGGACGAAGTGGGTCTCGGCAAGACGCATGTCGCAAAGGGCGTCATAGCTCAGGTGATCGACTACCTGGGACGGACCGGCGACGAGCGCCATGACATCGTCTACGTGTGCTCGAACGCGGCCATCGCTCGCCAGAATCTCCGGAAGCTCGCTCCCAAGGGCATCGATCCAACCCTCGTACCCGTTGATCGGCTCACGATGCTCCCTCTCGTCGACCTCAAGGACGAACACGACGGTAGGCCGGGGATCAACCTGCTGGCGATCACCCCGGGCACGTCCTTGAAGTTCGGCCGAAGCACCGGCACGTTCTACGAACGCGCACTCGCCTACACGTTGCTTCGCTCATGCTGGGGCGCCGATGTCATGGACGAGCGGGCCCGTTCGATCTTCTGGTTCGGCCTCAGGAAAGGAAGTCGGGCTCAGCGGGACGGACGGCTTCGCTGGTACGAGCGGTGGTACCGCCCACGCGTCCGGGTGTCGCCCAAAGAGTTCGCCACCCGGCTTGAACGGGTCGACGCCGAAAGGCGGCTACGCGACGAGCAGTCCGTTCGCGAGCTTTTTGACGAGATCGTCGATGGCCTGGCGAGCCGGGGCAGATTCCACGGTCACCTGTGGACATTGCGCCGGCAGTTGATAGCGGAGGTGCGCCGCGTCATGGCAATCGTCGGTATCGATGCGCTCCGCCCCGACCTCGTGGTGCTCGATGAGTTCCAGCGCTTCAAGGACCTCCTGAGACCCAAACCCGGGAACCTCGCCGCGGAACTTGCCCAAGCGCTCTTCGATTACCGCGATCCCGGGACCGGGCGGCCTACCCGAACCCTGTTGCTCTCGGCCACTCCCTACCGTATGTACACGACGGCCGACGACACCGACAGCGACCACTACCGGGACTTTCTGGACACGTGCCGGTTCCTCTTCCAGGATGCCGGGCGTGTCAAGGGGCTCCAGGGTCGTTTCTCCGACCTGCGTAAGGCGCTGACCGCGTCGGCTGTCCTCGACGACCCCGAGGCGCCGCTGGCCGAGGCTGCGAAGATCTGCGGCGAGATCGGATCGGAGCTGCGACGGGTCATGGCTCGTACCGAACGGCTGGCCGCTACGCCGGACCGGGACGGGATGCTCGAAGAACCGGACGTCCCGGTGACGGTGGCGCCCGAAGACCTCCGCGCATACCTACGCCTCGGTGACCTTGCGCGGGTCGTCAAGCACCACGACCCCATCGAGTACTGGAAGTCCGCACCGTACCTAGTCAACTTCATGGAGAACTACAAGCTCAAGAAACTCATAGTAGAAGCCGTTGCTCGGGGTGAATTCGTCGAGGGCGAACTCCTCGACCCGGGTCCCGGGCTGTTGAGCTGGGAGGATGTGGAGAGCTACCAGCGCGTAGACCCGCAGAACGGGAGGCTGCGATGGATGATCGACGACCTCGAAGGCTGCCGGGCGTTCGAGCTTCTATGGGTGCCGCCGTCGATCCGCTACTACGACACCGGCTCGGTCTACGAGTCTTCCGAGGCCCGCCGGTTCACCAAGCGACTGATCTTCTCAGGCTGGCGGGTCGTGCCGAAGGTCGTGTCGTCGCTGATCAGCTTCGAAGCCGAGCGCCACGCCTACGCCAGCCGGGAACACGGCTACTCGGTCGAGTACGGACGGCGTGGTGGCCAGCGGCTCACGTTGCGCACGAGCGAGCGCACCGCAGCCGAGGCCCGTCCCGGAGAAGCTCTAGGTGCTCGCCGCGCTGCCTCGATGACGACCTTCCTGCTCGTGTGGCCGAGCCTCAGTCTCGCTGAGCTGGGAGACCCGCTTCGCATGGAATCCGCACTGCCCGGTCGCGCCGCCGTGATCGCAGCAATCTCAGAGCGAATGGAAGCGGCTCTCGAGCCATTGGTTCGCACGGCCCCAACCGAGGGAGCGGTCGATCAACGTTGGTACTGGGCCGCCCCGCTGTTGCTCGATCACGAGCGTCACTCTTCAACTGTCGAGCGGCTACTCGCCCAAAGGTCGGCAGTGCTTTGGGAGGGCGACAAGGCTGACGTCAACTTCCGGGCCCATCTCGCCGCGGCC
>JAPOQZ010000066.1 GCA_026710435.1 bacterium | reverse complement strand
GTCTTGCTCGATGAACGAGCGGACCTCACAATCGGGGCTCGGGCACCTCCAGCGCCGTTTCCGCCACCGCAACCGAACCGGCCGCCCGAACGCCGCCAAGTCCACCAACGCCACCGTCCGATAGCCCTTGGACCACACCCACCCCCCACATGCGTCACAGGTCGGACGCGGTCGGCGGGAACGGATCACCACCTCCAACGGTGTGCCCTCACCCGACTCGTTGATCCCAACCAGATCAACGTCGCCCAGGCCTACCAACAACTCGCACATGCGCGTAGGATCAGTCTCCACAGGGGTCCTCCCATCTCGGAATTGGCTTGAACCATCCGATTATGGAGGACCCCTCCCCACATCCTCGGGATTACCAACCACCCCCCGGAAGATCCCTCACTCCCCACTCATTTCCGAAGAGCCACCAAAGGCCGATGTTTCTTGCGCCCGCCCGTGACGTCCACCCACAACCCCACGGTGGATGTGATCACCCGGAGGTACTCCCCTCCTCGCGCGAGTTCGACCAGGTACTTGGCCCTCAGCAGTAGTGCCGGTCTGGCAGGATCATCATTCGCACGAACGAGTGGAAACCCCTCCGACCGTTCCCCCATCCTCAAGGATTCGATTGAGGCTCGCTGACCGTCGGCTATCCGTTCCGGTACGAACGTGACATCAGTGTCAATGGCTGCCGCTACCACGCGGTTCAGGACCGCTACGAAGTTCGCTGTGGCGGCCTCGAGCGTTCCTTCCGTCACTCGTCGAAGAGAAGAGGTCGGTAGTGCAGCCAGAGATCGCGGAGGTGGGCGTCGGTGAGCGTATCCGCTTCGCCCTCGGCGCGAAACTCATCCACAGTCATCCGCTCCTCCTGCAGTTCTTTCTCAAGTCGCCGCAGGAACTCTTCACGAGTCACCACCCTGATGGTGGTCATTTCTCACCTCCTGGGGCGAGCCCCTCTGATCAGACATCGAAGCGGTAGCCTTGCTACTCACGTCGATCGTAAGTCTACGCCCGGGCTATTACAACCGAGGCTCGGCCGCGTGTGTCGGTTCGCCGTTCGACTGGCAACAAGCGCCGTAATGCCTACAGTACGTCCGCATGAACGCTGACTCCCTGCCATCGTCGCTCGCGTTCGCCCATTCGTCGGAGGTCCGTGAGTACCTGGTCGAGGCGCTTAAGCTCGATCTCGTCGGACCCGGCGCGGAGCACGATCTCACTGATGAACGGTTGCCCGGGTGGGTGAAGCCGTCTAATTGGTACCTGACCGGGTTCCTGATCCCGTCGGACACGCCGTTCGAGGACCGTAGCGACTTGGACGAGGACGAATCGCTCGACGAGGTACCGCACATAGCCGGGTTGGCCGAGGAGTCCGCCGAGGAACGCCGGGCAGCGAAGAAGGGCTTCTTCCCGTCTTCGATAGGTTTGAGCTTCCTCGTGTCCGAGCAGACCGAGGGCCTCTACGTGACGGTTCGTTGGGGTGACTACGGGGCGGGTGAGGTGGCGGGCGCCGACGGCAACCCGGTAGCTGTCTGGCAGAGAAGGGCCGAGGAGCGGACCTTAAGCGTTAACCTCTCGGAGCCTCCTGACTGGAAGGTCCCGCAGTCAGGTGGTCTCAGGCTGCATGTGGTCTCCAGGCAGATCGATGGCCGGCGTGTCGCAGGTCTTCCCCGTGGCACAAGGTCGGTCTCGGTGTTCCTCGTGAACAATCGGCCGCCAGTCCCCGGCAATGCGGGTGGTGTCGGAGTCGCCGACCGGGCATACGCCTTCCAGGCGGAACTCGAAGTCACGTGCAGAGAGTCCTTCGTTCCCCGGCCCGATCCCCGCGGGACGGTGGCTGCGGAGTGGGACGACCGGGTTGCTGACCTCCACTACGCCGACACACCCGAGTATGCCGTCGGTCACGGCGTGTCCGCCGAATGGGAGGTAGTCGATGGTGACTGCCGCGTGCTGCGTACGGCATGGATCCCGAGCGCCACCGTTGCTAAGACCGAGCCTGTGAAGATTCCCGATGTTGAACTGTCGATGGAGGCCCTCGGCAATCTGGCCGACGGCGAGGCAGCCTTCGCAGCGCTGAATCCACTCGTGGGCCACTACCGGTCCTGGATCGAGGCGCAGCGCGACGGGCTAGGAGGGCGCGATACCGACCGTCGGGCGACCGCAGAGGAACTGCTGCGTCTCGCCGGCATCGCTGCCACTCGTATCGAGAGCGGCATCGCGTTTCTCGCTAACGATCCTGATGCCCTCGACGCCTTCAGGATGGCCAACCGAGCCGTGGCCCGAGCTCTGCGCCAGCGGCTCGGTACCGACGAACCGTCCCCTCGATGGCGGGCGTTCCAGCTTGCGTTCATCCTCTTGAACCTCCCCGGCCTTGGCGATCCGCACCATCCCCATCGCAAGATCGTCGACCTGCTCTTCTTCCCGACCGGCGGTGGTAAGACCGAGGCATACCTGGGTCTTGCCGCCTTCGCCATCGTGTGGAGGCGCTTACGCAACCCGGGCCAGGATGGCAGGCACGGCGCCGGGGTCGCTGTGATCATGCGCTACACCCTGCGCCTGCTCACGCTGGACCAGCTCGCCCGCGCAGCCGGCCTCGTCTGCGCGCTCGAACTTGAACGCGAGGCCGAGCCCGAACGTTACGGAGTCTGGCCGTTCGAGATCGGGCTGTGGGTCGGCAAGGCGGCTACCCCGAACATCATGGGCCGCAAGGGAGATGGGAGATCGGACTCGGCCCGGTCAAAGACGATCCGGTTCAAGGCCGACCCGACAGGGAAGCCATTGCCCATCCCGCTGGAGAGTTGCCCGTGGTGTGGCACACGTTTCCAGCCGGCGTCGTTCGACCTACGGCCCGACGATGACGCCCCGTCCGAGCTCCGTATCGTCTGCACTGACTTCGAGTGTGATTTCAGCGGTGATCGTTTTCTGCCGATCCTGGGCGTGGACGAGCCTATCTACCGGCGCCTGCCGGCCTTTCTGATCGCCACCGTGGACAAGTTCGCTTCGCTGCCGTGGACGGCCCAGACCGGGGCACTGCTCGGCGGGGCGGATCGCTATGACGAAGCCGGGTTCTACGGCGCTGCGGATCGGAGGCGGGGTCGCCCCCTCGGGCGGCCGCTCCCCGGGCCCGATCTGGTCATCCAGGACGAGCTGCACCTGATATCCGGACCGCTCGGCACCATGGCCGGGTTGTACGAGACTGTCATCGAAGCTCTGTGTGTTCGCGCCGCAGGCGGTACCGATTACGGGGGAGATACCTTCACCCCGGGTGTTCTGCCCAAGATCGTGGCTTCCACCGCCACGGTGCGCCAGGCTCAGGACCAGATCCAAGCCCTGTTCGCACGATCCAACACCCGGATCTTCCCACCCCCGGGGCCTGACCGGCGCGACTCGTTCTTCGCCGAGATCGTGCCGAACGATCAGGCACCCGGCCGGCTCTATCTCGGCATCGCGTCACCGGGCCGGAACCCGAAGACCTTGATGCGCCGCGTCTGGCTGGCTTTGATGGGGGCAGCCGAGCGCGCCTACCGGGACTCCGGCGGGCACAAGAACGTCAACAATCCGGCCGACCCATACATGACCGTGCTGGGCTACTTCAACAGCCTGCGCGAGCTGGGCGGTGCGAGACGCATCCTCGAAGAGGAGGTCCGTAACACCATCAAGGGCTACGGACGGAGAAGGCGCATCGGCCAGCCGTACGCCGACGTCCTGTTCCGGAATCGCAAGACCTTCTCGGAGGTAGTGGAACTGACGTCGCGGGTCCCGACCGGCAAGGTGGCCGAGGCGCGGCGCCGACTGGGATGCGGGGCGCACGAGCCCGATCGGGTTGACAGCGCCATAGCCACCAACATGATCTCGGTGGGTCTCGACATTCCCCGGCTGGGACTGATGGTGGTGCTCGGCCAGCCCAAGACCCACGCCGAGTACATCCAGGCCACCAGCCGCGTGGGCCGCGACGATCGCAAGCCCGGACTGGTAGTCGCGCTGCTCAACATCCACAAGCCCCGCGACCGGTCCCACTACGAACGGTTCCGCCACTACCACGCGACCTTCTACCGCTCCGTCGAGGCGTCGAGCGTCACTCCATTCTCCGCGCGCGCCCTCGACCGGGGCATGGCCGGCGCGCTGGTCGGATACGCCCGCCACGCCCAACCGGTCCTGACCCCGCCTAGCGGTGTCAAATCGCTCGGAACCGTGCGAGCCGCGGTCGAGCGTCGGCTGCGGGAACTGTTCCAGGAGCGCGTGGACAGCCAACCGTTGGATGACGAGGCGGAGCGAGAGGAGCGCCGCCAGAGCGTGGCTGCCCGGGTGGTCGATCTGCTCGACTCGTGGCTGGCGGTCGTGGACCACTACCAGAGTGTGAACAGCGCTGTGAAGTACCAGAAGTACGAGTCGGGGAAGGGCCCCGGACGCCTGCTCCGGGAGATGCTCGAGGAGGAGTTCGATTCGCCCCACCAGCGCAAATTCCGCGCCAACCGCTCGCTGCGGGACGTAGAGCCGGACGTGAACCTCTACATCAGGCCGCTCACCGCTTCGCTTCCCGACGCCGAACCATGAGCCCCAGAGCCCACGGGCAGATCCGCCAGAGCCAAGTGATCACCACCTACGGGCCGGGCGCGCTTATCGACCTGCCCGACCATGCCGCCATCGTCGGCGGGCTCGAGACCTGGCCGAGCACGGCCAACCTCACCGAGGTAGTGGACAAGCGGCTCACCGGCTTTCTGCGGATCATCACCGGTGTCCAGGCGCCGAAGATGTACGCTCCCCCGCCCGAGCCGTCCGAACCCTGGGCATCGGGACAGGGCATCGGCGCGTGGCGGTTCCCCGAGTGGTTCGTCGTGCAGGAAACCAACCCGTCCGGCGATGCCGGCACCGGATCCCCGTCAGAGAAGCGGCAGACCCGCTCCCGACGGCTCGTGCATCGCAGGACGCTCGATGATCGGATGCGCTACGAGGGTCGGCCGGTGGTTCCTACCCGTTTCGTGCGCGCCTGTCCGAGGGGCCATGTGGACGATCTG
>JAPOQZ010000168.1 GCA_026710435.1 bacterium | reverse complement strand
GCGAACTCACCGACTCCATCGACCAATGGACCGAACACTGGAACCACGACCCCAAACCCTTTGTCTGGCACAAGACCGCCGACGAAATCTTCGACAGCCTCACCCACTATCTACAGTGTATTCCCAACACAGGACACTAGGGACGGACTGCCCTTGCTCCGCTGCAAGGCCACCGACCTCGCGGAGCGCAACCCGGGTGCTCTTCCGGGGAGTCGACGTCCATCGGTCCGGGCGCAAGGTGCTCCGCAAGTTGCGGCAGGACATGCAGATCGTGTTCCAGGATCCTTACGCGGCCCTGAATCCCCGCAAGAAGGTGCGGTCGATTCTCACGGAACCCTGGCGTGTGCACGGTATGTACGACCGGTCCGAGCGGTGGCTCCGAGCGGAGGAGATGCTCGAGACTGTAGGCCTGCAACCCGACCACCTCGATCTCTACCCGCACGAGTTTTCCGGCGGGCAGCGGCAGCGCATCGGGATCGCCCGGGCTCTGGCGCTGGAACCGGATCTGCTGGTTGCCGATGAGCCTGTCTCGGCGCTCGACGTCTCGATCCAGGCACAGATCATCAACCTGCTCGAGGACATCCAGACCCGGCTGGGAGTCGCCTACCTGTTCATCTGCCACGACCTGGCCGTGGTGAGGCAGATCGCTCACGTCGTCTCGGTCATGTACCTGGGGAGGATCGTCGAGTCCGGAACGCGTGACCAGATGTACCGGAGTCCCCGGCATCCCTACACCCAGGCGCTCCTGTCGGCCGTACCCGAGCCGGATCCGGTGGTCGAGCGCGTACGGCGGCGCATCGTCCTCACGGGCGACGTACCCAGCCCCGAACGGGCGTCGTCCGGTTGTGGGTTCCGTACCCGCCTGCTGGAAGTCGCAGCCCATCTGTGCCGTCGAGCCACCTGAACTCATCGAGCGCGACGGCAGGCATCCGGTGGCGTGCCACTTCCCGGAACCCTTCCAAGCCCTCGAGACAGGAACTGCAGGACCCTTGTTGAGCCGGGAATCCGCCACGGGACGCCGACGCCCACCGGATCGGGAATCTCCCTGCAGGCGATAGACTTGGCCCCACAGTGGCTGTCGGCCACTCGTCCCCCGTACACCGGAGATCCTGATGGAAACGATGACTTCCCAGACGCTTGAAGATACCGGCTCACGAGATGTGGTCTTCAAGGTCACCGGGATGACCTGCGGTTCATGCGTGGCCCGGATCGAACAGGTACTCGCCGGCCAGGACGGGGTCAGCGAGGCGGTGGTCGATCTCGCTTCCAACCAGGCCCGCGTCACCCTGACCGGTACCGGTTCCGAGGAGCGGGTTGCCCGGGCGGTGGGCGACATCGGTTATAGGATGACCGCACTGGAGGCGGACACGCAGCGCGATGTAGAAGCGGACGATGCGGAGGAGCGCAAAGCCGGATGGCGGCGCTTCCTGCTGGCAGCGGTGCTGGCGGTGCCGACCATCGTTCTCGGTATGGCCGGGCCGGCCGCGGAGTGGAGTGCGGTAACTCAGGCGGTCCTGTCGACGGTGGTGGTGGTGTGGGCCGGCCGCAGCTTCCACCAGGTGGCGTGGAAACGGCTCCGCCATGGCGGAGCCAGCATGGACAGCCTGATCAGCCTGGGCACGCTGGCTTCCTGGGCCTACTCGCTGTGGGCTCTCCAAGCCGGCGAGCCCCTGTTCTTCGAAACCGCGGCCGCCATCATCATGTTCGTGCTGCTCGGCCGCTACCTGGAGGCCAGGGCGAAGGGGAGGGCCTCCCGGGCGGTATCCCGGCTGTTGGAGTTGAGCGGGCGCGAGGCGCGGGTGCTCCGCAGCGGAGCCTGGACGACGGTCCCCATCGAGGAGATAGGCGTCGGTGACCATGTGGAGGTGGTTCCCGGTGGCCGGGTTCCGGTCGACGGGGTGGTCATTGAAGGGGTGGGTGCTGTCGACGAGTCGATGATCACCGGTGAGCCACTACCCGTGATGCGAGAGACCGGGGACCGGGTGGTCGGGGGCACGGTGAACCAGACCGGTCGTTTGGTGATCGACGTAACCCACGTGGGTGACGACACCCTTCTGGCCGAGGTGGTCCGTATCGTCGAGGCGGCACGGGCTTCCAAGGCCCCGATCCAGCGTCTGGCCGACCGGGTCTCGGGGGTCTTCGTTCCCGTAGTGGTCGTGGTGGCGCTCGGGACCCTGGTCGGCTGGCTGGTGGCGAGCGGCGATCTGACCACCGCGCTCCGCAACTCGGTGGCGGTGCTCATCATCGCCTGTCCCTGCGCGCTAGGTCTCGCCACGCCGACCGCCATCGCGGTGGGGGCCGGGCGGGGCGCCGAGCTGGGAGTGGTGTTCCGCTCGGCGGAGGTATTCGAGCGGATCGAGAAGCTCCAACGGGTGGCGTTCGACAAGACCGGGACCCTGACCACCGGCCGGATGAGCCTCTCCCAGGTTGAGTCCGAGGACCCCCGCTTCCTGGCCTGGGTGGCAGGAGTGGAGGGGGGAACCGGCCATCCCCTCGGCGAGGCCGTCGAAAGTGGCGCCCGCGCCCTCGGCGTGGCCCCGGCACCAAGTTCCGATGTCGTTCTGTTCCCTGGTATGGGCGCCGAGGGGACCGTCGAAGGCACCCTGGTTACGGTTGGCACGCCCGAACTGATGGAACAGCGCGGGATCAGCCTCGACCCGCGCTGGGAGCAGGAACTCGCCGCAGCTCGGGGGAGCGGCCTGACCGCGTTCGCCGGGGCCTGGGACGGCGAGGTGCGCGGCGTGCTGTCCGTTGCCGACACCACCCGGCCTACCGCTTCCGCAGCTTTGACCTCGCTTCGCCGCCGGGAGTTGGCGACCGCGATGCTGACCGGTGACCATGAGACTCCCGCCGGTGCGGTGGGGGAGGAGTTGGGCATCACCGACATACATGCCCGGCTGCTACCTCAGGACAAGGCCGCCCTCATCGATTCGTGGCAGGAGGAGGGAGAACCCACCGCTTTCGTAGGTGACGGGGTGAACGACGCTCCCGCACTTGCCACGGCCTCCGTGGGGATGGGCACGGGCACCGGTAGCGATCTGGCGATCGAGACCGCCGACGTAACGCTCATGTCCGGCAACCCGACCCAGGCCGTCACGGCGATCGACCTGGCGCGGCGGACCTTGCGGGGAATCCGCCAGAACCTGTGGTGGGCGTTCGCCTACAACGTGGCCGCTATCCCGCTGGCAGTCGCCGGCCTCCTGGACCCGATGATCGCTTCGGTGGCCATGGCCCTGTCGAGTGTGTCGGTGGTCTCCAACAGCCTGCGTATCCGCCGGTGGAACCCCGAGCAGGTTTCCTGAGGACCTGCCGGCCGCCCTCGAACGTAGGGATCCGGCTACCCTCAGGGTCGTGGTGACCGAAATCGAGTGGGTCGAGGATCCGGACCTGCGGGACCCGGTGGCGGTTCTGGCCTTCGAGGGCTGGAACGATGCGGCCGACGCGGCCTCGAGGGTCCTCTACTACCTGATGGAGCACCACGACGAGATACCGATAGCGCAGCTGGACCTTGAGCCGTACATCAACTACCAGGTGACCCGGCCGCTCGTCTCGATCGACCGGGCCGTGCGACACATACACTGGCCGGCCACGGGATTCTTCGGTGTCAGACTTGCCGGACATGTCCACGACCTGGTTCTGGTCGTCGGTGAGGAACCCCATCTCCGCTGGCGCCAGTTCTGCTCGGAGGTAATAGGGGTGCTCCGCCGTCTCGGGGTCAACCGGGCGGTCTCGCTCGGCGCGTTCGTGGGGCAGATCCCCCATACGCTCCCGGTTCCCATATTCGGAAGCTCGGACGATCCAGACTTTGCCCTCCGGATGGGCATCAACGTTTCGACCTACGAAGGACCTACCGGGATAACCGGAGTCCTGACCTCCGCCCTGTCGGATGAAGGCATCGAAGCTGCCGGTGTCTGGGCGGGCCTGCCCCACTACCTGGCAGGAAACCCCAGTCCAAGCGGGACGAGGGCGCTTCTCTACGCCCTCGGCGACGTGATCGGATGGCACTTCGACGTGGATCCCCTCGACGAAGAGGTGGAGGGTTACGAAGCGCAGGTCGGGGAGGCGGTCTCCGATTCCGAGGAACTGGTGGAGTACGTCAAGCGGCTGGAGCAGGAGTCAGAAAGCCGGGTGATCGCCCGAGGTGACAGCCGCCGCCTCGTCGAGGACATAGAACGCTTCCTCAGGAATCCCAACTAGCCCTCGGTTTCCGTAGCCCGTACCCACCGGTGGCCGTGGTTTGCCGGGATGCCCCCCACTAACATGGTGTGTCCCTTGACAGTGGACAGGACAAGTACCGGGAGGTAAGACGTGGAAGCGTTGCTGATCGTCGGGAGAATCCTCTTCTCCCTCATTTTCCTAGGAGCCGGGATCGGGCATCTCGCGAAGCCCAAGGAGACCGCGGCCTACGCGGAGTTGCGGGGCATGCCCGCCGCCGAGTGGCGCGTGCGCATTTCCGGCGTGCTCATTGCCGCCGGCGGGCTCGGCGTCATCCTGGGCGTCTGGATGGATCTTGCCGCCCTCGGACTCACTGTCTACGTGCTGATCGCCGCCTTCCTCATCCACCACTTCTGGACCGACGAGGAACCCACCAGAACCATCGAGATGGCCATGTTCATGAAGAACCTCGCCATCGCGGGCGCCGGACTGATCATCTTCGCCATGGCGGCCATGGGAGCGGACATGGGCTGGGAACTGGGATCCAGCGCTTTCAAACTCTGACACCTGGGCCGATCAGTTTCCGAGGAGGGTGCTGAGCAATGACGATTGCTCGGGCCTGCCGCCCGCCAGCCCAGGAATAACGCCGGCCAGTTGTCCGATGGTAAACTACCTGGTCAGCGCACGGTTGGCCGATCAAGAACCCGTTTCCATCCACCCACCCAGACAACGGCTGTCCGGTGTTGCGCGAGCGGGTACCATCCGGATCGTGACGTCGGCTGAGATGATTCGCACCGCCCGGCTACGGGCGGGCCTCTCGTTACCGGCTCACGCCGAGCGAGTCGGCATTCCGGAGTCGCAGCTAGTGGCTTACGAAGCCGGCACGGCGACTCCCAACAACGAGATCCTCGACTGGATCATGAGTTGTGCGCGCTTTGACCGGGGAGAGGAATTGGCCTCCCTCTTGGAGTTGACCGAGCAGTTCCCCACCAGACACAGTCCCACGCTCGAATATCCCGCGTTCGGTCGGTGAACCTCACCGAGCGCATAGTTGCCGTCCATAGAGCCCTGGATTCCGGCGGTGTTCCCGACGCCTTCGGGGGAGCCCTCGCGCTGGCATGGTGTGTCCCTCGTCCCCGCGCAACCATCGACACAAATGTGAATCTGTTCGTGAGAAAGGCGGACGCGGCAGTCGCGCTTGGATCACTCCCCAAAGGGATAACGGTGAGCGCAGCAACTCATCGGGCGATCCTCAGAGACGGCCAGGCCAGGCTCAGGTGGGATCAAACCCCCATCGACGTGTTCTTTAACACCACGTCCTTTCATGACGAAGTGGCGCAGCGAGTTCGCCGGGAGTTATTCGGCGGATCGTAGATTCCGTTCCTCGCCTGTCGTGATCTGGCGGTCTTCAAAGCATTCTCCAACCGGTCGCAGGACTGGGTGGACCTTGAGAAGATGGTCATATACCGTGCTCTCGATGTCGATGCGGTGGCTGAAACGCTTGCCTGCTATGTCGGCAGCGACGATCCTCGGGTAAGTCGCGTACGAGGACTGTGAGCGTCCGCTGTTAGAGTCGCCGCGGTTCGGTTGAGGAAGGATTCCGGTCATCGGGGGATCGTTGCCGCTCGAGGGGATAGGGGTCGTTGACGCGTCCACCCTGATCGCCGGGCCCATGGCGGCCATGATCCTGGCGGATTTCGGCGCCGACGTGATCAAGATCGAGCACCCGCGCGGCGACCCGTTACGCGATCACGGTCATGCCAAGGACGATGTTCCACTTTGGTGGAAGGTCGTCGGGCGCAACAAACGGGCCGTCACGCTCAACCTCTCCAAGGAAGCCGGCCAGGAGATCCTTCTCCGGCTCGCCGAACGGGCGGATGTGCTGATCGAGAACTTCCGGCCCGGTACCTTCGAGCGGTGGAACCTGAGCCCGGAGCGACTCCGCTCGGTCAACCCCTCGCTCATCATCACGCGGGTCACCGGATTCGGTCAGTTCGGGCCCTATTCGTCCAGGCCCGGGTTCGGCACGCTGGCCGAGTCCATGAGCGGGTTTGCCCACATGACCGGGGAGCCCGATGGGCCACCCACCCTGCCGCCTTTCGGGCTGGCCGACAGCATCGCCGCCCAGGCGACGGCCAACGCCATCCTCATGTGCCTCTACAACCGTGACGCACGCGGTGGTCCGGGCCAGTTGATCGACGTGGCGATCATCGAACCGATCCTCAGCGTGCTGGGGTCCCAGCCGACGGTCTTCGACCAGCTGGGAATCGCCCAGTGCCGGTCCGGCAACCGTTCCGTGAACAACGCTCCGCGCAACACCTACGAGACACGAGACGGTCAATGGGTGGCGATCTCCACCAGTGCGCAGAGCGTGGCGGAGCGGGTGATGCATCTGGTCGGGCACCCCGAGGTGATCTCCGAGCCGTGGTTCGCCTCCGGCAGGGACCGCGCCAAGCATGCCGACCTCCTCGACGGGATGGTCGGGTCATGGATCGGAGACCGGGACCTGGCGGACGTGGTGTCAGCCTTCGAGAAGGCCCAGGCCGCGGTCGCCCCCATCTACGACGCGCAAGGCGTCCTCGGCGATCCCCAGTACCAGGCCCTCGAGTCGATCGTGACGGTCGACGATGCCGAACTGGGTCCTGTCAAGATGCAGAACGTCATGTTCCGGCTCAGCGAGACACCGGGCCACATTCGCTGGGCAGGGAGGCCTCTGGGCGCGGACAACCGGGCCGTATATACGGAACTCGGCCTTTCGAACGATCAGATCGACGAGTTGGCCGAGTCCGGAGTGATCTGAACCATGGATATCCAGCGGCTCGCTGAGGCCCGGGTTATCGACCTCGCCCATCCGCTGGAGCGGGGCATGCCGGTGTCGCCCAACCATCCGGCCTTCGAGATTGCCATGATGCGTCGGCACGGTGACATGGTCCGGCCCGACGGCGGGTCGGCAGCCAACGAGATGATCACCCTCGGAGGCCACGTCGGCACGCACATAGACGCTCTGGGCCACGTGTCGCAGGACGGCCGGCTCCACGGTGGCGTGGAGGCCTCGGGCGTGCAGACCAACCGCGGGCTCTCCGTGCTCGGAATCGACACCGTGGAACCCATCGTGGGCCGGGGCGTATTGCTCGATGTTGCCGCGCTCCACGGGGTCGGATGCCTTCCCCCCGCCTACGAGGTAACCGTCGAGGATCTCGAGGCCGCCGAGCAGGCCGGGTGCGTGGAAGTCCAGAGGGGTGACTCGGTGCTGATCAGGACTGGTTGGGCGAGACATTGGGCCGACCCGGAGTTCTTCCGGGGCCAGGTCGGTGGTGCCCCCGGACCGGGGCTCGCAGCGGGCATGTGGCTCGCCGAGCGCAGGGTGAGGCTGGTCGGAGGCGAGACGATCGCCTTCGAGGTGATCCGGCCCGGCGCCGGCCACGCGACCCTTCCCGTGCACCGGATCCTGCTGGTGGAGGCCGGTATCAACATTATCGAGACGATGAACCTGGCAGGCCTGGCCGAAGCCGGATCGGCCGAGTTCGTGCTGGTCGTCGCCCCGTTGAAGATCGTCGGGGGAACCGGGTCCCCGGTCCGCCCCATCGCGCTGGTAGATGCCTGAAGGTCTCGTAGTCCGCCTGGGCCACTTCGCGGCGTCCCTGCGCGGGACCGAGCTGGCCGACGACGTGGCCGCCAACGCGCGCGACCGCATCCTCGACGTGCTCGGCGTCGCCCTAGCGGCCCGGGGCGAGGATGCCGGGCGGGCCACCCTCGGCCTGGTGCGCAGCCAGGGCGGCGTGGCGGAGTCCACTGTCTGGGGAGAGGCGGACCGGCTCCCCGCCGCCGCGGCGGCCCTCGTCAACGGTACCCATTGCCACGCCCTCGACTTCGACGACACCCACCTGCCGTCGGTGTTGCATCCTTCCGCCTCGGTGGTGCCCGCAGCCCTGGCGGCAGCCGAAGCAGCCGGTGCAGGAGGCGCCGAGACGATGGCCGCGGTGGCCGCCGGCAACGAGATCTGCATCAGGCTCGGAATGGCGTCCTACGATCCGGCGATCCGCAACTCGATCTTCTTCGAGAACGGTCTCCACGCCACTTCCGTCTGCGGTGCGCTGGCGTCGGCCGCGGCTGCCGCCCTCCTCTTTGACCTCGATGGCGACGGGATCGCCCACGCCATGGGGATCGCCGCGAGCATGGGCGCGGGGATCATCGAGGCGAACCGTACCGGCGGAAGCGTCAAGCGGATCCACTGCGGGTGGGCGGCGCATGCCGGCGTTTCCGCCGCGCAGCTCGCATTGCATGGGTTGACCGGCCCCCCGACCGTTCTCGAAGGCCGTTTCGGGTTCTACCGCGCCTACTCGGAAGGAAGGTTCGACGCCGAGGCAGTCGTGGGTGCACTGGGAGAGAGGTGGGACGTCCTGCGGGTGTGGTACAAGCCATACCCGACCAACCACTTCACCCACGCCGGGATCGACGCGGCGCTTGCCATCCTGGCCGCTGGAGTCGACCCTGCCGATATCGAATCCATGGAACTAGGGGTTCCCCAGCCGGTCCTGCGGACGATCGCCCAACCGCCCGAACTCAAGGCCCGTCCCACCAGCCCGTACACGGCCCGCTTCAGCGGCCCCTTCTGCGTGGCGGCGGCCCTGGTCGGGGGCGGCGGATTGGGCGTCTACCTGGATGACTTCACCGCGGAGACGATCGCCGACCCGGAACGGCTCCGTCTGTCCGGCTCGGTGACCTGCCATGCCGACGATGAATCCACCGCGATCTTCCCGCACCAGTTTCCCGGTGTCCTGCGAGCGCGCTTGAAGGACGGTTCGGTGGTGGAGCAGCGTGTGCGCCACAACCGGGGCGGCCCGGAGAACCCCCTGTCGGCGGAGGAACTGGGACTCAAGTTCAGCCTCAACGCACGGCTCTCCATGAGTGAGTACGCTGCCTCCGCCATCCACGAGGCGGTGATGTCGATCGATCGCATCGCAGCCCGAGACTTGGCGGCGAGCCTGGCGCGACCGGCTCAGCGCTAGCTTCGATATCTCCTGCCCGCGGTCGGGCGCTCCGGACGGGGTGTCCATGTTGTAGGACGGGATGAGTATTTTCTGTAGGACAGAATAGGCCTATTCTGTAAGTTAGATTCTGTCCAACATTTAGGATGGATCAGAAGTGGTGGGCAGATCGCTGGAGGAACCGAGCATGGTCGAGAGGCTCACACCGAAGGGCTACCTTCCCCGGCTGGTCGACGAAGAGGTACGAGCCGTGCTCGAAACCTCGGCTGCCGTGCTCATCGACGGCCCGAAGACCTGTGGGAAGACATGGACGGGACTGCGGCATTCCCGCAGCGCCGTGATGCTAGATCGCGATCCTGACGCCCGGCTTTCAGCTTCGGTGAATCCGGACCGGTTGCTCGAGGGACCATACCCCCGACTGCTGGACGAGTGGCAGACGGCGCCGGATCTGTGGAACGCGGTTCGGGGCGCCTGCGACGACGGGACCGGTCCAGGCCGCTACATCCTCACCGGTTCGGCGGTTCCCGCCGATGACACCACCAGGCATTCGGGGGCGGGCCGGATCCGGCGGGTCAGGATGCGGCCCATGTCGCTACTGGAGTCCGGAGAGTCGACCGGTCAAGTGTCGGTCAGGGCGCTGATGGACGGGGACGCATGCGACGCGACGCGACCGGACCTTGACTTCTCAGGTGTGGTGGATGCGGTCTGCAGGGGCGGTTGGCCACGCCTGCTCGGGTTCACCCCGGTGCAGGCTCAAGCCGAGATCCGGGCCTACTTTGACGAACTGTGCCGCACCGGCGTCTCCGCCGTCGACTCGACCCGGCGCGATCCGGTGGGTGTGAGCCGGCTGCTGGCGTCCCTGGCGCGCAACGTGGCAACCGAGGCCTCATGCTCCAAGCTAGCCGCTGACACAGGCGGGGAGCGGCCCGTCAACCGCACCACTGCCAAGGCCTACCTGAAGGCACTGGAAAGGCTGTTTGTGGTGGAGAATGTCCCGCGCTGGCCCACCCATCTCCGGTCGCGTAAACCACTCCGGGGCGCTCCGAAACGCCATCTGGTGGACCCGTCGCTGGCTGCGGCACGGTTACGGGCCACGCCGCACCGTTTAGCGACCGAGTTGCGCGCCTTCGGGTTCCTCTTCGAGTCCCTGGTAGTGCGCGATCTCCGTATCTACGGGCAACTCTCGGACTCGGTGGTGTGGCACTACCGGGACGGCGACGGACTGGAGGTCGACGCGATCGTCGAGGGGGGAGACGGTCGATGGATCGCGGTCGAAGTGAAGTTGGGGGGAGCCCAACACATCGACTCAGCGGCCGGCTCGCTGCTGCGGCTCCGTGCCAAGGCTGCTGCCGATCGGATCCAGCCACCCGCCAAAATGCTCGTCGTCACCGCCACCGGCTTCGGTTACGAGCGTCCCGACGGCGTCGCGGTCGCGCCGCTCACCGCGCTGGGTCCCTGAACCGACTTGGAGGGCGCCGGGAGTGGCTTGGTGGCCGCGCTCCGGCGGGAACGGATTGCGCCTAGCTGCTCAGTCCTGCTGGTAGAGCTCGACGCACTCTCCCTCCGGACCGAGGAAGGTCGCCACGGTGGCCGGGCCGATACCCGGGAGTTCGACTTCCACCGGCGGCGCTACGGCGGCTGCACCGAGGTTGGTGACCAGCCGGGACGCCTCGTCCAGGTCGGGAGTCGCCATCGACACCGAAAGAATTCCACGGGCGGGGGGGACTGCACGGTTCGTGAGAGGAACCGGCTCTGGCAGGCTCACCACGCCGGTGTCGAGGAACTGGAACAGCTCCACCCGGCCCGGCAGGATGTCGGGATCGCGGACCAGGTTGGCGTCGTGGAGGGTGATCCCTTCGGGAATCTGCAGCATGTCCTCGAGACCGGCGATCGTCCTCTCCCACAGGACCTCGAAACCGAGACCCTCGTAGAAGCGCCTGGTGTTCGCGAGGTCGTGAACGCACATGGCGATGGTCTGGAGGGGGCTGATTCTCCCATGGAGTTTGCCGCCGCGGATTTCCGTTCCGCGCTCGTAGCTGTACACGTCTAGGTGGACCCCGTCGGGATCGGTGGTGATCGAGTCCCAGACCTCCACCTCGTCGGTTATAGCCCAGTTCTTGGCCTCGCCGCTTCCGGTGACGCCGGCTTCCAGCAGTCTCGGCAGCAGTGCCCGGATGTCGTGCACGCGGTAGTTGAGCGCCCAGAACCCGTTGCCCGACAACTGGTGGGTCTTGGTCCAGACCGGGTCTCCGGGAGCATCGAACTCCACCAGCCGCAACATCCCGGTACGTTCCGATCCGGCGGCTAGCAGGGCTACCTTCCCCGATAAGCCCGGTGGGATACGCCAGGGACCGGCCAGTTCGGGCGGCAGGTCGCCGCGGGCTATGACATCCAGTCCGAGCACCCCCGAATAGAGGGCCAGCGCGCCGTTCATCGAACCAACCGATACGTTGACTATCCGAACTTCGGAAACCAGCATCGCAACCCCTTGCTCCTGTCCTGACCTGCCGTCCAGGCCGGTCCCAGGAGCGTACCCAGTAGCCACTGCATCGGGGTTCCCACGGTAGGTTCCCCGGCCATCCGTTCCGCCCCCTGTCCGGCTGATCGCTATCCTCGGTCTTCGTGGCATCCATCCCACTGCTCGAAAACCTTGCCATCGTGACCGCCACGGTTCCGATGGATTCGCTCGACGAGACGGCAGGCATTTACACGACGGAGTTCGGATGGGTGAGGCAATGGTCCGGTGCAGCGGGCGTTCTCGGCGAGGCGTGGGGCATCGGGCCGGACCGGATGATGACTTACCTGGCCCCCGAGTCGGAGACGATTGGATGGTTGAGGTTGGTCGAGGGTCCGACTCCTTCTCCGCCGCCCCTGTCGACCTGGGGATGGAACGCGGTCGAGATTTGCGTCACAGATGTGGACGCGATGCTGGATGAGGTGTCCGCGTCACCCCATTTCAGGGTGAACGGTCTGCCGGTCGATCTGGCCATCTCCGACGATCCGCCTGGCCAGCGGGCCATGCAGGCGGTGGGACCGCACGGTGTGCAGACTTTCCTGACCCAGGTCCTCTTCCAGATCCCGGGTTTGGAACTGCTCACCCCCCCGCCGGGGGAGAAGGTGGGGGGCATCTTCATATCGGTGCTGGCCGCCCGCTCGTACGGGCAGAGCATGAGCTTCTACCGTGACGGGCTGGGGATGGAACTGAAACTCGAGTTCGAGTACCGGCCTGCCGCGGCCAGGGAACAGAACTGGCCTGAAGGGGACAAGATCCGCATTGCGGCCCTCAAGACCAGAGGGGTGACGCTGGTCGAACTGGGCGGTTACGGAGACCATGCCGGACCGAGGCAGCATCCGCCCGGGGAACTGCCCGCGGCGATCGGCATGGCCTCGTTCAACACGACGGATCTGCGAGCGGCTGTCGACCGGGCAGTCGCATCAGGCGCCACGGTGGTCGCCGACAGGGTTGCGGTAAGCCACCCACCCTACGAGGGTCGGGCAACCATCCTGGTCCAGGCCCCAGGACGAGAACTGGTGGAGCTGATCGGTTCCTGACCTTCCGCCGGCCGAGGCGGGATGGCGCTGGTTACCCGTCTCATCGAGTCGGTGGACTGGTCGTGGGATCCCTCCCCACCGCCTTCCCGCAGCTCGAGTCCGGCAGGGCACGCGCCCGTCCGTACCCGCCCGACCTGGGTCGTCGGCATGAGAAGGTGCACGAATAGGTGGTCGCATCTCGAACAACCAATGTCAGCTGTGTTTGGGCTATCCAGGGGACCGCTTCGCCTCAAGGGGGTTGGATCTGTCACAGAGCCGTCGCATACTGGGAGGTAGCTGCAAGCACCGACGGTCCGTGTTTGGGTACCGACCGGACCGGGGCTGGGGATCATGTTGTCCTACGACCCCTCGCTGAAGGGGACGGCGGGACGCGCTCAGGCGCCGAGGAGGCGGCGGCCGGGGGTGGGTCCCACCGGATGCGACTAGCCGGGCGGTTTTCGCGGTCTCGGCACGCCCGAGACGCGGTCGGGTGGTACGGCAATCTTCAACGAGTCCCCGACTTGAGCACACTAGGGAATCAGTTGCCTGCTCCGGATCGGACCACAGACGGTCCACCCCGCACGGTTCCGGTAGGTCGCCTTCAACCCCCGATCCACCAGCGTCTCCTCGCGCGGAGCCGCTGGCCGAGGAACCTCTCCAGGCTGTCGCGGTGGAGCACGGTACGATCGCCCCCGCTTGAGGCCTCGTCGATGAGGGTCGACGGTAGGTCGTCCCAGCCGAATCCCGTCCTGCCGAACGCGTCGCGCTGTTCCCACACGACGACATCGTTGCCTTCGATGGTCCAGCCGTTCGCTGTGTCGCCCTCCCGCTTCGCGTAGGCCGGGCGCCGGAGAAGGGCAAGGACTCGCGCTCTCACCCGGTCGTATCGCTTGTCCGCGTAACCGAGCCAGTGGACCTCGCGACACCAGGCCGGCGGGGAGCCGTCCGATGCCTCGGCCAGGAGGCCGCTGAGAACGCTCGACGACGTGGCCAGCCAGTCCTCCGGTAGGCGTTCGCGTTCGAGTCGGTCCATGACGTCGACCAGGTAGCGCCGGTAGAGGTGACCGGTCAGCTCCCCGCGGATCTGCTGGATCCTCGTCTGGAGGCGTTGCCGGAGTTTCTCGTCGTGGGCGGGCAGGGCGGTCGTCGTGTAGACGGTCAGGCTGCGCTTGACGATCTCGTCCGGGAAGGAATGGGGTTCCGCGTTCATGGACAGCACGAACCCCGGATACTCGCTGACCTGCGGTGGGTACTCGTCCTTGATCAACTCCTTGCCGTGGGTGTTGAAGGCCCTGCGCCCGATGTCGTCGAACACCACGGGATGGCGCTTGTAGGCGTGCTGCAGGCCGCGCAGCCGGGCGGTGGTGAAGCTTCTCTTCTCGACCGTGTGGGCACGACCGAACATCGAGGTTATGAGCGTGTCCACCAGGCTGGTCTTGCCGCAGTTGGACTTACCGAAGATGATCGCGAACGACGGGTACCGGACCACGTCGCTGTCCTGCAGATGGGCCAGGGAACGCAGGTCGCAGATGAACGGGGAGAAGTACAGCCACGCCATGAACGTGAAGTAGTCCCGCTGCAGCATGGGAACGTCCCCTTCGAAGGCGCCCTCGTAGTTGCCGAAATAGCCCAGCATCAGCCTGGCGTCCTTCTCGACTGACGCCTGGTCCCATTCCAGCGGGAACCTTTCGCCGGACAGGACCGCCGTCCGGTTCACCCGGTCGATGGATAGGTGACGGTTGGTGACCTCGTCCGCCGACTTCACCAGGCGGATACGGCTCAGTTCCCGTTTGACGGTGGGCGTGATCCTCTGCTTCCCGCCCCGCATCGGTGGGTTCGCCGCGGACAGTCGCGGCTTCAGTACCGCGGCTACCTTCTCGATCCGCTCCACCTGCGCGGGGGCCGACACCTCTGTCTCGGCCGGCTCCGCGGGCGTGACGATCACCGTGGTGGATGTGTCGGACAGCACCGGTGTGTCGGGCACTTCGATCTCGGAGCGGGTAATACGTTCCTCCGGAAGAGGTACTTCATCGGATCCCGAGTCGCGTATCGCTTCGAACATGCGGCTGTAGTGATTCCATGCCGTCTCGTCGTTGTCGAACACGACCAGCGTCTCGGGCTGCTGTCCCGAGAAGGCGCGCTCGGACAGGTTGGCGGAACCCACGATCACGCGTGTCCGCTTACCGCCGGCCAGCAGGTACAGCTTGGCATGGGCCACATACGTGCGAAGCACCCGGAATGCGGCTTGACCGGTGGCGATCTTCTGCAGGATGCGGACGTGCCGCTCGTCCCTCAGACCCATGATGGCGGACCGTGTCCCCTCCACCGCGACCTTCTGGAAGGCCAGCACGTCGACGATGTTCCCGAGGGTCGCCTCGCACCCGAAGACGCACTCGAAACTCTCGAACGAGAAGTCGTCCAGCATCTTGACGATCGCCGCCGCGCTGGCCGAGTAGGTCAGGACCCTGAGGCTCTCGAACCCCTCGAACAGGGACCAGTCGAACTTGGACTCGTCCAGGAAGCTCGCCCTGACGACCCGGAGCCCGGAGCCGTCATCGAGTCCCAAGGTCAACGTCGTTGCATGCTCCGGTTGTGCCATAGGTCGCGGTCCTTGCTGCTCTCGTCTCGGACGATATCAGTGAACCGTGACACCGTATCACCGGAGGTAGGTGTTGACCCGGTTCACGGTCCAGGTCATCCGGCGGGCAAGACCCCGGGCGAGGAATCCGAGGGCCGCAGGCGGGGAACGGCAAGGAGCCCATCGGCGACTATGCCCGTCGACCAGCGGAGTGAACGAGCCGGATGCGCCGGGTATGGTGTCGCGACAGGATCCTGGAGCGAGCGTGATCGCAACCGAATACGAAATGGTTGGCGTGGGGCCGCGTTACGGGTTACAGGACGAGAGTGTTTCCCTAGCGACGGACGCGCAGGCGGAGGTGGAGTTGAACGCACGCCGGATGGCTCGATTGCCGATGAGCGCGGCGAGTTTCCGGTAAACCGATGAAGGCCGCCGACTTCGACTACTTCGCGCCTCCCGACCTCCAGGAAGCACTGCGCATACTTGTTTCGCGGTCGGGAGAGACACGGGTGATGGCCGGAGGCCAAAGCCTTCTCCCGCTATTGAAAGCGCGGCTGTCCAGCCCATCGGCGGTGGTGGACCTCGGCCGCATTCCAGGTCTCGACCGGATCGGGTTGATGAACGGCTCGCTCAGGCTCGGAGCGATGGTCCGCCAGTCACGGGTGCTCGAATCGGAACTGGTGGCTACCCACGCCCCGCTGCTCGCCCGGGCGGTCCGCAAGATCGGTAGCCCGGCCATCCGCAACCGGGGAACGGTGGGTGGCAGTGCCGCTCATGCCGACCCGGCCGCCGAGATCCCCGCCGCCCTGGTCGCCCTCGACGCTGTCCTCCTGGCGACCGGGCCCGCCGGCACCAGAGAGATTCCGGCCCGGCGCTTCTACCGGTACGCGTACGAGACCGACCTCGCCCCGGACGAGATCCTCACCGGCATCCACGTTCCCCTCCCCACGAACGGTCAAGCCAGCGGCGCATCCTTCTACGAGGTGGCCATCCCGAACCACAACTTCGCGCTTGCGGGGGCTGCAGTACGTGTGACGTTCCAATCCGGTTGCCTGCAAGACGTTCGAATCGCACTGTGCGCCCTCGGCCCGACGCCGCTCCGCGCCCGCGAGGCCGAGACCCTGGCAGAGGGTTGCCCCCCATCCTCCGATGTCGTGGAACGGGTTGCCCGGGCTGCGGCGACGATCGTGGAACCGGTGGACGATGTCCTGGCATCGGCGAAATACCGCCGTTCCCTGGCGCCGGTCGTGGTCAGGCGGGCCATGCTGGAAGCTGTGGCCGATGCACGTTCCCGGGAGGCGGGGATCGGATGAGCAGGCTTCACGATATCTCGGTGACGGTCAACGGTGTCCGGACCGCCGGGGTTGTCAGTTCGAGGAGCACCCTGGTCGACCATCTCCGCCACGATCTGGGACTCACCGGCACGCATGTGGGATGCGACGAGGGAGTGTGCGGCGCCTGCACCGTGCTTCTCGATGGCGAGCCCGTCCGTTCCTGCCTCGTGCTGGCGGTGCAGGCCGACGGTCACCGGGTTACCACCGTCGAGGATCTGGCGCCCGGCACCTCCCCTCTCCATCCGATCCAGGAGGCTTTCCGTACCGCCCACGGCCTGCAGTGCGGCTTCTGCACCCCCGGGATGCTGATAAGCGCTGCGGCACTCCTCGAGGATCATCCGGACCCGGACGAGGAGTTGATACGGGAGGCCATGTCGGGAAACCTCTGCCGATGCACCGGATACCAGCAGATAGTCGAAGCAATCCGCCTAGCCGCGGTCCTCCTCCGCGATCCGGCCACCCTGCCTGGAGGGGCTGATGACGGCTAGTCCGAGTGAGCCCCGGATCGGCGACGCCTTCCCCACGGTCGAGTCGGCCCGCATGGTGCGCGGCCACGGCGCCTTCATCGACGACTTCGACGCTCGCGGCATGCTGCACATGGCTCTGGTGCGGAGCCCCTACGCCCACGCCCGAATCGCTGCGGTGGACACCAGCCGGGCTGGCCGGGTCCCGGGGGTCCACGGGATCATCACCGGCCGGGAAGTCCTGGGACGGACCCGGCCGATCTTCACCCTCGCCGACGTGAGTGACCCTCCCCTTCCGATCCCGATGCACGCCTTGGCCGCCGGGAAGGTCCGCCATGCCGGCGAGGCGGTGGCGGCGGTGGCGGCGACCAGCCGCGAGGTCGCCGAGGACGCCTGCCGGCAGGTCGTAGTCGACTACGAACCCCTCGCGCCGATCACGACGATCGAGACCGCTACCGCCGGGGACGCCCCACTCATCCATGACGGTCTCGGATCCAACGTGATCATGCGCCGCAAGCTCGAATGGGGTGATCCGCGTGCGGCCTTCGCAGGCGCCGCCCGCGTCGTGCGGCGCACGCTGCGGTGGGGCCGGCACAGCGGCGCGGCCCTGGACACGTTCGGGGTGGTGGCCTCGTTCAATCCGGGCCGGGGTGAACTCACCTTCTGGAGCAACTCGCAGAGCAACGCCCTGCTGTGGACGCTCGGCGACACGCTCGGCCTTCCCACCCACAAGATCCACGGGATACCGAGAGACGTGGGAGGGGCGTTCGGCGGGAAGTTCTGGGTACCCCGCAACATGGTGCTCGCCGGGATGTTCGCCATGGATACGGGCCGCCACGTCAAGTACGTCGAGGACCGTTGGGAGAACCTCATCGTCGGCGACAACCACGGCGAGGACCGCTCCTACCGGGCGGAGTTGGCGCTCGACGGCGAGGGCCGGATGCTCGGGCTCAGGCTGGAAGTGACCGAGGACTACGGCGCCTATTTCCTCCTCGGGCCCGCCGCCAACTCGAGCCCGCTCGCCCAGGCGACCGGGCCCTACCGCATCCCGTCGATCAGCTTCGACTTCACCGCGGTGCTCACCAACAAGACCAACCAGGGCGCCTACCGGGGACTGGGCGCATCCCCGATGACGATGGTGCTGGAACGGCTGGTCGACACAGCCGCTAAGCAGCTGGGGCTGACCCGCGCCGAGATAAGGCGGAGGAACTTCATCCAACCGGAGGAGTTCCCGTTCAAGACCCCGGTCGGCAACCTCTACGACTCCGGCAGCTACCCCGAGGCGCTCGGACGGGCCCTCGAGTTCGCCGACGTGGGAGGCTGGCGGCGCCGTCAGAAGGCCGCCCGCACCGAGGGGAGGTACATCGGGATCGGCCTCGCCACCGTCCAGGAGCGCAGCGTTCCCAGCATGACCGAATTGTGGGTCCTGTTCGAGACCCCGGGGCGGAGACCGACCACGTCAGCCGAGACGGTCACCTGCCGGATCGACTCCCACGGTCACCTGTCGATCCTGCTGCATTCCCCGTCCCTGGGCACGTCACCCGAGACGGTCGCCCTGATGGTCGCCGCCGAAGAGTTGGGCATGGATCCCGATCACATCGTCGTCGACCGCCTCACGACCCGGACGGCCGGCCCTGCGATGGGTCCCGCCGGGAGCCGGATGACGGTGATGACCGCCGGCGCTCTGGACGGCGCCCTCCTCGAGATCAAGCAGAAGCTGGTCCGCATCGCCGCCCACCTCCTCGAAGCGGCGCCCGAGGATGTTGTCTACGACCAGGCGATGCCCGGTTGCCGGGTACGGGGCGCTCCCGGGTCGGTCGTGCCTTTGGCGCAACTGGCTCTGGTCGCCAACACGGCCAGCCTCCTGCTCCCGCCCGGCGAGTCGAGCGGCCTGGAGTCGACCCACACCTACGACCATCCCATGGCTACCATGCCCGGTCCCGACGGCGACTGGGGGAGTTTCAACCCGATCATGGGACACTCGGTACATGTCCCGGTCGTCGAGGTGGACATCGAGACCGGCCTCGTCAGCTTCCTCGACTACGCGGTCGTGCATGATTGCGGGACCGTTCTCAACCCGCCGGCCGTCCGGGGCCAGGTAATCGGCGGGATATGCCAGGGCATCGGCAGCGCCCTGTACGAGGAGTTCATCTACGACGAGGACGGAACCCCGCTCAACGGCAGCTTCGCCTCTTACCTCATGCCGACCTTCGTGGAGATGCCCCAGGTGAGGATCGAGCACATGGTGACCCCGTCGCCGTTCACCTACCGGGGGATGAAGGGAACAGGGGAGGGGGGCCGGATCGGAGCCCCCGCCGCCATCGCCTCGGCCATCGAGGACGCCCTCGCCCCGCTCGGGGTGGAGGTCGACCGGGTCCCGATGACCCCGGAGCGTTTACTGTCCCGGATCGAGAAGGCAAGACAGGACGATCGGAGGAACCATGCCTGATGCAGCCGGATACCGCGCCAAGTTCGGCGTGATCGTTCCTTCGACCAACACCGTGGTCGAGCACGACCTCAACATGATCGGACCCAGAGGGGTCACCTTCCATGCCGGACGCATGTACATCGAGTCACCGGCCATCGGATCCGACGCTTCGTTCCTGTCCCTCATCGAGAAGGTCCGCACCTCCATGGCGGTAGCGGTGCGCGATGTGATGACCTGCGAGCCCGACTACCTGGTGATGGGTATGTCGTCCGAGACGTTCTGGGACGGCGTCGAGGGGAACCGGCGCTTCGAGGAGCGGATCAAGGACATGACCGGACTGGACGTGAGCACCGGCGCCACCAGTTGCCGGGCCGCTCTCGAGGTCCTGGGCGTGAACAGCATCGCGTTCTTCACGCCCTACCAACCGGTGGCCGACGAGCGGGTCGCCCGTTTCTTCACGGAGGCCGGTTTCGCCGTAAGGAGGTTCGAAGGCTTGAAGTGCCCCACCGCCACGTCCATCGCCGACGTCACCCGGGCCCGGCTCATCGAGGTGCTGAGGGGTATCGACGGGGACGATGTCGACGCCATCGTGCAGGTGGGAACCAATCTCTCGATGGTGCGGCTGGCTGCCGAGGCGGAGGACTGGTTGGGGAAGCCGGTCATCGCCATCAACGCCGCCACGTTGTGGCACGCCCTGCGCGTTAACGGGTTCGACGACCGTATGGACGGTTTCGGATCCCTCCTGGCCAGGCACTGAGCCGCCGGAGGTTTCGACCCCGCTCGGACCGGGTCCTCAGGTGTCCCGAATCCTTGTTTCGGTTAGCTATGGAGTAGCGGTGTTGTGACAGGAGGGAGGTTCTGTCACAGGTCCGTCGCATACTGGTGGGTAACCGCAAAGCACCAAGCGGTCCGCTTTCGGTACCGACCGGGCCGGGCTGGGATCAAGCCGACCGTACGACCCCTGTAGGGGTATGGCGGGACGCGTTTCGGCGCCGAGGAGGCGGCGGCCGGGGGTGGGTTCCCGCCGGAGGCGACAGGTCCGGCGCTTTTCGCGTTCTCGTGACCCTGGGTCCGGTGGTCCGATGGTGGCTCGGGAGTTGATCGGCAAATGTGTAAATCAGGACACCAGGGGTGTGCCGAACAATGACGATTGCTCAGGCTTGCGGCCCGCCGACCCCAGGAATCATTGCGGCGATTGGAAGGCCGCTGGTGGATTGCTCGGCACCCTCCTAGAGTCGGCGGCTGATCTGAAAGGAGCGGCATGCTCATCACCAAGTTGCTGGGCGCTACCTTGGCGGTGCCCGAACCCGCCCGCACCGGGGGAGCCCTGGCCGAGGTGTTCGGCTGGGTCGCTCACCGGACGGGAGCGTTGGAGGAGCGGTGGGCCCCGCTCGATCTCCCCGACCCCGGCGCGACCGTCATGGGTCCTCCCGAGGCGACGCGTGGTCTGGTGCGGCTGGTTCACTCCTCTATCACGGATCCGCGGGGGATGCTTCCGCGCGCCTGGTCGTCGGTGGAGCCGGTGGTGCAGGACCTGGACCGGCTGGTTGCGGATCTGGTCCGCCACCCCGACTTCGAGCTGTCGAGTCAGGGCATCGAACTCGACATGCGGGACCATGGAAGCAACATCCACGAAGCAGCCGTGGCACGGGTCCACGGGTGCCTCTTCGTGCTCACGATGGCCGTCACGAAACCGGCCGAACGGGACTTTCCCGAGTCGCCTTCCCGGGTGGGCCATATCTTCGCGGCCCACCTCCGCTCGACCGAAGCAGACGAAGTCCGGCGTTTGTACTCCGAAGTGTTCGGGATGAGTCCCCTGATGGTGGTCGAGGGCCACGACACCTTCATCCACCAGTTCTGGGGAGTGGACAGCCGCTACCCGGTGCGGGTCGATGTTCTACAAGGAACCGAGACGGGCCTCGGGCTCGGTGCGGTGGAGGTCCAGTCCTGGCCCCGTGGCTATCTGGGCCGCTACGTCACCGAACCGGTTCCACCAGGGATTGCCGCCGTCACCTACCAGGCTCCCGACCTGCCCGCCGCCCGGACGGCGGTCGCTGCAGCCGGGATCACGGTGGTAGGCGAGGACCCCGGCGGGTTCATCGTGCGAGGCGCTGAAGGGGAACTCCTAGAGGTCATCTCGGACGAGTGGGTCTGAACACCCCCACGGGGCGACCTGGCAATCGCCTGTAGCCGACCTGTCCTGTCTCCCGCGGACTCCGCCTCTCTACGAGACGGTGCCTATGCTGTACAAACCTAATAGAACGTATATGGGATCGGAGAGGACCGATGGAGGTCAGCGCGATCGTCACGGCGGTAGGGTGGGCCAGCATCGTTGCTCTGAACATCATCATGTTCGTTACCTCCCGGAGGGACAGGATCGCTGAGCGCTTGGGGCAACTCGAACAGCGTGTGGCCCGCATCGAGGGCATCCTGGCGAACTCCAACAGTTCTCCGTAGGACGGTCGAGGTCACCTTCGGGGGAGGGGCTCCGAACAGGGATCCACATAGGGGGCGATCCCTTTACGCCTAGAGTTGACAGCCACGATGACATCCGACGGCATCCTCATCACCGAACTCGTGGGTGCCACCCTGGCGGTGCCCGAACCCGCGCGTACCGCCGAGGCCTTTGCCGACGTTTTCGAGTGGGTCGTGCATGATGCCGGCGTGCTGGAGGAGCGGTGGTCCTCGCTGGGTCTTACGGACCCGGCATCCACCATCATGGGTCCTCCGGAGGCTACCAGGGGCTTTGTGAGGCTGATCCGCGCAACCACCACCGGGCCGCGTGGCGCGGTACCCAGAGCCTGGTCGTCCATCGAGCCGATAGTCAAGGACTTGGGCGGGCTGGTGGAGAAACTGGACCGCCATCCCGACTTCGAGATACAGGTACCGATCACAGAAGTCGATATGCGTGACTACGAGAGCAACATCCACCGAGCAGCCCTGGTGCGGGTGGAGGAGTGCCTCTTCATCCTGACGATGGCGGTGACGCAACCGGCCAACCGTGACTTCCCCGAGTCGCCTTCACGGGTCGGCCACGTCTTCGCGGCCCATATCCGCTCGACAGAGGCGGATCCGGCCCGCCACCTGTTCACCGAAGTGCTCGGGATGCGTTCCCTGATGGTGGTGGATGACAGTGACAACCTCATCCACCAGTTCTGGGGGGTGGACCGCCGCTACCGGGTACGGATGGACGTGCTCCAAGGGGCGACCGAGGGTCTGGGACTCGGGGCGGTGGAGGTCCAGGCCTGGCCCCGCGGCTACCTGGGTAGGTACGTCACCGAGCCGGTCCCACCGGGGATCTCCGCCGCCACATTCCACGCTCCCGATCTGCCCGCTGCCCGGACCGCGGTGGCCGATGCCGGAAGCACGGTGGTAGGCGAGGACCCCGGTGGTCTCATCGTGCGCGGTACCGATGGCGAGCTTCTCGAGATCACGGGGTCGGGCTGGATCTGATTCTGAACTGCGGGATCACGTCCGCAGCGAACCGGGCGATAGCGTCCGAGTCGAAGGGCGGCCGGTTCCCGAACACGTTCAGGTTGACCTGCTGGGCACCGGCGGCGCGGTAGGCGGCTACTTGCTCGACGACCTCATCCACGGTTCCCAAGAGCACCTCGTCGGGCCGTAGGTAGGACGCGTCGACCTGCCTTCGGTACGCGTCGGCGTCACGTGCTGTGGCTCCCATGTAGAAGCCCACGTTGATGGCCCTCCCCACGTCACCGGGCTGGCGGCCTTCTGTCGTCAGGCATTCGTCGAGCCGCCGGATCCGGGTCCCGTACTCTTCCGGGGTCATGTTGTTGCCGTTGTAGACGTCGGCGTACCGGGCCGCGATCGGGACCAGCCGCTGCATACCCTTGCCGCCGATCCACAGCGGGACACGCTCCTGGACGGGCCGGGGCGTCAGGGACGCGTTATCGACCCGGAAGTGGCGCCCCCGGTAGGTGAACCGCTCGTTGCGGAGCAGGCCCGGAACGACGACGCAGGCCTCCTCGAGTTGGTCCAGGCGAGTCCTCGCGGATGGGAAGTCGTACCCGAAGGCTGTGTACTCGGCCTCCATGGCACCGGTTCCGAGGCCCAATTCCACCCGGCCGTTGCTCCAGGCATCGATCGTCGCCACCGCCTTGGCAACCACGCCCGGCGAGCGAAACCCGACCGCCCACACCAGGCACCCGATCCGGACCCGAGTCGTTTCGAGGGCCAGGGCCGTGAGCGTGGCCACCGGTTCGTAACACACCGCCGACCCGTCTCCACGGGGGATCGGGTAGAAGTGATCCGAAGTGAAGATCGAGTCGAACCCGACTTCTTCAGCCAACCTCCACACCGCGACCAGATCCTCCAGCGAGCATTCCTGCTGTCCCGTGTGCAATCCGAAACGCATGCGTCGACCTCCAAGGCGGGTTCTCGCTGTGGGGCGCTCAGGGTACGGTACCGGCATGGACGGCATCACTGCGGTGATCGTGGTCGCGGTCTCAGGTCTGTCCTTGATCGAACTCGAACTCGATTGGAAACGGGACCCGGAAAAGTGGTCTCCGTACGGCCGCCGGGATCGATGCTTTGGTGCAGCCTGTTGCCGAGTGCGCAGTGCCCACAAGACCGACACGACCACACGGGATCGAGCTGATCGGCGATGGTATACGTGTACTATGGTAGCGTATACGTACATCAACGAGACGGGACCGGGCATGAAGAAGAAACTGACGGTCACGGTGGACGAGGAGTTGATCCCGTTGGCCAAACGGTACGCGCGCTCCCGCGGGCTGTCCCTTTCTTCAGTGATCGAACAGTCGCTCCGGGAGGTCACGCGCCAAGAGAAGCCCTCCTTCTCGTCGAGGTGGCGGGGTAAGTTCCGTCCGGCCGAGCGTGACGATCCGCGCTACCGAGCCTTGGCCCGCAGGTATCTTGACTGATGCTGCTGGACACGGACGTACTCATCGATGTCGCTCTCGACCGTCGTCCGTTCTCGGGTCCGGCCTCGACTCTGCTCGACAGGATCGAGCAGAGTCGTAGGCGAGCTTTCATCGCCTGGCACTCGGTCTCGAACCTCTACTACATCGTGGCGCCTGCGCAGGGAAAGCTCAGGACTCGCGACTTCATCGTCGATCTGACCCGTGTTGTGGGGGTCGCGTCGGGCGGTGCCGAGGCTATCCGCTACGCCGCGGGGCTTCCGATGGCAGACTTCGAGGATGCGATGCAGGTAGCTTGCGCCCGCGCTTGCGGTGCAACACGCATAATCACCAGGAATACGAGGGACTACAAGCACTCGCCGATCCGAGCTTTGAGCCCCGACGAAGCCCTCGCTGAAATATTCTGATAGACACCGGGCAGGGGTCGATCAACAGTTCGCGGGATTCTTACCCCACAGACCCTCACGCGTCCAATCGCCAGTTTCTCAATAGCCTCTTGCCCAGTTCCACACAGATTCCTCGGTGACACGGGTCCGGCGCAACGTAGCCGCCAGGACTATGACCTGGCAATCATCGGGCCGGTCCGGCTAGCCGACCGCTGGCGATCCATGCCCTCGAAGCCGGGAAAGACGGAGCCACCCCCGCACGACATCTCCAGGTATCGACGGCGTTCCGTGGGTTCGCCCGGGCCGAACCGGGCCGGCTGGTCGAAGCACCAGTCCGAACACCCCGGCAGGAGGCCGGCGACTCGCTGATGGTGGGCACGGTCAGAACGTTCGCCGATCCCGCCAGCAGGAGGCGGCCCGGAACGACGACGCAGGCCTCCTCGAGTTGGTCCAGGCGAGTCCTCGCGGATGGGAAGCCGTACCCGAAGGCTGTGTACTCGGCCTCCATGGCACAGGTTCCGAGGCCCAACTCCACCCGGCCCTGGTTAAAGACATCGATCGTGGCCACCGCTTTGGCAACCACGCCCGGCGAGCGAAACCCGACCGCCCACACCAGGCAGCCGATCCGGACCCGCGTTGTTTCGAGGGCCAGGGCCGTGAGCGTGGCCACCGGTTCGTAACACGTCGCCGACCCGTCTTCACGGGGGATCGGGTAGAAGTGATCCGAAGTGAAGATCGAGTCGAACCCGACTTCTTCGGCCAACCGCCACACCGCGACCAGATCCTCCAGCGAGCATTCCTGCTGTCCCGTGTGCAATCCGAAACGCATGCGTCGACCTCCAAGGCGGGTTCTCAGTGTGCGGCGCTCAGGGTACGTGCCGTGGCCGCCGGAGCGGGCGTTGGTCTCCACGGTAAGAGTGACCTCGTTGCCCGTTCCGCCCAGGTGTCTTGGCGACATTGTCGATTTGCGTCGCCCAAGTGCTCTATGGCACGGCCCGGATCCAACACGATCCGGGCCGTAGAAACGGTCAGGAGAGTGGACCTCGACCGCGGGCTGCCCGGGGCAGCCCGTTCGGTCACCAAGCCATCCTGGCTTCCTCAATGTGAGCCCGGACCTTGCCATCTAACCCGGTCAGCTTGCGGGTGGACTCGACTGCCCAAAGTCATAGGCGATCACCCACAGACCGGCGGAGCGCCAGTCGGTAGGCCATCCGGACGATCTGCGTAGATGTATCGAGAGGACGGTAGTCTGGGACCGGATTACACATGGAGACTTGATCAATCTCGTGAGTCAGCAGGGGTTGAGATTCGGAACCCACTCCCACTCCCTGCGAGATACGCAAAGAGGACTATTCAGTGCCAGCAACATCCCGCCCGAGCGCAGGAGTGCGTATAGAAGCGGTACGCGTCAACGGCTTCCGCGCGCTGCGGGACGTGTGCGTCGTTCTCGATCCTGGGACAACGGTTCTGGTCGGAGAGAACAACGCCGGGAAGTCCGCCTTTCTGGATGCGCTGGCAACTGCCTTCGGTACACGGTCGGCGGTTCCGGAGGACCTTCATGTGGATGCGGATGATCGCCGACCTGAGGCTTTTCTCATAGACTTTCTACTGGTGCCAACGGTAGGCGATGCTTTCGAACCCCGGCTAGAGGCACTATTCGGAGACGCGGTGCGTCGTGAACGTAGCGAGGATGATCTCGGCGAGGAGCGCCGTCAGTTCGTAGCGATTCGAACCATCGGTACGATCGGCGCGGACCGCAGCATCGTTGATCGTCGCCGCTGTTTCATCGACGGATGGTCGGACTGTGATGGCCCTAGTAGTAGCGCAGTTGCTGAAATCCCGGGACAGCGGGTAACGGAGCGCCACCTGGCTCTGATCTCGCTCACTCTCCTGCATGCGAGTCGTGACCTCGTGGCCGAGATGCGGCGACGGACGAGCAGATGGGGTCGTCTTCTCGCCCAGCGCGACCTCGCACAGGACATAGAGAAACAGGTAGAGGATCAACTACGGGACCTGGGCGAACTCGTTCTCGGCAAGAGTCCGGTGTTGGGTCGCCTGCGTCACCGTCTCGACGAGGTTCAACAGGCGATGCCGACGGTGGAGCAGGTAGAACTCGAACCTCTTCCCACCAGAATCTCCGACCTGCATCGGGCGACCGACGTCGTTGTCAAAGCACCCAAGGGTCCTCGTCTGCCGCTCCGGTTGCAGGGTCTCGGGAGCCGGAGCCTCGCGGAGTTGATGGTCTACCGGGCATTTGCCGCTGAACTGCCGGGCACGGAGGAACGATTCTCTCCACACCTTGTGGCCTGTTTCGAGGAGCCTGAGGCCCATCTACATCCGCACGCTCAGTTCGCGGTCATGGGAATCATCGATCAGGTACCCGGTCAGCGGATCGTCACTACCCACTCACCACAGATTGCAGGGACTGCCAACCTCGGACAGATCCGTCTATTTCGACACTCGGAGTCCGGTATCGAAGTCGGACGATCTGGCGATCTAGGTGAAGAGGAACAAATCAAGACCCGACGACTCCTCGATCGGTCCTATGGCCAAGTCTTCTTCGCACGACTGATAATCATCGGTGACGGCACCACCGAGCACGCCGCCCTACCAGTGTTCGCACGGGCCCGCTGGGGCGTGGAACCAGAGAGTTTAGGGGTGACCTTCGTTGATCCCGGCGGGTTAGCAGCAGCGAACTTTCTCATCAAGGCGCTTGAAGGTCTTGGAATACCGTGGCTGGCCCTCGTTGACGGGGACAAAGGCGGCTCCGGGGCACTCAGAGCCATCAGCAATCAAGTAGGCAGAACTGTTGACCAGCATTCGCAGGAGGTCGTAATGCTCCCCGCCGGCGCTGATCTTGAGAGGTACTTGGTCGATGAACGACTTCATGTAGGTATCAAGCAAGGTATCGCCGACCTCTATGGCTCTGATGCGTTGGCAAAGTTCTCGAGACGGCGTAAGCACCTGTCCCTAAGCGAAGATGAAATCCTGGAGGAGTTCCTCGATAAGAACAAAGGCACCTACGGTGCTGCGGTAGCCGAAGCGATCGTGACGGCTCCGAACGAGAACGGCGCACCGACGATTCCGGAGCGGATTGAGGAGTTACTGAGTCGAGCCGACCGTATACTCGGGATGAATCCACCATGAGATCTGCCCTGACCCCCCAGCAGACCGAGGCAGTGGAGTTGGGGGATGGCGCCCATCTGGTCACCGCTCCTCCCGGCTCAGGCAAGACCGAGGTGCTGGTGCAGCGGGTCATACACCTCTTGGACGGATCACCCGGTGACCTATTCCGGATCCTGGCCCTCACGTACACGGTCAAGGCAGCCCGGGAACTGGAGGACCGCGTTCGCAAGATCGTGCCGGATCGGGACCGGTGGCGGGTCAATGCGACCACCTTCCACTCCTTCGGGTTGGGCATACTCCAGAACTACGGGGAGCCCGTAGGGCTGAAGCACCCTATCACTGTGATCTCCGATGTAGAGGACAAACGGCTTCTCCTCCTGCGCGTACTCGACGATCCTGTAGACCGCTTCGGCCCAATAGCTGGCGTCGATCACAAGCAATGGAGATCCCTGTTCGACGAGATCGCTCGCAGGAAAACCAACCTGGAGTCACCGGACAAGGTCGATAACACTTGGATGCTCGACGGTCAGGTATCCCTCCAAGAGGCCTACGAAGCCTACGAGACAGCCTTGGCCAACGCAGGAAGCGTTGATTACGAGGGTATGATCTACCAGACGGAGAAGCTGATCAGGATCGATCCGTGGGTCGGCTCACACATCCGCCGACAATACCGGCACATACTCGTCGACGAGGGACAGGAACTAACCCGCGGCCAGTACGAACTCCTGAAGACAATACGGGGCGACACCAAGCCGAACGTGTTCGTGGTCGCCGACGTTGACCAGTCGATCAACTCCTTTGCGGGGGGTGGACCGAAGTTCCTACGAGAGTTCGCCTCGGACTTCAATGCCAGTGAGCGAACCCTCACCACGAACTTCCGAAGCGCGGAGACCATAGTTGGCATCCTCGGTTCTTTGCGACGTCACATCGGGGGACGGCACGAGCCGGCACCGACGAGAGCCGGAGGGCTTGCTAGAGGATGGGTTGGGGCACGTTCCTACGCCGACGAAGAGTCCGAGGCTCAGGCCGTTGGCGAATGGATTCGCTCCGCCCTTAAGGAAGGCCTCGATCCGGAGTGGGTCTACCGAGGAGAGGCGATTGAGGTGGCAGCCGAGGACTGCTGCGTCCTTGGTCGAACCCGCTATTCGTTTGGGGCCGTCGTCGCCGACATGGAGGACCACGGTGTTCCCTTCTCCCTCCGAACGGAGGAGAAGGCCCTCTTCGAGTCGCATCTAGGGCGCTCGGGCCTCTACGCCCTGAAGCTGACGGAAAACCCGGGAGACCTACCGTCGAAACGTCGCCTCGTGGACGAGTTGGGCGGAAGAAGGTCAACAGACCGGATGTGGAATGAGTCAGCGACACCTTGGTCCATCCTCCAAGACTGCGAACGACGAGGAAGGCTCTCACGGGCCTTCGTCGAGGCTTTCGTCTCCGCGCATGCTGGACCTGCCAACGGACTGCAGACCGTCTCGGCCTTGATCAGAATCGATGACACCGGCATCGAGTCGGATCCTGAAGAAGCTGCGGCTTGGCATCGTGACCAGCTATTCCTCGAGGAGTTGCTAGACAGGTACGAAGCGGGTACGTCAGGGCCTAACCGATCGCTCTCCGGTTTCCTACGCATGCTGTCCCGGCTCGAGGGAGGAGCAGCGTCCGAACCCGGCATCCGGATGGTCACGCCGCACCGGGCCCGTGGACTCGGGTTCAAGGTTGTGGTCGTTTTGGGGATGAACGAAGGTACCTTCCCCTACTACCGTGCCACATCCACGGACGAATTGGACGAAGAGCGCAGGGTGGTCTACGTCGCGGCCAGCCGCGCAGCCCGGGCATTGCTGTTCACCCGACCCCGTGAGCGGCAATCACGCTATGGCCCATGGCGGCGTCCTGAATCCCGCTTCATCCGTGAGATGGGACTCACCATGGAAGACGTGCCGTAGCAAGCCCCCCGGCTTGAGCCCGGCGCGACCGGACCAATTCCATCGGCTTGTGAAGTGAAATGTACCTGAAGGTATAAGCATGCCTAGAACTCCCGCAACGCCGCCAACAGGCTGGGGACTTCGGTCTGGACGATGTCCCAGATCACGTCTTCGTCTACGCCAAGATAGTCGTGAGCAAGGCGGTTCCTGGTTCCGATGATCCGGCGCCAAGGAATGTGGGGGATGTGACTCACGGACCTCGACGGGATCCGGGTAGCCGCCTCCCCGATGATCTCCAGGTTGCGGAGGGTGGCTTCGAAGGTCCGGATGTCGGATGTGAACGCGGCTTAATCCAATTGGTTGGTGTACAAGAGAACTCTTTCGCAGAAGGAGATCATGTCCAGAACGTGAGTCGCCATCCGGGGCTGACCACCGCCAAATCAGACAACTACCTTCTCTCGGTCGATATGAGGCCGCATCTCCGGACGTAGACCCTTCGTGGTCACCACGTCCACGGCACGACCCGACAGATCTTCGATGTAGAACTGCACCCCGAAGTAAGACCTTGCTGTGGCCGGACCTGCGAACCCGACCAGCACATCGATGTCACTGTCTTCGTCGACAGCATCGCGAGCGAATGAACCGAAGAGGGCAAGCTCGGTCACATCGAAACGCTCGACCAAGACCGGTTTGTGGACCCGGAGCAGATCAAGCACCTCGGCTCGGCTCATCGCTCATCCCCAAAGTGCAGCGACCAGAGTTATGTGTGGCTTGAACACCATCCTACCGGCTGCGGGGCATTGAGGACATCCTCGCGGCCAACACCGGTGTACCCACTCAGGATCACCGGGTTGGCGACGTCTCGTCGCTACCTGCGCTTCCGCCCTCCCGGAGAGCGAATCTCCCATCACAGGTGGAGGCGATCAGTTCCTCGAACTCGTGGGACGCGAAGCCAGAATCAGGGCTAGGGTTCCGGCCATGGCGGGGGCAGGCTATGTGGCGTTGCTGCGGGGGATCAATGTCGGCGGCAGGAATATCGTCCGCATGGCTGATTTGCGCGTCGCCTTCGAAGACGCCGGGTACGCGGCGGTCGGAACATACATCCAGTCCGGCAACGTGCTGTTCGAATCCGCCGTGCCCCTGACATCGTTGGAGTC
>JAPOQZ010000125.1 GCA_026710435.1 bacterium | reverse complement strand
GACGCGCAGCCGAACTTCTCAGCTATCGAACAGAACATCCGTCCCTGTCAGAGCGGTGCTCCCCCCGGTGCTCCAACACCATCCGGACAGCCCGCTCCCGAACCTCCGGTGAATACATGATCGGTCTTCCCATGACTCCATTATCTCCCAACCAATTCGAGTCTCCGGGGAAACACTCATACTTAAGGGACCTCGACCGGGGCCCGGTCTGACGCAGGGGGAAACTGGCTGTGGTGCCTTACCCCGGATCTGTCGGCCGGGCACCGGTCGAGGGGTACGGGCAGCCAGCCCGGAGCGGATGTGACCTCATAGGAGCTTTGGTCGTTTCTTCCCCACCGCCTTGAGTGTTTTGTCCACCCGCTACGGGCCGGCGCTGCCGAACAAGCCTATGCAGCACAGGAGAAGGGGAGGCAGATAGCGTGGCGGAACGAGACCAAGTCGATGTGTATGGAGGGGTTGATACCCATTCCGATACCCACGTTGCAGCGGTGCTGGACCACACGGGTCGCCTATTGGGATCAGAGGAGTTCAGGGCTGATGCGGCGGGATACGCGCAGTTGGAGAGATGGCTCCGCGCCTGGGGACGGCCGGTCCAGGTCGGGGTGGAAGGATGCGGCAGTTACGGCGCCGGCCTGGCCCGTTATCTGGCACGAGCCGACATCGAGGTAGTGGAGGTCATGCGTCCCAACCGCCAGATGCGCCGCCTAAGAGCCAAGTGTGACACCGTCGACGCCGAGGCCGCAGCCAGAGCTGCCCTCAACGGAGAAGCCACCGCCCAACCTAAAGCCGGGGACGGACCCGTAGAAGGGATAAGAATGCTTCGGATGGCTCGCCGCTCAGCGGTCAAAGCACGCACCCAGGCCGCCAACCAGATCCATGCTTTGGTAGTTACCGCTCCTGAGCAGGTCAAACATCGGCTCCAGGGCTCCAGTATCCAAGCGATGGTCAGAATCTGTGTCCGCTGGCGTCCCGGCGAAGCGCAGACCACCACCGCGTATGCCAACAAAGGCGCTGCGGCACCTGGCCCGCCGATACCGGACCCTCGACACAGAAATAGCCGAACTCGATACCGAGATCCGCAGTCTCTGCGCCAAGGCCAACCCGGCGCTCCTAGCCGCATCCGGAGTGGGCCCCCACAGCGCTGCAGCACTCCTCGTCGCCGCCGGCGACAACCCCCAACGCATGAAATCGGAACGGTCCTTCGCGGCACTATGCGCCCTCAGCCCCGTCCCCGCATCATCAGGACAGACAGTTCGGCATCGGCTCAACCGAGGCGGCGACCGCCAAGCCAACAACGCTCTCTGGCGAATCGCCACCAACCGGATACGCACCGACCCCCGCACCATCGAATACACCCGCAGACGAAAAGCCGAAGGCAAAACCCGCCGCGAGATCATCCGCTGCCCCAAACGGCACATCGCACGCGAGATCTACCACCTACTAACCAAACCATCCCCAACACCCCACGGCAACGACCAACGCCACCAAACCCGACTAACCCTCACCGACGCCGCCGAACACCTCCAAGTCCACCCCACCCTCCTATCACTCCTCGAACGAGGCCTCCACCACAACCACCAGCTCGCCACCCGATACCAGAAATGGCTCACCGACCACCCCCACAGACCGATTTGCAAAACATAGGAGCATCCGGGGCGGTTCAATACGAAAGGATCCACCACCACAACAACCCAACCGGCGCGCCGCTGATCCAAGTGAGTTGATTCGAAAAACCGGGTCACCAGCGCCGAAGCCCGGTGCGACGACAACGACCGCCGGATCGGTCCGTTCGATCACTTCCACCTCGGATTGGCCGACGCCGACCGTCTCGAAGAGGATCCGTCCGTAGCCCTTCCCGCCGAGAAGGACCGCCACCATCTCGACCGACGCGTTCAACCCTCCGGGAGGGCCACGCATCGACATCGAGCGGATGAACACACCTGGGGTCGCCTGCGTGAGATCCCATCCGGACACGATCCCCGAGGAGAGAGCCACCGAATTAGGGACTGGACGGGCCTTGTGGCGACAACGGCCACCCGGCGCCCGTCCCGCCGGTAGACACCGAGCAACTTGTCGGTGAGCGTGCTCCTGCCTGATCCGGGCCGGCCAGTGATCCGATTCGAAGCGCGCCGGTGGAGTGGGTGCGCTCAAGCAGCTGACCGGCTGAATCAGGCTCAGGCTCGCAGCGGCTGGTCGCCCGTGCGAGCGCGCTTCGATCCCCTCCGAAAACGGTGCACCGGCTGCCGGTCCGGTGCTCCGAGATCGACTGTTTGGCTTCCACATTGCGGATTATGCTTCCGGAAGTGAGGAACGAAAGCCCAGAAGACCAGTCTGCCCACCCGCCACCAGAATTCCCGATCGTAACCCAGTCCGGTATACCACTCGAGTCATCGTACGGACCAGAAGCGCTCGAGGGGATCGAGCCGGCGACCGACATCGGTGCACCTGGCCAGTTCCCATTCACGAGAGGGATCCGGCCGCATATGTACCGCGAAGGGCTGTGGGTCATGGGCCAGTACTCGGGCTACGCGACCCCCCGGGAGACGAACGCCCGGATCAAGTCGCTCTTAGCCCGAGGTCAGAAGGGCTTCTCCATCGCTCTCGACCTGCCGACACAGAATGGTCTCGACTCCGACGACCCGTTGGCCAGGGGCGAAGTCGGCAAAGTCGGGGTACCGCTCGACTCCTTGGCCGACATGGAGGAGTTGCTAGACGGAATACCGCTCCATCAACTCCACCAGATCCGTACGACTGCGAACTCGATCGGTCCAATCGCTGCATCACTCATAATCGCTGCATCGGAGAGGCTGGGAGGCACACCCGACGACTTCCGAGTGATGTTCCAAAACGATGTGTTGAAGGAGTACGTGGCAAGGGGCACGCAGATCTTCCCGCCCCGGCGCGGCCTGGAATTCTCGATCGATCTCGTCGAATACTGTGCAAGACATCTCCCCCACTGGGAACCCATCGAATTCTGTGGCTATCACATTCGAGACTCGGGCGCCAATGCCATCCAGGAGGTGGCCATTGCCTCTGCCAACGGCATCGAATACATCGAAGCTGCCCTCAGAAGAGGGCTCGCAGTGGACGACTTCGCCCCCAATCTTTTCATGTTCCTCTCTGCCGACCTCGACATTTTCGAAGAGGTGGCGAAGTATCGAGCGGCTCGCCGGATGTGGGCTCATCTCATGCGCGATCGTTACGGAGCTGCAGACCCGAATAGCCACGCTCTCAACATCTTCGTGTACACGCTTGGCGGATCGCTAACGGCGCAGGAGCATCTGAACAACCTCTCACGGGTGGCGTTCGAGGCGCTCGCTGCGGTACTGGGTGGTGTCCAGACGCTGGCCACATCCTCGTACGACGAGGCAATCGGTCTGCCTTCCGCGGAAGCAGCCAATCTGTCTCTCCGCGCCCAGCAGATCATCGCATTGGAGACAGGCGTCCCGCGTACCGCCGATCCCCTGGCGGGATCCTATTTCGTCGAATGGCTGACCGACCAACTTCACAGCAAGATCCTCGAGTACATGAACCAGATCGCGGAACAGGGCGGAGCGCTCAAGGCTCTGGAAAGTGGCTGGATCGGGGCGGAGATCGAGCGAGAGGCCTATGCCCTCCAACGCGACATCGACGATGGCACGCGGCCGCGTATCGGCGTGAACCGTTTCGCTGACGGTGCTCCCACACCCACCGCCGCGTTTGCGATCGCAAATGACGGTGAGGATGAGCAGATCGAGAAACTGCGGAGACTTCGGGCCGATCGCAACAACTCGGACGTAGACGAAGCGCTCGCCGAGGTCAGGGACGCCGCGGTCACGGGCCGCAACTCCATGCAGCCGATTCTCCAAGCAATCAAGTCCTATGCGACCGTCGGCGAGATCACCTCCGTACTGCGGGACGAGTGGGGAACCTACCGATGACACCTACGGTGGCTGATCTCGGCACCTTGCTGGACCGGTCATTTCGACAGCACGCTTCACAAGTCGCCGTCGAAGACGGAGACCGAGTGGAAACGTTCTCTCAGCTTGCCGACCGGTCTGACCGCCTCGCTTCGGCTCTTCTCGAACTGAACCCCACGGGGAGACCGGTCGCCATTCTCGCTTCCAATCGTATGGAGTACATCGAAGCCGACATCGCCCTGGTGAAGGCGGGCCATCCCAAAGTTCCGATCAACATGCGCTTGAGCCAGTCCGAACGCCTGCATGTGGTGAACGACTCCGGGGCCGCAATGCTGATCACTGAATCCACATCGGTCGACTCTGCCCTGAGCTTGGTGGATGAGGCTGAAGGACTCGATACCGTCGTGTCCGCTGGCGGCGGTGGCACCCACGACTACGAAGATGTTCTCGGAGCCGCAAACCGGCCCCCCTCCCGCCCGTGGCGACCGGATGACCCGAGCGTGATCCTCTACACCTCCGGTACGACCGGCCGCCCAAAGGGCGCAACAGCCACCTTTCGAAGTCGGATGGCAGCAACCTGGAATATGTTGCTCGATGAGTTGATCGACGTTGCGCCTGGAGACGGCATGCTGCACTCAGGGTCGCTGTCACACGGCAGCGGCTCAAAGGTGATCGCGTATGCCCTCAGCGGAGCGCGCAACATCGTGGTTCCCTCCTTTGATCCCGGCCGCTTCCTAGATGAAGCCCTGCGTCGCCGTGCGACCGCCTCGTTCGTCGTACCCACCATGATCACGATGCTCACCGAGGAAGCCGAGACACGGGAAGGGTCGATGCTCAACCTGCGGCACGTCTCGTACGGAGGCTCCCCGATCGCACCGAGAGCAATCAGACGAGCCGTCGACGTGTTCGGCCCGGTATTCGTACAGGTGTACGGGACGGCGGAGGCGCCGCATCCGCTCACCGTGCTTTCCCGTTCTGATCACGTCGATGCGTCCGATCGGCGTCTCGCGTCAGCAGGCAAACCGGCGCGATCGGTCGAACTCCGAGTGGTCCCGACAGGTGCTCTCGACCCACGGGTGGGCGAGATCCAGGCTCGGGCGGAGAGCGTGATGACCGGATACTGGAATGACGAAGAGTCGACTCGAGAGGCATTTGTCGACGGGTTCTACCAAACCGGAGATGTCGGGTACTTGGACGACGAGGGCTACCTGACAATCATCGACCGGCTGAAGGACATGGTCATCAGCGGAGGGTTGAACGTATACCCGGCGGAAGTCGAGGCGGCGATCGCCAACCACACCGGCGTTCTCGAATCAGCCGTGATCGGAGTGCCCGACGAGCGATGGGGCGAACGCGTCGTCGCGTATGTGGTTGCGAAGCCCGGGCACACCGTGAGCCCCGAGGAGATCACTGCGGAGGTGGCCGGCAGGCTGGCCGGCTACAAGAAGCCGCGAGACGTGTGGATCGTGGAGGAGCTGGCGAAGGGCTCGACCGGAAAGATTCTCAAGTCGGTGCTCAGAAGTAGGCACTGGGATCAACAATCTCGCCAGGTGAACTGAGACACCTGTGACGATCCAGGAAGGGATCTGAATGCCGGGACTGGCCGATGCGAGTGGAGACCGGATCACTATCCAGGGGTTCGATCTGACCGAGGAGTTGATCGGCGGCACCAGCTTCGCTGCGATGCTCCATCTCCTCACGATCGGAACGATGCCTGGGCGATCCATCGAATCGATGATCGACGCCATCCTGGTGACCCTCGCAGAGCACGGCCTCACTCCATCCGCCATCACGGCGCGTCTCACCTATCACGGTGCGCCTGACAGCCTCCAGGGTGCGGTGGCCGCCGGTCTCCTCGGGGCCGGTCCTGCGTTCCTCGGCACGACAGAGCAGGCCGCCGAAGTGCTGGCGCGGTTGGTACGCGACTCCACAACCGAGACGCGAGAGCAACTCGTGGCGGAAAGCGTGGCCACCTGGTTGAGGGATGGGGTGGTGATCCCCGGCTTTGGCCACCCGATCCATCGAGACGGCGACAACCGGGTTGCAGCACTCAGACGTGTCCAAGTCGATCAAGGTCTCCCGGAAGAGCACTTCCTCACCGCGGTCCTGGTAGAAAATGCTCTGAGCGATGCCAAGGGCAGGACCGTACCGATGAATGCCGCCGGAGCGATCGGCGCCATCGTGTCCGACATGGGACTGCCTCCGCGGTTCGCTCGGGGCCTTTCGATCGTCGCTCGCTCAGCGGGCCTCCTCGCACACGTCATCGAGGAAGCGGAGTATCCCATAGCCCACCGAATCTGGGAGGACACCCGCTCGAGATCGTCTCGCCACACTTGACCTTGATTCCGCAAACCCGATATTCCGACCCAGGGAAGGCTCGCTTATCATCCGAGCTCTCCCGACCTGACGCACCAGGCGCCCGCCAAGAGGTCCATCCGACCCATGACGACAATTGATTCGAGAATCGCATGACGTCTGCCACAACACGGCGAGAGTGGAGCGTCCCCGTGGGACGCCGGATCGACGGCGCACCATGGCAGGTCCGATTCGTCGAACTCCGCGGTGCCACCCCGGGACCGGCGACGGCGATCGTCGCAGGGCTGTACGGCGACAAACCGCTCGGGTCGATCGCGGTGCACGATCTGGAACTACAACTGATGCGGGAGCAACTGAAGGGCACGGTTCTCCTGGCTCCAGCCGTGAACCTCCCCGCCCTTCAGGTAGGCACCCGAGTCTCGCCCGACCACCTGTACCTGAACCGGCGCTTTCCAGGGACACCGAGCGGCTTTCTCACCGACCAGGTCGCTCACGCCGTCGCAACCGTCGTCTACGAGCATTCGGAATGCATCATCGACCTGCACTCGGGGACGGCCAACATGGCGCTGTGGTACTCCTATGACGCCGGGGATCTCGAGCTCACGTCCTCGTTCGGCTACCTCCCGGTCGTAGTGGACTTCCGGCCGGGAGGCCAGGTCAGCGCTACAGCCGTCGAGCGCGGGCTCTCAGGCTTCCTTCCCGAGTTCGGTGGGGCGAGCCTGCCCTCCCCGGCCGCCGGCGTCGAGGGCTGCCTGAACACGCTGCGCTATCGGGGCCATCTCGGCGGTAGTCCCACCGGCCCACCGCGATTGCCCGTCATCCGCGAACGGCCGCTGTTCCTTGCCTCCACGAGCGGCATCCTCCAAGCCAGCGTGTCGACCGATTCGGTCGGCAGTGAGATCCCCGCGGGCCGTCTCGGATGGATCACCAGCCCCAATACAGGGGAGGTGTGGGAGGAGTTCGAGATCGACCGGCCCGGCATCCTCCTGATGGCGGTGACCACGCCGACGATCGTCAACCCTGGCGATTTCGCTTTCATGGTCGGGTTCCCCCATGACGAGGTCGAAGTCCCCGGAGCCTCATGACGCAAGGTCGGCGACGCAGATGACGACCGGCCGACCGCCGGGACGAGGAGCAGGGTCATAGCCGAGCGATACGACGTCATCATCGTTGGCGCTGGCGTGGCGGGGCTCTCCGCATCGCTGGCCTCAGTCGAGCGCATCGTGGAGCGCGGCACCGACGACGCGCGGATTGCGGTGGTCGAACGCGCGTCGCGCCCTGATCGGGGCGGTAACACCCGGTACAGCACCGCCACCTTCCGGATGAAGGACGTCCACACGATCAACGATGACTTCATCGACAGGCTCCGCGTCAAGACGGACGCCACGGAGGAGTACATCCAGGTGCTCGCCCGGCAGGCGCCGGAAGCGGTCCTGTGGGCCGAGGGGTACGGACTCGAGTTCGCTCAGGGCCCACGGGTATTCCTCACCTCGAGCGATACCCGGATCCAACCCGAAGGCGCCGGAGCGGCCATCGTCCGGCACTTCTTCTCGCGGGTCGAGTGCGCCTCCCGGGGCCGGTTCTTCGGACCGGACAACGACAGGGCGCTCGCCGTCGAAGTCCTTTACGAGACGACCGCCCTCAGGCTCCTGCTTGACGAGGAAGGCGCCGTGGCCGGTATCGAAGCACGCGACCGGGCAGGGACGCTCTCGCGCCTGGATGCGCCGGCGGTGGTCCTCGCCAGTGGCGGCTTCGAGGGAAACTCCGAGATGATGGCTCGCTACATCGGATTCGATCTCCCCACTGTCTCACGGGGAGGCGCCCACAACCGTGGAGAAGGAATCCAGATGGCGCTCGACGTCGGCGCCAGGCCCTCGGGGCAGTGGAACCAGTTCCACCCGCTTCCTGCCGACCCGCGCACAGCGGGAGCAGCGTCCGGACTGATGACCTTCGCGGCCGTCATGGAAACCGTGCCCTACAGCCTCATGGTCAACAATTCAGGGGTCCGCTTCATGGACGAGGGGGCCACATCCATGGATTACCTCTACGACCTGGTCGGACGCGCCGTCCAGCGACAGCCGAGCCAGACCGGATACGCCGTCTTCGACTCGAAGACCATGGCGTTGCCGCACTACCGGAAGGCGGTTCTGAGAGACAAGGTCTATGAGCCTCATCAGGCGGACAGAGTCGAGGGGTTGGCGACGCTGATAGGAGTCGACGCCGAGGCGTTGACGGCCACGGTCGCTCTCTACAACGCCGCTGTCCCTCAGGACGACTCAGAGTTCGACGCGATGAGGCTCGATGGGCTTGCGACGCAAGGCCTGGCTCCGCCGAAGTCGAATTGGGCGCGCTCGCTCGACACCCCGCCCTTCTACTGCTACCCGGTGACCTGTTCGAACGTGTTCACCATGGGAGGTATCGGCACCGATCACACGGCCCGCGTCATCGACCTGGACGGACTCCCCATTCCCGGCCTCTACGCCGCTGGCGAGATGACGGGCATCTACCGCGACAAATATGTGGGCGCAACCTCGGTCCTCCGCGGACTCGTCTTCGGTCGTCTGGCCGGCTACAACGCCGTGGATCATGCCTTCGATCAGGCCGGACCGTGACGACGACCTCGGACGACTCCGGCGGCGTCCCGAGGGAGGGAGAACTCGATGCCCTGTTCGAGGAGGTGAAGAACTGGGGGCGCTGGGGCTGGGATGACGAGAAGGGAACGCTGAACCTCGTGACGCCGGCCCACACGCTCAGGGCCATCAGCCTGGTTCGCACCGGACGAGTCGTCTCAACGTCCTTCGACCTCGACACCGAGCGCTCCGCCAAGAACTACTTCCCCACGGTCCACATGATGCTGTTCAAGGGCTTCGAACGACCTCCCACGGCGGTGGACCAGGTGACCATCGTGCCCCACTCGTTCACCGTCACGCACATCGACGCGGTGTCGCACTCCAACTACGGAGGCGCCCTCTACAACGGTCGCACCGCTGAAGCCATCGTGCAGCGCACCGGCCTGCAGTCCGGCTCCGTCCTGGCCGCCAAGGATGGCATCGTGACCCGAGGCGTGCTGCTGGACATCCCCTCGTCTCTCGGACGACGTTGGTTGGAGCCTGACGAGTACATCACCGAAGTTGACCTGGACGCTGCCGCCGAGTGGGCGGGTCTCGAGGTCGGCACGGGCGATGTCGTGCTTGTCCGGTCAGGCCTGGGAGCCCGAGAGGCTGAGTCCGGTGTGGAGGATGTCGATCGGCGGGCCGGACTTTCCCCCGCCTGCGTTCGGTGGCTCCACAGGCGGGATGTGGCGGTTTACGGAGGAGACTGTTTCGAACGCCTGCCCCTCCCGTATACCGAGCATCCCTGGGCCTTTCATCAGATCGCCCAAGCATCGATGGGCCTGGTCCTGCTGGACAACGTCGATCTCGAGGCTCTTGCGACCGTGTGCGCGGAGTCCAGATGGGAGTTCCTCTACGTCATCTCTCCTCTCCGGCTTCCGGGAGGAACGGGTTCGGCCGTCAATCCGCTGGCCGTATTCTGAGCATCCTGCCGGAACGACCCGATTGCCGACCCCGACCCCGATCATGATCCGCGACCGTCCACCCCGCAGCGGTCGCCCGGGACGGGGCGCCGATGGCCTTCGGACCCCCTCGTCGCTCGCTGCTCATCAGGAATCGGTGCTCTGTCGAGCGTTAACCGAACTGCCTTCCCAATGGTGAGATCGACTACTGTACGTTACGCCCGCTCCGGGAGTCCCCCATGAAATTCTCGATTTCCACGACCGTTGTCGGCGTTCAAGATGGCGAGCGCAGATGGGACCTCGACGGCTACCTGGCGGAGTGCGAATCGGCCGACGCGCTTGGTTTCGAGTATGCGTACAAGGGCGAGCGGCGCGGGCACGGCCCGCACTCCGGAACACATGGGGTCGTGAACAACGCACAACTGATCGCTCAGTTCGGGCTGGCGGAAACGGAGCGCCTCAAGTTCGCAAGCGGTGTGGTGCTTCTCCCTCTCTATCACCCGGTGACCGTGATCCAGGACGCGGCGATGATCAACACCATGTATCCGGGTCGGTACCGGCTGACCGTCGGCGCGGGTTACCTGCAAGACGACTTCGACGTCTATGGGGTGGACCTGTCGGAGCGACCCCGGAGGATGTGCAGAGGCCTGGAAGCCATCAACGCATTCCGCTCGGGCGAGCCATTCCGTTTCGCCGACGATGACCCGTGGCGGGGCATGGTTCCTCCTCGTGATCCGGCGATGGGTGATCTCCTACCGGAGGTCTGGGTCGGCGCCTGGAGCGATGTGGGCGTCAAGATCGCTGCACTCGGCGACGGTTGGGAGACGGGGCCGATCAGCTCGACCGCTCACCTCTCACACCTCGCCGGGCTGTACCGGGAGGAGTGCGCCAAGCTGGGAAAGACCCCGCGGATCGCCATCCTCCGGGAAGCGGCGATCGCCCCCACCGACGAAGCCGCAAGAGACCTCCTTGGCCATTACATCCTGGAATACCACCGGATCTACTACCGGCGTGGCAACGCTTACTACAAGCCGAAATGGGAGCCCTGGATAGAGGATGTCGGTTCGGCGGACGACATCACCCTCGACCACGTTCTCCGCAACAGAGCCCTGGTCGGCTCGCCGGCCACGTGGATAGAGATGCTGGAGGAGTGGAAGGAGATCCTTGATCCGGAAGAGATCATCGTCCGCCTCCGATACTTCCACGGCCCCGGACTCGAGGCCGCACTCGAGGGCCAGCAGATGGTCGCATCCGAGGTGATGCCCCACTTCGCGGAGTAGTCAGTGGCCACTCGGGTGCTGTAGTGCCCCCGGCGTTCGTGCATGGTGAACTCGAAGTGGGGAAAAGGCCAAGTTGGGGCGCCTCTTTACCCTCAACCCGTGGTCGGCGAATGCGTTGGCCAGCGCTGCCTCAACGGCAGGCCGCTCCGCCTTCATCGTGGCGCGGTCGCCGGCACCAACGTAGTTGTAGTCGAGATCGAACGACAGGCGGGGCGCGGCGAGGACGAACATGTTCAGCGCTGTGCCTCCGGTCAGGGCGAGACGGCTGGCGAGGTAGGGGTGGGCGGCGATGTCGTCGGCTAGCGCCAGGAGCCGCACAGTCTTTTCGATCCGGTCCGCAACAAAGCCGGTGGCGTCGGCCAAGTCCTCGAGTTCCCATCCGGTGGGTGGCGTCAGAAGACCAGTTCCCATTGGCGTTCCACGACTTCTACCGGTACCACCAGGTTCCAGCCCTCAACGAAGCAGGTCCGCTCGAGGGGCGCAGGGTCGAGACGGACGGCCGGCCCCGTATCCTGGGGTCGGAACTGGTCGAGGTCACTGTCGTGGATTCCCCACAGTTCGCTGTGCTGGTCCAAGAAGAACCCCACTTTTGCCCGCAGGGCCGGCCCACCGTCGCGCATCTGGCAGTAGGCGGCCACCGTCACAACGTCGATGCTGTCCGCCCGGGTCAAGGATTGGTAGATCTCGTCCCAGCTGCCCCCGTAGTCAGGATCCGCCAGGACGTCCACCAGAGTGCGTTCGAGCATTGTCACCCGCACGGTTCCGTCCGCGTAGGACTGCTCGACCACCCCGAAGTGCTGCTGACCGGACTCGATGAGCCGTTCGGGGAACCGCACCCCCCGGTAGCACATGGCGCCGTAGACCATTGGAGGGGCGGGGTCGGTTGCCGAGTACACGGCGTCGAACCACATGGAGTACGAGATTCCCCAGTAGTCAAGCGCCGAGTGGTGTGACACCACCGCGTCCGGGGCCATCTTGGTCGCGACCAGGTCCGGCATCGGCTGGAACCGGGCCGGATCGCGCCCCTCGCGCACGACCGAGAACACGTCAGGCCGCACAGCCACTACCCGACCCGCTCGCAGCCATCGCTCCTCGACAGGGCGGGCTACACCGTGTCGGGAGATGAAGGTAGCGAGTTCTGAGCCGGTAAACACCGGCTCGCCGGCCAGGAACTTCTCGTGGTCCACCCCAACACCTCCGCCACTACACCTCCGCCCGTAACGGAAGCCCGCGCATTCCCTCGACCGGCGGCGGGCGGGTGACCGGACGCCCCGCCCACAATGCCCATTAGGGGCGGTTGGGCACGCAACCCGAAAGTGCGGTCTCCGCTTACAAATCGAAGGACAAACCGGACGGATCCGACCGGGAGCGTTGCTGGTCGCGGAACTGTCGCAACGTGGGCAGGGATTGGTGGTCCTTGGCTCTGTTGGCGAGTTCTTTGGAGTGGATGATGTCGTCGATAGACGCCACGAGGATCGGGTAGCGGCCGGCCATGATCCGAACCGAGTTGGGCTGCAGGTGGTCGTAACCTCCGCCGCGGGGAGCGAACATCAGGTCTACGTCGCCGTGGATCGTCCTCAGCCGCCAGAAGTCCCGCTCCTCGAAGATGCCGGGCTCGTCGGTGGGCAACGGGATCGCAAAGTCCTCGGTTCGGTGGATATGAGCCTCCATCTCTCCGAGCGCTGCCGCCAACCGGCGATGGTTCTCCTCGGTACGCTGGTAGGCAATGTCGACGTCGGCGGTCTGTACGTCGGCCCCGAGTAGCTGGGCTCCGTAGTTGCCGATCACGACGAAGTTCACCGCGTGGGCGGCGAGGGTCTCTACGATGGGGTCGAGAGGTTCCACTTGGCACCGTACTTCTTCGCCACGGTGAGGGTTTCTTCGCCCATCAGGACATGGAGTCCGTCCGCCTCGCGTCTGCGGCGGATCCGCCCCGCCATGTCGACCATCGCCTTCTTGCTGTGGATCACCGATTCAAGAGACGCCACCGCAACTGTCAGCCCGTCGGCTACCTCAAGCATGGCGGCGGACGCCATCACGTCGTCGTAGCCGCCCACTCCCCAGGGGGCGTCCACGACGTTCACCATCCCCGCGGAGGTCGTCAGCTGCCGGAAGCCATGCTGGCGGCCGTGAACGGGTTCCCATCCGTCCCATTCCAGCGGCTGGGCGTCTAGCGCCGCAAGTGCGCCCTCGAGCCGCGAGGTGTTGCGACGGTCCAGTCGCGGAGTCAGGTCGATGTTGCACGTCGGGTAGGGGGCGCCCTGTAGGTACCCGGCGACCATCCCCACCACAGCGAACACTACGCCGCGGCCCTCGAGGGTCCGGAGCACCCGCACCGGGTCGACTGTCACGTGCGGCCTGTCCTCGATCTGGTTCTTGTAGCGGAGCGAACGGTCCACGAACCGCACCCACCTCTCCATCCGATCAGCGGGAGTCCGCATCAGGTGGTCGCGGATCTGGTGGAACCAGCCGTTTGGGTCGTCCTCCGCCGGGACTGGCTGCTCGCTTCGCAACAGGGCTAGGACCTCTTTGACCTCATCGCTGAAGTCGTCCTCCCCGGGTAGCCGACGGATGCACGGGTCGCTGACGGTGTTGGTGGCCATGACGCCCCCGATGCTACCGTGTCCTGGGTCAGCGCCCCCCGGGGGCGTGCTAGTCGAGGAATCGGGATCTGACAGGGCCGCCGTGGGTGCTAGAGGTCTAGGCCCGTGATGTCACAACGACTCCGCTTCTTTGCCACGCCGCGGTGCGCGGCAATGTCGCGGCCGGACTTAGAACCGGGCTGAACGATCGCGACGACCCTTCCTGCAATGCCCATTAGCCCTGATTATTCACGTTCCCAGCACACCGATGCGCACCAGGCCACTTCAACCATATTATTGCGGAGCGGCTGCCCCTCACCTTGGCGGTGAACACCGCGCCACGCTAAAGACGGGGCTGTGAAACGGCAATAACCCCCATGTCAGGCGACCCGAGGCCCCGCTCCTTTTCCCCTTCAAACCCCTATCCGTGAATAATTGGGGTTAGAGGCGGCTGCCCCGGGTGGAGCGTCGGCGGGCACTTCGCTGCCTAGTCATCGTCCGCTTCTTGACCGGGCGGGGTCGTAGCCTGCGGGGGCCGCCAGGGTTGTCCTCATTGGGTCGGTAGCCCGCGGTGAGGCGACTGAGCGGAGCGATATCGACCTTGTCGCTATCTATGACGACATCGACTACAGCAGTCGGGCTGCTGTCGCCGGTCCGGCCACAGCCGCTGCCCAGGCAGCGGCTGGCTGCTCGGTAGACGTTGTGGTCACGGACCGGCCTGAGTGGCGGATGCGCACAACGGGTGTTCGCACTTCCTTAGAAGCGCGCGCCGCACGCTTGGGGACCGTCCTCGTGGACCGGCCGGCAGGCGAGGTCCATTGGGACAAGGACATGGTGATGCCTACCGATGACTACCGGGAGGCTCTGTATCGGCTGGGGCACACCGCCGGCGCTCTCGAGGACGTGTTTGAGCGGCTAGAGCCGAGCCGGATGCAGGCACGCTACGCCGAACTGGGCTGGGTCGAGCAGGCAGATCAGTCTGAACTTGGCCGGATGCTTTCGTTGGGCGGATCCTGTCAAGCAGTGGCCGAGGCAGCGTTTAAAGCTCTGATCCACCTGACGGCCGAGCCGGACAGCCAGCCCTGGGGGCACGAGATCGAACTGCTCTGTGAACAACTGCCCCCTGAGACGCAGCGGCACGTCACGGACTACCTGCTACGCCCCGTACAGCCAGAGGCGATCACCATCTGGCACAAGTGGTCGCGGTACCACGAGCGGGGCAACGACCCGGATCCTGTCGTCTAGGTAGTAGAGCCCCTTATCCGAAGCGTCTGCCGTCTAGCTGTCTACACAGCCGCCCAATTCGGCGACGAGATCGAAGCACGCCGCGTTGACCACAGCACCCGCGAGATTGCCATGTTCCTAGGAGGGTGCTGAGCAATCCACCGGCGGCCTGCCAACCGCCGGCAAAATGCCTGGGCTGGCGGGCGGCAGGCCCGAGCAATCGTCATTGTTCAGCACCCTCCTAGACACTCACCCCCTGCTGGCTCCGGCAGCCGGGTGACGAAGAAAGAGGCGGCGGAACCACCAGACACATCACCGCAAACGGCGCTTCCCGCAATGCCCATTAGCGGAAGTTCGGCAGGTCTGCCGCACCCCACGACGACGGTCGCTGGTCGCTCATGCTCGGCCCCTTGTCACACCGAGCTTCGTCCTAGCGGCCGTTCCCCGAGGACTCGGCATAGCTCCCGGATCGCCTCGCCAGCCGAGACGAAGTCCCAGCAGTCCCTCCAGGTCGTAGCGGTACAGGCGCCACCCTCCACCATCAGCCCAACGGCGGAGACGCCAGCCTCGCATCACCTGGCCGCCAGGCCGGGCTATGACCAGCCGAATCTGCCAGCCCGGCCCCGACGGGTAAGTGCCTGCAATGTCGCACCACCTCATATCGACCGCTACCAGGCGGGCGGCGGCAGTCATGGGCTGGACCGGTTCGTGTGGCAGAAGATCTCCAAGAGAGGACTCTAAGCAAAGGTTAGGGCGGTGGCTGTGGTTGCACGGTCTGGGGGTTAAGGATATGGGCCGATACGTCTCGAGATACTGGCAGCCACGGTTTGACGCGCCGTCGCTTAGGCACCGCCGTGGGGGACGCTATGAGGCGTATATGCCTGACTTCCTGGTGGGGTGGGCACCGCGCTTGTCGATGGATGTTGTAGCCACAGCCGCCAACGCTGAATCGGCGGTTGGGGCGCTGAACCGGCGGGCGCTCAGGGCAGAGCCGCATCCCTTGGACACGTTCGCTTGCATGTTGTTGCGAGTCGAGGCGGTGGCGTCTTCGCGGATCGAAGGGATCGAGCTTTCCCCCCGGCGCCTGCTCACCGCAGAGGCCGAGCAAAGGGCCGGGGGACGGTCGTCGGATCGGCGGGCGGTGGAGGTGCTGGCGAACATCGAGGCGATGGAAGAAGCGATCCGCTCAGCCACCGGCGGCGGACGTCTACGGACTGACGACCTGCTCGAGGTTCACCGCCGACTCATGTCAGCATCGGCCCGCCCCGACCTGGGCGGCTGGGTGCGGGACACTCAGAACTGGATCGGCGCTAGCGGCTACACGCCCGTGGGAGCTTCGTTCGTTCCTCCCCCACCCGAAGAAGTCACTCCGCTGTTGGACGACCTAATGGTCTATCGCCGACGGGACGCCGCCCCGGCGTTCGTGCCGCCCATCAGCGCCGTCCTCGCCCGATCCCGCGACTCGTACATCGACGGGCTCGCCGCCTGGCGGCATGACGGACCAGCTGACGACCCCGCACGGAACCACGCCGCCGACCAATGGCTACACACATTCCTCGAGGCCACCTACGACGCCTGCCAGGAAGCGCACGTCTATCTCGACACCGTCTCCGCGCTGGAAGCCGACCTGCGGGCACGGGCCGGGCCGGTGCGGCGTGGGTCGTCCGCTGACCGGCTCCTCAGCCTCCTACCCGCCTGCCCTATCTTCTCGATCGACACGGCCGCAGCAGCGATCCAACGCTCCACAGTCGCAACAGGCCAAGCCGTCAACAACCTCACCGAGGCGCGAATACTCACGGTACGGAACGTAGGCAAGCAACGGTACAGAATCTTCGAGGCGCCCGAAGTTACCCACCTCATCACCCACCTAGACAGAGAACTCTCACTCCGAGGCACTCCTGCCGCCGCCGACCGCGCCGGTGGCGTCGACCTCGGCCCCTGACACGCACATCCCCCGCCCACGATGCCCATTAGCGGCAGGTCGTGGCTGGCCCAGGCAGCCTCACCCGATCCCACAACGGCCCGCAGAGTCCCAGGCTCGGAGGGGCCGTCACTATTGTTGGTTGTAGTAGTGGAGGTGTTGGTGTGAACCACGAAACGTTCCTAGCTATCGAGCCGGTGTTTACTGGCTCGGACGTCGCTGCCTTCCTAGCCGGCCGCGGTGTGGCCCGTCCTGTCGAGACCGCCCGCCGCCTCGAGGAGCAGTGGCTTCGGGCGGGACAGGTAGTAGCGGTGCGGCCTGACCTGTTCGCGGTGGTGAGTGAGGGGATCGACCCGGCACGGTTCCAGCCGATGTCGAGCCTGGTCGCGACCAAGATGGCCCCGGACGCTGTGGTGTCGCACCACGCGGCGCTTGACTTCTGGGGTATCTCGTACTCCATGTGGTTCGACGCCGTGTATTCGGCAACCGACCCCGCCCCTCCAATGGTCTACGGTGCCATGGACTATCGGGGTGTTCGATTCCCCGAGCGGCTCATCGAGTCCGGTCAGCAGCACGTCGCGGTGGTGGAACAGTCCTACGCGGACGGAACCGTGCGGGTGACAACGATGGAACGCACCCTGGTGGACACTCTGGCTGATCCCGACTACGGGGGCAGCTGGGACGAGATCTACCAATCCTTGACCCGGGCGGACAGCATCGACGTCGCTACGGTGGCCACCTACTGCCAGATGCGCGACGGTGGGCCGGCCCTGCGAGCAAAGGTGGGGTTCTTCTTGGACCAGCACCGCGACCTGTGGGGAATCGCCGCCAGCGACCTCGACCAGTTCCGCCCGCCGCGCCAGCCGGGGAGGCCCTACCACCTCGACCCTGCGAGCGTCCCGCGCCCCTACTTTGTTGATGCCTGGAACCTGGTGGTACCGGTGTCGGTTGTGGAACGCCAATGGGAACTGGTCTTCTGACGCCGCCACCTACCCGCTGGGAGCTCGGAGCGTTGGCCGCTGATACCGGGTTCTTGCCCGACCGGATCGAAAAGGCCGTGCGCCTCCTTGCGCTAGCCGACGACATCGCCGCCCACCCCTACCTGGCCGGCAGGCTCGCTTTGACCGGGGGCACAGCTCTGAACATGTTCGTCCTCGACGCGCCCGCCTGTCGTTCGATCTCGACTACAACTACATAGGCGGCGCCGATCGCGAGACGATGAAGGCTGAGCGGCCAGACGTAGAGGACGCCCTGGCGAGCCTACTCCCGGCTCACGGGCTGCGAGTGAAGAAACGTCCCAACTTGGCTCGGGACCACGCTGGCGGCAAATGGGATCTCCGCTACCGGGATGCCTTCGGCGGCAGCGAGGGCCTGTCGGTGGACGTGGGCTATGTCCGGCGGGTGCCTCTGTGGCCCCCAACACGTCACGACTCCCATCGGCTTGGCCGCTGGCAGGCTACCGGCGTACCTGTGTTCGATATCCACGAGATCGCCGCCGGCAAGCTCGCTGCTCTCTACTCGCGGGGGTACCCCCGCGACCTGTTCGATGCCGGGCTGATCCCCGACCTGCCCGGGCTTGACCCGGCCAAGCTCCGTACCGCCTTCGTTGTGTACGGCGGCGGTGCCCGCCCCGACTGGCGAGAGGTCTGCGCCGCCCCGGCCGTGGTAGCGACCGGTGAGTTGAGTCGGCAGCTCCGCCAGGCGTTGACCCGGACTGATGCACAGCGCACCCGCTCATTCTCCGTAGACGACTACCTGGTCGGGAACAGCAGACCCAACACCTATGTGCCGCGGCCGCAGCTTCCCCCAATGCCCATTAGAGGCAGATCACCCTCGGGCACTGCGCCTCGGCGGCGGCGGGCGGTAGCCGCGGCTAGCGCGGTAGTAGCCTATGAGATATGACCGCGGTGGCACCAACCATTGAGGACGCTCGGCGAGCAGCGGAGGCGTTGGCGGCCGTCGGGGTAGGCAGGGTTGTCTTGTTTGGCTCGGTCGCCCGCGGTGAGGCGACCGAGCACAGCGACGTCGACTTGGTGGCGATCTACGACGACATCGACTACAGCGAGCGCGGGGCGATTGCAACGCCTGCCGAGGCGGCAGCGCGGGCGGCCGCCGGATGCTCGGTAGACGTTCTAGTCACAGACCGACCGGAGTGGAAGATGCGGACAACGCGTGTTCGTACTTCGTTAGAGGCGCGCGCAGCCCGGTTCGGGACCATCCTCGTAGACCGCCCGCCGGGCGCAGTCGATTGGGACAAGGAGATGGTGATGCCAACCGACGACTACCAGGAAGCGATTTACCGGCTCGGGCATACCGCTGGCGCCATCGAAAGCCTGCACGAGCGGCTTGAACCCAGTCGGATGCAGACCCTCTACGCCGAGCTCGGCATGGCAGAGGAGGCACACCTTGCTGAGTTGAGCCGCCTGCTCGACCTGGGAGGGTCAGCTCAGAAGGTCGCTGAGTCGGCTCTGAAAGCGCTGATCCATGTAACGGCCGACCCGGACAACCAGCCCTGGGGTCACAAGATCGAGCTTCTCTGCCTACGACTGCCGCCGCCAATACGGGAGTATGTCACGGCCCACCTGCTCCACCCCGTACAGCCGGAGGAGATCACACGCTGGCACAGGTGGTCGCGGTATCACGAACGGGGCAAGGACCCGGATCCGGTTGTCGAGGTTGTGGAACCACTGATCCGGAGTGTCTGTCGTCTAGCCACCTACACGGCCGCCCAATTCGGTGATGAACCTGAAGTGCGCCGCGTGGACTACTGCGCTAGCCAGGTCACCCGGTTCCTCGACACTCGCAGCCTCGAGAGCGGCCGCCCTCTACGACGCCGG
>JAPOQZ010000174.1 GCA_026710435.1 bacterium | reverse complement strand
CCCACCCCCGCCGCCACCTCCGAGGGTCACGGACGCGACCTTCTATCCCCTGTGCGGGCCGGTTCCGGACAGTATGAACCCTGCCACGGTCCGCTCGACGCCGGAAACGAACCGCTGGTGTATACGGCTATCTACCATTGTGCAACGAGCCTGTGACAGATACAGGCCCCTCGTAGCGTTGGTCGGTTCCGGTTCGGCTCATCAAGCCCGGAACGCAAGCGAAACAGAGATACAGGACACTAGGTCACTCGTCGAATACCGAGTCGGCCAGGATCATGGAGATGTCCCTCACCGCCACCGATTCGTCCTTTCCGATCTCCTTCACTCCGTCGTCGAGCATCACGAAGCAGAACGGGCACGCCACGGCTACCTCGGCTGCGCCGGTGGCGACGGCTTCCTCGGCCCGGTCGATGTTGACCTTCTTGCCGACGTGCTCCTCCATCCACATCTGGGCGCCGCCCGCTCCGCAGCAGAAGGAGCGAGTGCCTGACCGTCCCATCTCCACCACCTGGATGCCTCCGATCGAGGCCACCACCGAGCGCGGGGCCATGTAGACGCCGTTGTGACGTCCTAGGTAGCAGGAGTCGTGATAGGTGACCGTGCGCTCGCTGCCCGCCTTGGGTTCCAGCAACCCCATCTCCACCAACTCGGTGAGGAGTTGGCTGTGGTGAATGACCTCGTACTCGCCCCCGAACTGGGGATACTCATTCTTCAGGGTGTTGAAGCAATGCGGGCACTGGGTGATCACCTTCCTGACACCTAACTCCGCCAGAGTCTCTACGTTCTGGAGGGCCAGCATCTGGAAGACGAACTCGTTCCCGGAGCGGCGGGCCGGGTCACCGGTGCACAACTCGGCCGGTCCCAGGATGGCGAAGTCGACACCTGCCTCGTGCATGAGCCGGGCGGTGGCCACGGTCACCTTCTGGCTTCGGTCATCGAAGGAGCCCGCGCAGCCCACCCAGTACAGGTATTCTGCCGACTCGACATCCTGGCCGAGGACCGGGATCTCGAAGTCCACCTTGGCGGTCCAGGCTGCTCGGTCCCCCTGTCCCATCCCGTAAGGGTTGGAGGAGTTCTCCATCGCCAGGTAGGCCTTGCCCAATTCGCTCGGGAATTCGGCCTCCATGAGGGCCAGGTAGCGGCGCATGTCGAGGATCTTGTCGAGGATCTCGATATCGACCGGGCATATCTCGTCGCATGCCTTGCATGAGGTGCAGGCCCACAACTCCTCTGGTGTTATCCGCTCGAAGACGCTATCGGCCGTGACAGTGATTGCCGTATCGACGGTGACCGGCGCCGTCACGACCGGATCGGCGGTGAGCGCAGCCACCTCGCCCAGCTTGAGCACTATCTCGCGGGGATCCAGGGACTTGCCGGTGGCGTTGGCCGGGCACACGGACGTGCAGCGACCGCACACCGTACAGGTGTCGGTGTCGAGCAGCTGCTTCCAGGTGAAGTCCCCCACTAGCGACGCTCCCACCGTCTCGATGTCCTCCACCTCCATGAGGTTGGGCATCTCGCGCATCGCACCCGCCGGGCGCTCCCGGGGCCCGAGGAACATGTTGACCGGGGAGGTGACCATGTGCCGCAGCTTGGTGGTGGGCAGGACCACCAGGAAGGCCAGGAAGGAAACGACGTGGAGCACCCATATGACCTGATGTATCCCTGCAGCCGATCCCGCCGGCACCAGATAGGACAACGGATACCCGACGAACGACCACACCTCGTGAGCCGGCCGGCCCTCCACGGCAATCCGGGCTGCCTCGGTGGCCACCCCGCTTATCCCGATGAAGGCCAGAGTCACCAGTATCCATAGATCCTCGGGACGGGTCTTCGAACGCAACCGCCAGGGTGCCTGCCCGTACCTGCGGACCGCTGCCCACGCCAGACCGCCCAGGAATACCAGGGCCGCCCCATCCAGCACGAACGAGTAACCGCGGTAAACGTTGCCTTGGAGGAACTTGAAATCGGCGGGTAACAGGTGGTCGATCTCGAGGGTAACCGTACCGAGGAAGAGGACCAGGAAGCCGTAGTAGACCATCGAGTGCATGAGGCCCGCCCAGCGGTCCCTCATCAGGGTCTGCATGCGCAGCCCGGCCCCCATCGCCTCCAGACGTTCCTTCCACATCCCGACCCTGCGGTCGGGCCCTCCCCGTTGCCAGTTCCGGGCTCGGAGCGAGAAGAGATAGAAGGCGAGGAACAGGAAGCCTGCCACCGCTACGTAGAACATGGCCTCCAGGGCAGCCGGGATGTTGACGAACACTTCCCTGGACACCGGGCTCTCGGCGTGGCCGGGGAACTGTCCCGCGAACCAACTGGCCAGGGTCCCCGCCCCCGCCAGTACGCCCAGCCACACCAGGATCTCGGCAGCAGTGAACTTGCGGCGCATCCGGACTCCCTCCGTAGGCACAGACCTTCCGGAGTGTAGAGCCGGTGTACGCCGGATAGTTCGCTGTTGCCAAGTGCCGGCTACCGCTTAGCCCCGGTTTTTCATGCGGGGGTCTGTGGTGGGCGAGCGGGGGGTTGGATGTGGCTTTCTGACCAGCGGTTACCGCCGTTTCGATGGTGCCGTCGCCGCCTGGCGCGACGTTCACCCATGGGGTGAGACCCGGCCCGGTCGCGATGATGTGGTTCATGTGGCATGCTGCCGTGGGTGTGTCCGGAAGCATCAATAATCAGGGCTAGCCGGTGGAAGTGCTGGGACGGGGTCCGCCATCCGCAATCCCTGCCCGCTGTTGCGGGGCGATGCTCATCGACTGTCGCACAGAGAGTCTCCTCACCATCTACCAGATGTACTGAGAAAACGGCCGCCGGTTCGACGGTCAATGACAGACTCCCGGTTCATCGAGCGGCGGGACAACTCCGGGCCCGACTTCGGACACCCTCCTAACCCGAAGCCTGTCTTCCCAACTCGATGGAACGTGCGGTAGCGGCTGCGATAGCATCCCCGATCAGCGCGTTGAACCCGCCTTGTTCCATAACAGCGAGCGCTGCGGCGGTGGTTCCTCCACGTGAGGTGACCTTCCGGCGGAGTCCGGCCGGCTGCTCGTCGGACACCTCCATGAGTACGCCGGCACCCTTGATGGTCCGTCTGGCCAGCCGCAGGGCCATATCCGGGTCCAGCCCCTGGCGGATTCCCTCCTCAACCATGGCCTCGGCCAGCAGGAATGCGTAGGCCGGACCACTCCCCGACACCGCGGTCACGGCGTCGAGCAATGGCTCCCCGACTTCTTCCACCAGCCCCACCGCGGAAAGAACTCGCCGAGCCAGGTCCATGTGGGCGGCGGTGGCATAGGTGCCGGCTGCACAGGCGGTGATCCCCTCGGCGATCAGAGCGGGCGTGTTGGGCATTGTACGGATCACCGGCACCTGCCCGAGAGTCCGTTCGTACACCGAGATCGGCACCCCGGCCACCAGCGCGCACAGCACCTGCTCGGAACTGAGCACCGCGGCCAACTGTGCAAGCGCCGGATGGATGTCCTGGGGCTTGACCGCCAGCACCACTACGTCCTGACCACATATGCCCTCGGCAGGCGTTGCCACGGTCCGGCAAGCGGTGGCGGTCTGCAACTCTGCGGCTCTCGGCTCGTACGCCTCCACCAGCGTCAGATCGCCGGCCGTCCATCCCGTCTTCAGCAAGCCACTCAGCAGGGCGCCCCCCATAGCACCCACCCCGATGATCGCTATCGAAGGCCTGTCCATGTACCTGAGTATATGGCACGCCCGACGGGTTCGATGCTTGGTCGTTCCTGACCCGGGTCAGGAACGACCAAGGCGAGCCAGCACGTCGCGGATCATGGATACCAGCGCGCCGACCGCGTCCCGGTTGTAACCCTCGGGGATCAACACGTCGGCATGACGCTTCGACGGCTCGACGAATTGCAAATGCATGGGCCGTACAGTGGCGTGGTACTGAGCGACCACCGACTCGAAGGATCGTCCCCTCTCGCGCATATCCCGCTCGAGGCGGCGCAGCACCCGTAGGTCGGGATCGGTATCCACGTACACGCGCAGATCCATCACCTCTCGTAGCCGGGGATCCGCCAGGATCAGGATCCCCTCGATCATTATCACCGGCCGGGAATGGACCGTTACGGTATCCGGCCGGCGCAGGTGCCGGGAGAAGTCGTAGACCGGAAGCTCGATGGAATGACCGGCGGCAATGGCATCGAGATGGACGAGCATCAACTCCGTCTCCAACGAGTCAGGATGGTCATAGTTGACCCGGTTCCGTTCCTCGTAACTGAGGTGCGACCGGTGCCGGTAATAGGCGTCGTGGGAAATCAGAGCCACCCGTTCCGCACCGATATGCTCGATGATCGAGGTCGAAATGGTCGTCTTGCCTGAACCGGAGCCTCCCGCCACCCCGATGATGAAGGGTCGGCCTGCGGGCCAGTCGAAATCGTCGCCCGCGCGCCGGTCCCGGCTCGGGATCACCGCTTGGCTTTCCGCGCCTTCTGCTCGGCTTTCATGCGCGCAGAGTCACTATGCCATAAGCCCAGGTTAGGGCCTAGTTCCGGTGGTATACACCCTGGTAAGCACCTCTTTTCGACCAGAATCTCTTTCCTCTCTACGTAGCTTGCGGTTTCATCGAGTCTCACCCAATCTGACAAGAAAAGTAATAATGAAACGGGTACGGCAAGAAGACCTTGAAGCGGCCCAAGACACTATCGGCGGCCTCTGTTCGCACGGTGAAACGGCCCGGACGGTACGGCGACGGGCGGGGATCGTTCGGCCTCTCGCTGCTGGTGCGGGAGACCTCGATCCCCGGGCGGCACTCGAAGACGTAGAGGCCGGCGGCTCATCATCGACGGGCGCCCGATCATGATGGGCCTCGGGACCTATCCACCGGGTTACCCGCGCCGAGGCCCGCAAAACGGCCCTCCACAATCGGCGCGAGTTCGACGCGGGCCGCGATCCCCGAGGTGGTGGAGTCCCGACCTTCGCGAAGGCCTCGGAGACCGTAATCGAGATCAGAGCCAGGGGATGGAAGGCCACCTCTCACCAACCCCAAGAGTGACGCTCGGTGTTCGCGAAAGTACGCGGCTCCGATCATGGCCAAGCGGATCGACACGATCACCTCCGCGGACGTGCTGGCCGTCCTAGTCCCCATATGGCCAAGCCCGTCCGCTACACGGCTCCGGCAGAAGATGTCCGCGGTCATGCGCTGGAGCGTAGCCCAGGGCTACCGGGCCGACGATCCCGCGGTTAAAGCCGTACTCCAAGCCCTCCCGCACGGCAAGCAGACCGGCGCCCGCAAGCACCACCGGGCCATCCCTCACTCCCGAACTGTCGGATCGGGCGGTGGGAATCCTGGTCAAGGCCCTCACGCTCGGATCGTCGGGCGTGGTATTCCCGAGCCCGAAATGCGGGGCGTTCGGGCGTGACGCGTTCCGCTACCTGTTCAAGACCCTGGACCTACCCGGAACCCCTCACGGTCTGCGATCGAGTTTCCGTGATTGGTGCCGGCAGTCCGGGGTGGCCCGAGAGGTGGTCGAGGCGGCTTAGGCTCACCGGCTCGGAGATCAGGCCGAACAGGCCTACGCCCGGAGCGACCTGCTCGAACGGCGCCGGGAGACCATGGAGGCCTGGGCTCAATACTTGGCCTGTTAATCGCTCCGATACGGTTGCTGGGTAGGCCGGTGCAAGCGCACGACGGGCCCGCGGTCGAGGGCCGCGCTCTGGTCATTCGTGCATCGTAGGGAAGGACCGGAACCGCAGCACTCGGGGATCGTCTTCGATAGAGGATCAGACGGGCGCGGTGTTCCGGATGAAGGATGAGCCCGGCGCCCTCGTCCGTGCCCGATGCGCGGAATAGGTTGTTTCGTTGGTGGGGCTTTTTATGTGGGTTTATCCTGCTCTTCGGGGTGTCCGAGCCGGTAGCCGAGGCGGGGTTCGTTGAAGACGTAGGTGGGGTTGGCGGCGGTTTCTCCTAGTTTGTGGCGTAGGCGTTTGATG
>JAPOQZ010000127.1 GCA_026710435.1 bacterium | reverse complement strand
TTGACGGCGGTGACCGCATCCAGAGCCCGGTAGTACTGATCGGGTGACGGAGCCGACCATCCTTCGGGCATGACCACATCAGAAGCCGACCACTCGACCAGCCGCCGCTTCGAGCACGGCGCCACCAACCGGTTCGCCACCATCGCGAACACCGCATGCTCCAGAGCCTTCGCTCCCCGTGCGGCACCCACCTGGGCGAACCATCCGTCGAGGCCCAGCCGCTGCCACACCGCCCACACCGCTGCTACCGCCCCCACCCCGGGAGCCCCTTCGGCTGACAGTGCGCCGACGTCGACACGTTCGCGTCGTAGATGACGCTCCAGCGCGGCGACGATGCGTTCCAGCTGGCCGGACTCGCGTAAAGCGGTCACCTCCCCGAGGCGCAGCAGGGTCCGGTGCCCGACTTTCGAACCGTCGCGGACGGACTCCACCAACGACAGATACTCGTACACCTTGTCGCCCCTGCGACGGCGGGTCGTCTTCACGAACATACCCAGCATGATACCACTAACAGCCCAACCCACCAACCATATGTCGCCCCTACAATTTCGCGCCTGAACGGTGTCCTACACCAAGAAACCCCAGGTCAGCGGCCTTTCCCCATCACCAAACCCCCACAACCCGCCAAACTCGGGTCGGACAACCCCGAGCATCAGGAATCGGGGTTTAACACCGGACCGGTAGTCCCGATCACCGGTTTACACTGTGGCCGACCTGTTCGTATACTCCTTCCCGACAGCAGAGGGGCGTAGCTCGAATTGGTTAGAGCGCCGGTCTCCAAAACCGGAGGTTGGGGGTTCGAGTCCCTCCGCCCCTGCTCATGGTCTGTCCGTTGAATGACGCCGTGACGTGCGCTGATGGCAAGCAGGGCACGGTAAGTTGTTTTGCGGAGAGACCGCTAGGCTAGCTAGCCGGGTGCCGCTTCAACAACCACGCAAGGACGATAGGAAGTAACGATGAATCGCGAAATGCGCCGGCTCGCCGAGCGGGAGGAGCGGCGCAACAAGCAGAAGGGCGACCGTGGTCGCCGGGCTCCGTTAGGAGGCCCAAAGGGTCCTGGCGGACCGCCGAGGAGCCGGTGGGCGCGCCTCGTCCAGTTCCTGCGCGAAGTGAGAGTCGAACTCAGCCGGGTGGGTTGGCCAAGCCGCGAGCAGATGGTCGCGTTCACAGCCGTGACCGTGATCACCGCGGGGGTCTTGACCGGATATGTATTCCTAGTTGATCTCGGTTTCAGCCGGTCGGTACTGGCTCTTATCCGGATGTTGACAGGTTGAAGCCAGTGGACCGGAACGTGGACCAGGGTTCTTTGGAACCCGACGACGTGGAAACCCAAGCGGAAAACGAGGAAGGTGTGGGCTTGCTGGGGGCAGCGTTCCTCTCGGCCGGCTTCGGTGCCGACGGGTCTCTACCCGATCCGGAGACGGAACCGGTTGTCGAGGCTGCTCCGAGGGTCGAACCCGATCCTCCACCTGCTCCGGCAGCCAAGTCTCGCAAGACTGCAAAGACCCGCAAGGCGCCGGCCACCAAGGGCCGCGCCGAAGAAGCGGCCAAGGAAACCGCCACCGCTGTGCTGCCGCCGATCGTGGAAGAGGAACTGATAAGTCCCTACGACAAGCCCGGGCAGTGGTTTGTGATCCATGCCTATTCGGGCTACGAGAAGAAGGTGAAGGCCAATCTCGCCACCCGCACCTCGTCGATGCACATGCAAGACCGGATCTTCGAGGTGGTCATTCCCACCGAGAAGGTCGTTGAGATCAAGGGAGGCCGCAAGGTCGAGGTGGAGAAGCGTATGTTCCCCGGCTACCTCCTCATCCGGATGTATCTCGACGACGACTCCTGGCATGCCGTTCGCGATACACCGGGCGTCACCTCCTTTGTGGGGATGGGAACCGGCAACAAGCCTACGTCCTTGTCGAAGCGGGAGGTCGAAAGGTTCCTGGGTCTCAAGAAGGAAGCGGCGAAGAAGCCTCCGCGCTTTCGCCCGGCCTGGGCGATCGGCGAAACGGTCCGTGTATCCTCTGGTCCGTTTGCCGATTTCAACGGAGTCGTCGAGGATATCAATGTCGACCAGCAGAAGGTCACCGTACTGGTGGAGATCTTCGGCAGGGACACTCCGATGGAGCTCGGTTTCGAGCAGATCCAGAAGCAGTAAGCCGAGAGCGGGTATGACCGCGCTCTCTCTTGTCTAGGGAAGAACCGAAGAACAGGCGTCATCATGGGTAGAAAACGGGTAACAGCAATCCTGAAGCTGCAGATTCCGGCCGGCGAAGCCAGCCCGGCGCCCCCTGTGGGTCCTGCGTTGGGCCAGCACGGGATCAACATCATGGAGTTCGTCAGGTCGTATAACGAGACGACCAAGTCTCAGACGGGGACCATCATCCCGGTGGAGGTCACCGTCTACACCGACCGGTCCTTCACCTTCGTGACCAAGACACCCCCGACCGCGGTTCTGCTCCGGCAGGCCGCGAGGGTGGAGAAGGGTGCCTCGGAGCCGAGCCAGGAGACGGTTGCCACTCTTTCCCGGGAGGAGCTACGCACGATCGCCGAGACCAAGCTGCCCGATCTCAACACGCGGGATGTCGAAGCCGCGATGAACATCGTCGCCGGAACCGCGCGGTCGATGGGGATAGCCGTTACCGGTTGAGCCCGCGTACTCAGGCTCGCCGCACGATTGAGAGATAGTTGGGAGAACCGCCCAAGGCGGTTTGTTCGGACCACAAGGAGGAACCATGGCCCGCAGAGGCAAGCGGTACAACCAGATGGCCGCAACCTTCGACAAGTACCAGACGTATCCGGCACCTGAAGCCGTCCAGATGGTCAAGGCCATGGCGTCAGCCCGCTTCGACGAGACCGTGGAGGCGGTCATGAAGTTGGGGATCGATCCCCGGCGCGCCGACCAGTTGGTAAGGGGGACGGTCAGCCTCCCTCACGGAACGGGGAAGCGGGTGCGGGTGGCGGTCTTTGCCGTCGGTGACAAGCAGATCGAGGCCGAAGAGGCGGGCGCCGAGATCGTTGGAGGCCAGGACCTCATCGACTCGCTGTCGTCGGGCGGAGAAATAGCCTTCGACGTGGCGATCGCCACACCCGACATGATGCCAAGGGTTGGTCGGTTGGGCCGTCTTCTAGGTCCGCGCGGCCTGATGCCCAACCCGAAGGCGGGAACGATCACCCGACACGTCGCCACTGCCATACGTGAATTCAAGGCCGGGAGGATCGAGTACCGCAATGATCGTTATGGCAATATCGCGGCGCCGATCGGCAAGGCCTCCTTCGACGAGGGGTCCTTGTTCGAAAACCTCTCGGTGCTGGTCTCCGAAATAGTCAGGGTCAAGCCCCCGGCTTCCAAGGGAACCTACCTGAGGAACCTTGCCATCTCGTCGACCATGGGCCCGGGTATCAGAGTGGACCTGTCCAGGGTTGATCGCTTGTTCATTACTCGTTAACCCTGACGCTTCAGGTTCCCGGGCACACCCGGGGCAGCCCTGCCACATTGACCACGTCATCGGGACCGGGCCGGCTTTCACCAGACGGGTGAAGCTTGCGCCGTTCCGAGACGGGACTATCGAGACACCATAATCCCTGGTCAGAAGCTCATTTCCCAATCTCCGCCCCGTCCCGTGCAAACTCCCGCATGAAGAGTCGGGGTTAGGGATCCCCACCAACCCGCTGGGAAGGGGATCGGACCCCGCGTTGGAGAGCTTGTCCAGGTAGTTGGCTCGGCAGGGGCCCCGCCGGCTATTCAGCACCCTCCTGGGAGGTGGATCCACCCTGGCCGCTCCGATTCACGAGGTCGTCCCAATCGGTGCCGGTTGCCGGCGTCATGGCGATGGATGGCGTGCATCACGATCTTTCAGGTATCGACCGCCGGGGCCCCTTCGTCTGTCCGGCTTGCCGTTCTTCGCCACTCCCGTATATGCTGGCTCGCGGTTCGGGTCGATGACCGGAGCCGATAGACCGCAGACAGCCGGTTGCCGGTGTGCACGGGAGATGGTCCCCGCGCCGGCGGTGTAAGGGATCCTTGAGGATCAGCCTGCCGAGGTCGACTCGAGGCGTTCCGCCTCGTTCCCCTCGTCACCGCCGCGCGACCACCGCTCGCGCGCCAGATGCGGACCAACTGACCCCAAGCTGCTGATGACAGCGGAGGACGAGCCCATGCCAAGACCCGAGAAGGTCCAAGCCGTAGCCGAGATCAAGAAGTACTTCGAGGATTCCTCGGCCGCGTTTCTGACCGAGTTCCGAGGAGTAGGGGTGGAGCATCAGCAGGAACTCCGCCGATCTCTTCGCGAGGCCGGATCCCGATACAGGGTGTTGAAACTTACCCTCACCCGGAGAGCTTTGCACGACCTGGGCCACGAAGGACTCGACGAATGGCTGAGGGGACCTACCGCCATAGCCTTCGCAGTCGACGACCCGGTGCCTACCGCCAAGGCTCTTGTCGAGTTCAGCAAGCAGCACGAGGGCCTGGTTATCAAGGCCGGACTCTTGAAGGACCGGGTGATAGAACCCGAGCGGGTGGCACAGGTCGCCATGATCGAGGGTCGGGACGTTCTCCTGGCCAAGATTGCAGGGGCGGTAAAGGGTCCGCTCTCCAAGTCGGCGTTCCTCCTGGGTTCCTTCACCCGGGATTCCGCTTCGGTGTTTTCGCAATTGCTCGAGAAGAAGGAGGAGGTCGCTGCCTGAGCTCTTCACCCGAGTAACCCGGACCACACCTGACGATCAATGATTCCAGCCCTCCGGCCCGAAGGGTTGCGGGGAACTATCCAGGAGGATGCACTATGGCGAGGATGAGTACGAAAGACCTACTGAGCGTGTTCGAAGAAATGACCGTCCTCGAACTCAAAGAGTTCCTGGACGCGTTCGAGAGCCACTTCGATGTGACCGCGGCGGCTCCTATGGCGATGGCCATGGCCCCGGGCGAGGCCGACGGCGCAGCGGCCGTCGAGGAGGAGCAGACAGAGTTCGACCTGATCCTCACCTCCTCGGGCGTCAAGAAGATCCAGGTCATCAAGGAGGTACGAGCACTCACGCAGCTGGGTCTGAAGGAAGCCAAGGCCCTCGTAGATGGCATCCCCAACCCCGTGCTGGAGGGCGCTTCCAAGGATCAGGTCGAGGCGGCCAAGGCCAAGATCGAGGCTGTCGGCGGCTCGGTGGAGATACGCTGAGATTCATTGCCGGTCGTCGAGCGCCGGTCGTCGAACTCAACCAAGCGGATGGACCGGCTTGTGATGACCGCTGCCTTCCTTGACCCGACGGCGCTCAGTGCTAGGATGGCAGCCAGAAGTGGACGGGTGCGCCCGGAGGGAAATGCGACGGGAGTCCGTCAATCGCATGTGAATTTCGACCTAGACCCCGAAAGGGCGGGATAGCCGCGTGCTGTCCTGCCTCTTTCGCCGTGCGGAGCCGTTCCACTTGCAAGGGCGATTGTCGCCGGACCCGGTGTGGGTCGGCTCAGACCGGCACGTACCTAAGCGGTCTGAGGCAAGGGTCGTCGATTACGAAGGATTCGGAATCGGGTGCCATCGTATAGGCCGGGTCTATTCCGGCCGAGAGCTCTCTAGGAGGAAACTTTGGCCATAGCTCACGCCGCGGAGCGCTTTTCGTTCTCCAAGATCCCCGAGGTTCTAGCCCTGCCCGACCTGGTCGCGGTCCAGCGTGAATCGTTCTCGTGGTTTCTGGAGGAAGGCCTGACCAGCATCTTCGCACGCCTGTCTCCCATCGAGGACTTTTCGGGCACTCTTGCACTGGATCTCAGCGATCACTACTTCGGTGAGCCCCTGATGACCGTCGAGGAGGCGAAGGAACGCGATCAAAGCTACTCGAAGCCGTTACACGTCATAGCCCGTTTCGTCAACAAGAACACCGGGGAGATCAAGGAACAGAAGGTGTTCCTGGGCGACTTCCCGATGATGACCGACAACGGCACCTTCATCATCAACGGGACCGAGCGGGTGGTGGTGAGCCAATTGGTCCGCTCGCCCGGCGTCTACTTCGACCAGTCAATCGACAAGACATCGGACAAAGACATCTTCGGCGCGAAGATCATCCCCGGTCAAGGGGCTTGGATGCAGTTCGACATCGACAAGCGCGACACGATTGGGGTACGGGTAGATCGTAAGCGCCGCCAATACATCACTTCGTTCGTACGTGCCCTGGGAATCGCCGATACGGACCAGAAGATGCTTTCGTTGTTCAACGATTCAGACGTGATAAAGAACACCCTCGAGCGAGATCCGGTGCCGGTGGAAGGCGATCCGGTAAGAGATGTGGAAGAGGCTCAGCTTGATCTGTATCGCAAGCAGCGTCCGGGCGAGCCGGCATCCGTGGAGTCGGCACGCGGGCTGATCCAAGCGGTCTTCCGGAACCCGAAGCGCTACGACCTCACCGCGGTGGGCCGTTACAAGGTCAACCAGAAGTTCCAGAACCCGGAGGGCCACTCCTCGGAGGACGGCCTGCTGGCCGATGATGACCTCATCGACACGATCCGCTACATGGTGCATCTCCATGCAGGGGAGAAGTCCATGACCACCGCGTTCGGGAACGAGGTACCGGTGCGCACCGATGACACCGATCACTTCGGCAACCGGCGCGTACGTACGGTGGGCGAACTGGTGCAGAACCAGATCCGCGTGGGTCTCAACCGGATGGAGCGCCAGGTCAGGGAGCGGATGACGACCCAGGATCCGGATTCCATCACCCCTACCAGCCTGATCAACATCCGTCCGGTGGTCGGCTCAATCAAGGAGTTCTTCGGGTCGAGCCAGTTGAGCCAGTTCATGGATCAACCGAACCCTCTGGCCGGTCTCACCCATCGTCGCCGCCTGTCGGCGCTCGGCCCGGGTGGTGTCTCGAGAGAACGGGCCGGTTTCGAAGTGAGGGATGTCCACTCATCCCACTACGGGCGTATGTGCCCCATCGAGACTCCGGAAGGACCGAACATCGGCCTGATCGGGTCCCTGGCCAGCTACGCCAGGGTTAACCGGTTCGGCTTCATCGAGACCCCCTATCGCAGGGTCGACCAGGGAAGGGTCAGCGACTCGATCGTCTACCTGACTGCTACCGAGGAGGAGCGTTACGTCATAGCCCAGGCCAACTCACCCCTGAATCCCGACGGCACGTTTCGGGCAGACCGGGTTCTCGTGCGCAGGGCGGGCGGAGAGATCGACAGGGTAGCGCCGCGGCAGGTCGACTTCATGGACGTGTCTCCCAAGCAAATCGTTTCGGTCGCTACCTCTCTCATTCCCTTCCTGGAACACGACGACGCCAACCGTGCGCTGATGGGTTCCAACATGCAGCGCCAAGCCGTCCCGCTTCTGCAGGCCGAGGCGCCGCTCGTTGGTACCGGGGTCGAAGCCAGAGCAGCGCGGGACTCAGGAGACCTCATCCTCGCCTCGCTGGATGGTGTGGTGACCTCGGTCACCGGCAACGAGATCGTCGTGACCGGAGAGGGCAACGGTGAGCCCAAGCGCTACAGCCTCCGCAAATTCGAGCGTTCCAACCAGGGGACCTCGATCAATCAGAAGCCGGTGGTCTCGATCGGCGAGGAGGTCACCAACGGGATGGTGATAGCCGACGGCCCCTCTACAGAAGGCGGGGAGCTTGCGCTGGGGAAGAACCTACTGGCCGCCTTCATGCCTTGGAAGGGTCACAACTTCGAGGACGCAATCGTGCTCAGCGAGCGCCTTGTGAAGAACGACGTGCTGACCTCGATCCACATCGAGGAACATGAGATCGATGCTCGCGATACGAAGCTCGGTGCGGAGGAGATCACTCGGGACATTCCCAACGTCGCCGAGGAGGTACTGAAGGACCTCGACGACGAGGGGATCATCCGGGTTGGCGCCGATGTGGGCCCCGGTGACTACCTGGTCGGCAAGGTCACGCCTAAGGGCGAGACAGAGATGACCCCGGAGGAACGCCTGCTGCGTGCCATATTCGGCGAGAAGGCGCGCGAGGTTCGCGACTCCTCCCTCAAGGTCCCTCATGGCGAGTCAGGGAAGGTGATCGACGTCAAAGTGTTCCGACGGTCGGAGGGTTACGATGACCTCCAGTCCGGAGTGAACGATCTGGTACGCGTTTACGTGGCCAGCCAGCGCAAGATCGCGGAAGGCGACAAGCTAGCCGGGCGTCACGGGAACAAGGGCGTCATCGCGAAGATCCTTCCCGAGGAGGATATGCCCTTCCTCGCCGATGGAACTCCCGTCGACATCGTTCTGTCCCCTCTGGGCGTCCCGTCGCGGATGAACCTGGGCCAGGTGTTGGAGACCCATCTCGGGTGGGCGGCGGCCCAGGGATGGAAGCCGTTCAAGTCCGACGGACCGATCTCGAGCGGTCTGGAGCCATGGTCACGTGTGGCTACGCCGGTTTTCGACGGAGCGCGCGAGCAGGAGATATCCGACGTCATCGCCCATAGCCGCCCCAATCGGGATGGGGATCATCTTGTCGGCGATGACGGCAAGGCGACTCTCTACGACGGTCGCACCGGATTGCCCTTCGATACCCCGATCACCGTCGGCTACCTCTACATCCTCAAGTTGGTGCACTTGGTCGACGACAAGCTGCATGCCCGTTCGACCGGCCCCTACTCGATGATCACCCAGCAGCCGCTGGGAGGTAAGGCCCAGTTCGGAGGCCAGCGATTCGGGGAGATGGAGGTCTGGGCATTGGAGGCCTACGGGGCCGCCTACGCGCTCCAGGAACTTCTGACGATCAAGTCGGACGACGTGCTCGGCCGGGTCAAGGTCTACGAGTCCATCGTCAAGGGTGACAACATCCCGGAACCCGGCGTTCCGGAGTCCTTCAAAGTGCTCATCAAGGAGATGCAGAGCCTGTGTCTCAACGTCGAGTTGCTATCGGCGGGTGAGGAGATCCAGTTCAGGGACCTGGACGAGGATCTCTACCGCGCCACCGAGTCGCTCGGCATCGATCTGTCGCGCCCCGAGCGCAGGGAAGAAGGTTGACATAGTGGATTGGGGTTCCAGAACCGAGCAGTACAGCCAGTACTCCAGCAACCGGACGTATTCCGGCGCTCCCACGCGGGACATGTTCGACGAACTCAAGATCGGCCTCGCGTCATCCGACCAGGTCCGGTCCTGGTCCTACGGTGAAGTCAAGAAGCCGGAGACCATCAACTATCGGACGCTGAAGCCCGAGAAGGAGGGCTTGTTCGACGAGAGGATATTCGGTCCCCAGAAGGACTGGGAGTGCGCCTGCGGCAAGTACAAGCGCATCCGTTACCGCGGGATCCGCTGCGAGAAGTGCAACGTGGAGGTAACGCGTAGCAAGGTGCGGCGGGAGCGCATGGGACATATCGAGCTGGCGGCGCCGGTGACGCACATCTGGTTCTTCAAAGGTGTTCCGTCACGTCTCGGCTACCTGCTTGACATGTCGCCGAAGAACCTGGAAAAGGTCATCTACTTCGCTGCGTACGTGATAACCGACCTCGACGAGAAGAAGCGTCTGACCGACCTCCCGAGGCTCGAGCAGAAGATGGACGTCAAGGTCGAGATCGTCACCGAAGAGTTCGATGAGTGGAAGGCCGCCCGACTCGAGCGGTTCGAGCAAGAGGTCGCCCGGATGGAAGAGGGCGGGGCCAAACCACAGGAGATCACTTCCCGCCGTCGTGAGGTGGAGCGTGAGATCAAGGAGCGGCAGGATCGGGCGGATCGTGAGTGCGAGTTGATCCGGGAGGCCTTCGGCAGCTTCCGTTCGCTGAAGACGAAGATGCTTGTGGAGTCGGAGCAACTATGGCGTGAGCTCGTCAATGGCTACGACGACTACTTCAGAGGAGGCATGGGCGCCGAGGCGGTCAAGAGCCTGCTCTCGCGCTTGGATCTCGACGCCGAGATGGAACTCCTCAAGGAGAACCTCGTCGCTAAGTCCGCCCAGCGGCGCCACCGGGCTACCCAGCGGATAAAGGTGGTCAAGCCCTTCTGGGAGGGTAGGCACTCGCCGAAGAGCATGATCGTCCAGGCTGTCCCGGTCATCCCGCCTGACCTGCGTCCGATGGTCCAGTTGGACGGGGGTCGGTTCGCGACCTCCGATCTGAACGATCTCTACCGGCGCGTCATCAACAGGAACAACAGGCTCAAGCGCCTGCTCGATCTCAACGCGCCGGAGATAATCGTCAACAACGAGAAGCGCATGCTCCAGGAGGCGGTCGACGCCCTGTTCGACAACGGGCGCCGTGGCAAGGCCGTAACCGGTCAGGGTAACCGGGCCCTCAAGTCCCTCTCCGACATGCTCAAGGGCAAGCAGGGCCGCTTCCGCCAGAACCTGCTGGGCAAGCGGGTGGACTACTCGGCCCGCTCGGTGATCGTGGTGGGTCCGCAGTTGCATCTGCATCAATGCGGTCTGCCGAAGGTCATGGCGTTGGAGTTGTTCAAGCCCTTCGTGATGAAGCGGTTGGTGGATCGAGATATGGCTCAGAACATCAAGTCCGCCAAGCGGATGGTCGAGCGCCAGCGGCCCCACGTCTGGGATGTACTCAAAGAGGTGATCCAAGAGCATCCCGTGTTGCTGAACCGGGCGCCCACCCTTCACAGGTTGGGAATCCAGGCGTTCGAACCGATCCTGGTAGAGGGCAAGGCGATCCAGATACACCCTCTGGTCTGCGAGGCGTTCAACGCAGACTTCGACGGGGATCAGATGGCGGTACATCTGCCTCTGTCGGCCGAGGCCCAGGCCGAGGCCCGGATATTGATGCTGTCCACCAACAATGTGCTCTCGCCGGCGAGCGGCAGGCCGATCGTTACCCCGTCCCAGGATATGGTGATCGGTATCTACTACCTGTCGGAGAAGGTGCCGAAGGCCAAGGGCGCGGACCGGGCTTTCAGCGACATCGATGAGGCGCTGATGGCCTACGATCTCGGAGAACTCGAGCTGCACGCACCGATCAAGATGCGTTTGGGTGACATCGCAGGAGATCCCGCAGTGCATGCCGAGTTGAAGAACTTCATTCCCCACCTGATCACCGACGAGCCGGTGAGTGGCGAGGAGTTGGTCGAAACGACGCTCGGCCGCGCCTTGCTCAGCAGGTCCCTTCCCTCTGATTTCCCGGTTCTGAATGCCAAGGTACTCAAGAGTGACGTGCGCGACCTGATCCGGGAGATAATCGAGCGCTACGACAAGAACGTCGTGCAGCGCACCCTCGACGGGATCAAGGAACTCGGTTTCGACTTCTCGACGAGGGCGGGTCTGACCATAGGGTTGAGCGATGTTCTCACTCCCTCGGACAAACGGACCATTCTCAACCGCTTCCAGAAGCAGGCCGACAAGGTCGACATGCAGTACCAGAGAGGGATCATCACCTACGACGAGCGACGTCAGGAGCTCATCGAGATATGGACGGAAGCCACCGAGGCGGTCACCGACTCGATGAAGAAGTCCCTGTCCAGCGGGCTGTTCAACCCAATCGACATGATGGTGACCTCGGGAGCCCGGGGCAACATGATGCAGGTACGCCAGATTGCCGGGATGCGCGGCCTGGTTGCCAACCCCAAAGGGGACATCATCCCGCGTCCCATCACCTCTAACTTCCGCGAGGGCCTTTCGGTGCTTGAGTATTTCATCTCGACACACGGGGCTCGCAAGGGCTTGGCCGACACGGCGCTGCGGACGGCTGACTCGGGGTATCTCACCCGCCGCCTTGTGGATGTGGCTCAGGAGATCATCGTCCAGGATGAGGACTCGGAGGATCGCGGGATCGTGGTCGAGATCCGTGAGGACGGACAGCCCATCCGCAACCTGCGTAACCGGGTGTTCGGAAGGGTGCTGGTCGATGATGTCTTAGTGGATGGCGAACCGGTTCGAACCAGGGACGGGCGAGCGCTTGTGGCCGGAGAGGTGATCGACCGGTACGGGATGGTGGCGCTGGAGGAAGCGTCCGAGGTAACGAGGGTGCGTGTGCGCTCCCCTCTCTCCGACGAGATACGCTACGGCATCAGCCGAGCCTCCTACGGGCTCAGCATGGCCACCGGCAAGATGGTCGAACCGGGTGAAGCCGTCGGAATCATGGCTGCCCAGTCCATCGGTGAACCGGGCACCCAGTTGACGATGCGTACATTCCACACCGGCGGAGTGGCGGGACAGGACATAACCCACGGGCTTCCACGCGTGGTCGAGCTGTTCGAGGCCCGTTCCCCGAAGGGTAAGGCGGTCCTCTCGGAAGTGGGCGGCCGGGTCAGGATCGACGACGGTGATACGGGTCGGATCATCGTGATCGAATCTGCCGACGGCGAGTCGAAGTATGAGGTCTCCCGCCGGGCGCGACTCAGGGTTCGCAGCGGCCAGACGATCGCCGCGGGTACTCCGCTCACCGAAGGTCCCCTTGACCCCAAGGAGGTCTGCGAGATCAAGGGCGTCAAGGCCTGCCAGACCTACCTGGTGCAGGAGGTGCAGGATGTCTACCGGTCCCAGGGTGTGGACATCCACGACAAGCACATCGAGTTGATCGTCCGGCAGATGCTGAGGAAGGTCAAGGTTGTCAGCTCCAACGATTCTGACTTCCTACCCCACCAACTCGTCGATCATGGCGAGTTCCGGGAGGTCAACCGCCGGTTGGTTACCGAGGGCAAACGACCTGCCGAGGGGCGTCCCGAACTGATGGGGATAACCAAGGCGTCGCTTGCCACGGATTCGTGGTTGTCGGCCGCCTCCTTCCAGGAAACCACCAGGGTGCTCACCGAGGCGGCGATCAATGGCCGCTCGGATTACCTGCGGGGTCTGAAGGAGAACGTCATCATCGGAAAGCTGATCCCGGCCGGGACCGGCGCTGCTCGCTACCAGGCGATAGAGCCCGACCTTCCCGGGGCAAGCGCTCTCCCCGCCAACCTTGGCGCCGACTGGCTGGCGTCCCTTCAGATGCCCGGCATCGACGGCGACCACACATTGGAGTACGGAGAGTACGAAGTCGATACTGCCTAGGAGGGTGCTGAGCAATCCACGAGCGGCCTGCCAATCGCCGGCATTATTCCTGGGCCGGCGGGCGGCAGGCTCGAGCAATCGTCATTGTTCAGCACCCGCCTAGCCGCGGCAGCAGGGATGCTCCGATGCTTGGCGGGTACCGTTGAGACATCGGTCAATCCCTGATGCGGACCGTGGGATAGGACAGGTCTCGTTCGCCGGCGGCGAGATGATCGGGTCTGGTCACTCCGCTGCTGGTTCGTCGGGTATCGCGACGGATGTTCGTGCTATCTCCTTGACGGCTTGGGCGTGGTCCATTCCGGCCACGAGCAGTGCGTCACCGGCATCGACCACAATCACCCGGTCGATGCCGAGCACGACCACCGGCCGGTCTCCTGCTCTCACATAACTGGACGATACGTCTCGCAGGTGGACGGTGCCGGAGGCGACGTTCCCGTGCCGGTCCTTGCTCGCCGTGTCCCAGAGTGCTGCCCACGACCCCAAATCGTTCCAACCTGCCCGGAGGGCCACGACCGCGCCGCGTTCCGTCCGTTCCATCACCGTGCGGTCGATCGACCCGTGCGGAGCGGACGCGAATGACTCCGGGTTCAAGAGCCTGCAGGCTCTGCCCGGTGAACCTGTCGGGCGAACCTTGGAGGTGCGAACGGCGGACGCGGTTCGGCTGAGCATCCGGGGCCCGAAGAGCTCCAGTTCATCGAGGAAGGTGCCGGCCCTTACCAGGAACATACCGCTGTTCCACCAGTAGCGCCCGCTTGCGACGTATTCGAGGGCCGTGGAATGATCGGGCTTCTCCCGGAAAGAGGCTATGCGGAAACAGCCAGTGACCTCCTCGATCGCACGGCCGCGTTCGATGTACCCGTAGCCGGTCTCAGGCCGGTCCGGTGTGATCCCGAATGTAACCAGCCACCCCGCCCGGGCGGCATCGGTGGCCAGTGCGATCGCCGATACGAAGGACTCGAGATCCTTGATGATGTGATCGGCCGGCATGACCAGGAGGAGATCCTCTCGGTCGGACACGAGTGCGGCAGCGGCGGCGGCCGGTGCGGTACCACGGCCGACCGGTTCCAGCAGGGCGACGAACCCTTCATGGCCTATCTGGTCCATCTGCCGGTCGATCGGCGCGTAATGGGCCTCCCCGCACACGATCACCGGGCTGCCCGAACCCGGGATGGCCTCGGCGCGGAGCACGGTCTGCTGGATCATCGACAATGGCCCGTCCAGCCGCATGAGCGGCTTCGGCGAGTCGGGACGCGACACCGGCCATAGGCGAGTACCCAGGCCTCCTGCAAGGATGACCGGGACGATCATGGCGCCACCTCGATGGTTGGCGGATGGCCGCGGCAACGGCTGGTCAGCATTCTCCCTGCCCGGTGTTGTGAGGCCGGCCGTCGGGCTGACCGGGAACTGTGGAGGGTTCTCCGAGCGAAGCTGTGCACGGTGTCACGACCGACAGTTCGCGACCACGGATGGTGGCCATGGGCTGAGAGTCGCCACCAACCTCCGCGGAACCCACTGACGCACCCTGCTAGCCGAACCGCTCGGCATGGACGCGGAGAGCGAATCGATCGGTCATACCCGCAACGTAGTCGACGGCCCTCTGGAGTTGCGAGCGACCGCCCTCGCTGCCAGCGGGGAGTTCGGATTCGTTGGCCTCGAAGTAGTGCACCAGGTCTCGCACGATCCGGATTGCTCTCGCACGATGCCGGGTCGCCTCCGGACGGAGGTAGACCCGCTCGAACATGAAGGCTCGCAACTCGGCCATAGCTGCGGCGACATCGGGATCCATGCGAACGGTACCGGCTGCCTCCGACGCTTCGACCACCGCATGGACCATCGAGGTGACCCACCTTCCGTGTCGATCGCCGAGCAGCGCTTGGGCTCGGAACGGGAGGTCCTGGTAGATGATGATGCCCGCTCGCATAGCATCGATCAGGTCGTGGCTGAGGTAGGCAATCCGGTCCGCGAAGCGACACAGGACTCCTTCGGGAGTAGTAGGAGGGATCTGGACCCGCCAAGGATGGGCTCGGATGCCGTCGAGAACCTCCCAGGTCAGGTTGAGGGGCTCGAGGACCGAGAGGACCCGGACGGAATGATCCGAGTGTACCCAGCCTCCGTCGACGATCTCTGCCAGGGCATCTTCGCCGGTGTGGCCGAACGGCGCATGGCCTATGTCGTGTCCCAGGCAGATCGCCTCCGTGAGCGCTTCGTTCAGACGCAAGGCCACTGCCATCGCCCGCCCGATCTGCGCCACCTGAAGGGTGTGGGTCAGGCGGGTTACGAAGTGGTCGTTGTCCGGGTCGGTAAACACCTGAGTCTTGCGGGCCAGCCGGCGGATCGCGTTGCTGTGAACTATCCGGTCCCGATCCCGCTCGAATGCAGTCCGCAGCGGATCGGGCTCCTCCGGCCGCTCCCGCCCCTTCGAGTTGGCGGATCTGGTGGCAATCGGGGCAAGGTCGGAGTGCTCTCGCCGCTCGCGCTCGTGCCGGTCGACTCGCTTCAATCCGTCCATGGACCACCCACACTCCGACGATAGCCATCAAGTTCGAGACGTAGTTGCCGGAGGCTGAGAATGCTGGAGCTTAAAACGAACCGACTCGTCTGTGCACCCCGGGAATCACGGACCGGTTCTATCCAATCCTCCCGCGCAGGTACGATCGCCCATGCCGGCAGGGTGCCACCATACGGAAACGAACCGGTGCCCGCAACACCGCACTCAGCCCTCTGGCGGATCCACAACCGGCGCGAGTTCGTTCGGGCTCGGCGAGTTCACCTTACGCGCAGGCGTTCTAGTGTCCCGAGTCTTTAGTTCGGTTGTGTTTGGAATACGTGCGGTCATGCGACGGGTTGGTTGTGTCACAGGCCTGTTGCATGCTTGTAGGTAACCGCAAAGCGCCAACGGTCCGCTTTCGGTACCGACCGGACCGTGATTTGGTTCATGTTGTCCACCCAGCCCCTCGGAGAGGGTGCGGCGTGTCGGGTTCGACGGGGAGGAGGTGGCGGTTGGGGGAGGGCCCGCCGGAAGGAGACCGCCTCGACGGTTTTCGCGGTCTCGGCTCCCCGGAACCGGTGCATGCCAGGCGGAAGGAGGCTACCTCCAGCGAACTCCCGATACAGGACACTAGGAGGGTGCTGAGCAATCCACCAGCGGCCTGCCAACCGCCCGCAAAATGCCTGGGTCGGCGGGCGGCAGGCCCGAGCAATCGTCATTGTTCAGCACTCTCCTGGCGCCGGTCTCCCATGGGGGGCTTGTACTGGGCCGGACGGAGCGTGGGATATGAGTTTCTTACCAGGGATTACGGCCTCTTTCGAGAGTGTCGTATCGGGCTGCCGCAACCTTCACCCGTCGGATGAATCCCGGGCCCGGTCACGACGATGTGGTTGATGTGGCAAGCTGCCGTGTGGGTGTGTCCGGAAACAGGAGAACCAGGGGCTAGCTGAGCACAGCTAGCCGCGCCCCCTCTTGCCGGCAGGCCGCCGTCCGGATGCACTGCGCCCCCGGAGGGCGGTCTGTTGCGTTGCGGGTTCGCTAATCCAACCCGGCCATTCGGAGACGTATCTGGTCGAAGGTGACAGCGCCCACCAGCAACACTCCCTGTGCCACTTCTATCCAGAACGAGTCCACGTTGAGCTGGATCAGACCGTTCTGGAGTACCCCTACGACGAACACCGCCAGCACCGTGCCCACGATGGTCCCGCGCCCACCGGACAGGCTGGCCCCGCCGAGGATGACCGCGGTGAGAACAGCCAATTCGAACCCGACTCCGGCCTGGGTCGAAGCCCCTCCGATCTGGGACAGGCGAATCAGCCCGGCCAGGGCCACAGCGAGGGCGGAGAGCATGAAGCCAATAAAGATCAACAACCGGACCCTTATTCCAGCCAGCCGGGCCGCTTCGGGGCTGGCTCCGATGGCGTACATCGACCGGCCGTACACGGTGAAACGCATGATGATGTAGAAGAGGATGACGACCAGGGCGAACAGGTATACGGACAGGGGGATGTCGAACAGGGGCCGCACCACCCCCAGCTTGTTGAATCCGTTGATCCGGATGGTCTGACCGTCTCCGATGACCTTGGTGAGGCCGCGCAGTATCGCCAGCGTTCCCAGGGTGGTGATGATCGAGTTGAGACCAACCACCGTAACAAGCGAGCCGTTGATTCCCCCGATCAAAAAGGTGGCCAGGAGAGCGACCAGGAATGCACCCATTAGGGAGAGGCCGAGGCCGAAGGGTGTGGTTATGGCATCGGTGGCGGTCGCAGCGACGGCCATCGACATTCCTATGAAGCCGGCCGCCGATCCCACCGACAGGTCCACCTGTCCCGCCACCAGCAAGAGGGTGGCAGGGCAGGCGATGATGCCAATCACGGCCACGTTCTGGAGCACGTTGACCAGATTCGCGTAGAGGAAGAAGTACTCGGATTGGATGGAGAAGAAGACGAACTCGACAAGCAGGACGGCCAGCAGCGCCGTGGTTTCCGGGAGGTTCACCCGGCTCCGCAACCGGCCGATGGTCAGCACCTTCGCCCTGGCTGCGAGCGACTCCTCGTTCTGGGACGGCTGATCCCCCGATGTGGCCAGCTCGGCTCCGTTGTCTCTCTCGTTCATTGCCTAGCCTCCCGAAGCCTCTAGCAGGCGGCTCATCGTGATGGCGTCGCCTGCCAATTCCGTAACCGGTTTGCCCTTGGAGATCACGAGGCAACGGTCCGCCACCTGGACCGCCTCCTCGTAGTCCGAAGTCACCACCAGAACCGCTATACCCGACTCCGCCAGTTCCCGCAGCACCTGGTAGATGTCTTGTCGGGCACCGACGTCGACCCCTCTGGTGGGCTCCACCAGCACCATCACCTGCGAGCGCCGCTCCAGCCAGCGTGCCAGGAGAACCTTCTGCTGGTTGCCACCCGACAGGGTCCGCATGATCTGGCGTGGATCGTTCAGTGAACGGATCGATAGCCGGTCGTGCCAGCGGAGGTAGGCGCCTGCCTCGATGCGCGCCGTTATCCACTGCCGGAACCTAGCCAGAAGGGGCCACGAGGCGATCGCCGTGTTCTCCGCCACCGACCGCACCATCAGCGCCCCGCCCGTCTTCCTCTCGGCAGGCAGGAACCCGATCCCCCGCTGGACAGCTTCAACCGGAGTACCGAGTTGGGCCATCTGCCCGTTGACCTCCAGCCGACCGGAATCGAGGGGTCGCAACCCGAAGGCGGTCTCGGCAAGTTCCATGGCTCCGGAGCCAAGCTTCCCGTAGACCGCAACAACCTCGCCGGGACGCACATCGAGTGCCACGTCCTGGAACCGACCGTCCGCGCCGGCCCCATGCCAGCTGAGAGCAGGCCGACTACCCAATTCATGAGTCGCCGGGTCCGGGCGCCCGAACGCATCGCCCCGGCGTCCGATCATCGCCTCGATCATCGTGACGCGATCTGTTTCAGCGACATCGGCCACCAGGGCCGTGCTTCCATCTCTCAACACCTGGACACGGTCGGCTATCAGGCCAACCTCGTCCAACCGGTGGGTGATGTAGACGATTGCCACGCCCTGCGTACGGAGTTTGCGGATGAACCCGAACAGCACTTCCGCCTCGTGATGGGACAGGGCGGCGGTGGGTTCGTCGAGTATCAGCAGCCGGGCGGAACTCGAAAGAGACCGGGCGATCTCGACCAGTTGCCGCTCCCCTATCCGGAGCGCACCCACCACTGCTGAGGGGTCGATGTCGATCTCGAGTTCGTCCAGTATCGCAACCGCGCGCTTGCGCACTGCCCCCCACCTCACCATGCCGGCCTGGCTGGGCAGACGACCCAGCGATATGTTCTCCGCCACGCTCAGCGTGGGCGCATCCTGGAACTCCTGGGAGATGATCGCAACGCCCAACGCTCTGGCCTGGCGGGGATTCAGAGTCTGGTGTGTGGTCCCATCGACGATCATCTCCCCGGAGTCCGCCTGGTAGTCGCCGGCCATGATCTTGACCAGGGTGGACTTGCCCGCTCCGTTCTCTCCCAGTAGGGCTAGGACCGAGCCCGCAGTGGCGTCGAGATCCACACCGTGGAGGACCTCGACGCCACCGAAAGACTTCCTGATCTGGCGAGCCTCGAACGAGAACGCCATCTCAGTCAGCGGTTTGGGCTCTTGTCAGCAGTCCGACGCGTCATAGACCTCGTCGATGTTGTCCCTGGTGATGACCTTGTGATCGGTGAACAACTGACCCGCTATCGCGTTGCCCGACACCGCGTTGAGGATGGCAGGAACCAGGATCGTCCCGTATCTCTCCGGGAAGTAGGCGACCGAGGCGACGTAGTTGTCATTGTTCTTGATCTCGCACCAGATGCTCGGGTCGGTGCCCTGTCCCGAGTAGTACAGATCGTCCTGCCGACCGAGCGTGTTGGCCGCGCCGATAGCGCCGAGGATCCCATCCTCGTTGATGGCCACCACGACGATCCGGTCACCCGGAACCGCTGTCAGCAGGTTGGTCATCTGCTCCAGAGCCGGGTCCGTACGGTCGGCGCCGTCCAGCACCCTTTCGTTCACGATCGGGCAGTGCTCCTGGAAACCTTCCCGGTAACCGCCCATCCGGTCACGATTGGCGGCGCCGGCCGCGGTGGACTCCAGCGACACGTAAGCGCTGTAGTCGCAGTCGAAGTTCTCCTTCATGAACTCGCCCATCGCACTTCCGCCCAACTGGCCGGCCAACCGGTTGTTGGCACCCATGAAAGCCGTCTGGCACGGGGGCTGGATGATGTCGATTGCGATGACGGGTACGTCGCCATGTGCGGCGCAGATCTCGGGAGACGACTCCTGGAAGACCTGGAAGTTGAGCACGCCCTGCACTCCCCGCACCTTGAAGTCCTGCGCGCATGCGAGCGCCTTGGCGGCATCGATCTCGGAATCACAGAAGATCAGGTTCACGCCCAGGCGGTCTGCCTCTTCCTTGATGCCGTCGGACACCAGTTTCACGAACGGCACCACGTCGCCCAGTGAGATGTAGCCGATGGTGACCTCTTCGGGCGGCACCGTGACTTCCACCTCGACCTCAACCGTCTCTACGACCGTCTCCACCACGGTCTCGGTCTCGGTGACGATCGACGTGACCACCACCGTCTCGGCGGGTACCTCCACTTCAACAGTCTCGGTGACGATCGACGTGACGACTACCGTCTCTGGTGTCTCGGACGTGTCCCCGCAAGCACCGGCCAGCAAGCCGAGAACAAGCGCGGGCACTGCCCAGCGGGATATGTGTAGATCCCTCCCGCCCAATAGCCTGAACATACGATCTCCTCCCATGTCTGGAAACGTTTCCCGACATTTCAGGTTAACGAATAGACAAGCCCCAGGTCAATACGGAGCAACCTGCCCATTCGCCGTTGGGAACGTACCGGACGCGAGCCGATCCGATAGGTTCGCCCGGTCAAGAACCGGCGAGGGCTGCGCTAGCGCCTGGTGAGATCTACAGGTACAGGATGCCGTGGGCTGCCGATTGGATGACCAGCCGCCGGAGGCTCAAGGAAGGTGACGCTCTCGTAGAAGTCGTCTCGGAGGGTGCTGAACTTCCCGTTGTGGTCGTATCCGTCGCGGAGCATCTCGGTCTGCAACACGTGGTCGACTCCCTGTTCCCGTCCGTGGATCGCACCCCGCTCGAGCAGGAGAACGGAGACGCCTTGGTTCTCGAGACGGTTCCAAACGTGGCGCAACTCGGGGGAATAGACCCTACGGCCACCGCCCGTTCGATATCCCGCCCGCCGCGCGCCAAGGCGAGCAGGTTGCGAAACTCGATACGTACGCGGTAGCGCGCACTCGCACCCTCCCTTTCAGCCGCGACCTCCTGCGCACTTATGAAGATGTTCGATTCATCCCGGTAGACGAACACCCTGTCCAATTCACCGTCCCGTTTGTATCCGGAAAATCGACCATCCCCAAACCCGGAAAATCGACCATCCTCAAACCCGGTCCACGGCCATCCTACCGGGGTCCCATCCTGATGCCTCCGTCCATGCGGATGGTCTCACCGTTCATGTACGGATGGGTAACCAGGAACATCACCAGGTCGGCATACTCCTCCGGCTGTCCCAAGCGCTTGGGATGGAGAACCTGCTGACCGAGCGAGGCCTTGGCCGGTTCGGGTAGGCCCGCCAGCAGGGGTGTATCGATGATGCCGGGAGCGATCGTGCTGACGCGTATACCCAGAACCGACAGGTCACGGGCTATAGGGAGGGTCATTCCCACTATCCCCCCCTTCGACGCCGAGTATGCGGCTTGGCCGATCTGCCCGTCGTAGGCAGCGACCGAAGAGGTGTTGATGATCGCGCCCCGATCGTTGTTGTCATCGGGCTCGTTCCCGGCCATCGCGGATGCCGCTACGCGGATGGTGTTGAAGGTTCCCACCAGGTTGATCTCGATCACCTTGCGGTACAGGGCCAGGGAGTGTGGGGTACCGTCACGCGCCAGGGTCCGGCAGGGCGGGCCGATCCCCGCGCAGTTCACCACCACCCTTATCTCGCCCAGTTGCGCGGCTGCCGCCACGCCGGCGACCATGTCGTCCTCGCTGGTCACGTCGCAATGAGCGAAGACACCGCCCAACTCCCCGGCCAACGCTTCGCCGAGTTCGCCGTTGATATCGAGAATGGCCACCTTCATCCCGGTGCCGGCCAGTTTCCGGGCTGTGGCCGCTCCCAGCCCCGACGCGCCACCCGTCACGACCGCCACCGCTCCGTTCAGATCCATACCTCTCTCGCCTTTCCTAGCTCGGATCGCCCGACGGTACCCGGATGCGTCGTCATACCGAAACAGCGTTCGCTTTCTTTCGCGCTCCGTCCCACCGGGCACATGAATATCCGTCTAACCGGAAGCTGGATGCCATCATGCACCATCGCGGTGGATCCGAAGATCGCCGAACCATAAGGAGAATCCAGGTGCCTAGGCCGAACAAGACATCGGAGGCTACGCGCCAGCGTCCCTCTGGCAGCCGACCGACCGGGCGGGAGAGCGCTCGTACGGTCGTTTACACCGACGGTGCCTGCTCCGGCAATCCCGGGCCAGGCGGATGGGCATGGGTGATTCCGGGGGGTCGGTTCCGGAGCGGAGCCGACCGGCACACCACCAACCAGCGGATGGAGCTAGCCGCCGCCCTTGACGCGGTGAGGAACATCGAAGGACCGCTCGAGATCGTCAGCGACTCCACATACGTGGTGAACTGTTTCCGGAACAGTTGGTGGGAGGGCTGGCTCCGCCGGGGCTGGACCAACTCGAAGAAGCAGCCGGTGGCCAACCGGGACCTCTGGGAGCCGCTTGTCGAGGCCTACCGAGCCCGGTCCATCACGTTCCGTTGGGTGAAGGGACACGCGGGCAACCGGTGGAACGACCTCGCCGACCGTTTGGCGGTCGAGGCTTCCCTCTCCCAGCGGGGCGCGGAGGGGGAAGGTCCGGTTCCGCAAGACTCGGTGGCCCCGTCCACCGGGAAGAGTCGCTCCCGAACACTCCACCGACCGGGCGGCGCACAGGCCGACTACCGACACTTCGACGGCACCGTCGTATACACGGACGGCCACGGCAAGGCAAGCGCCGGTCCCGGCGGATGGGCTTGGCTGGTTCCCGGAGTGCGATACCGGAGCGGGTTCGAGATGAGGAGCACCAACCCCCGCATGGAGTTGACGGCCGCCCTCGACTGCCTTCGCACGGTGGAAGGCGAGATCGAGTTGGTAAGCGACTCGACCTACCTCGTGAACTGTTTCGTCAACCGCTGGTGGGAGCGATGGCTGCAACAGGGTTGGCTCAACTCCAAAGGCAACCCGGTGGCCAACCGGGACCTCTGGGAACCTATCATCGAGGTGTTCCGATCGGATCGGGTGAACCTGCGCATGGAAGGACAGTACGACGGGGACTGGCCCGGTACTGCCAGGTGGTTGGCCTCCGAAGCAGTTCGCGCCCGCCGGGGAGCGGAAGGCGAGGTACCCCAGCCGGGGACATGAGGATCAACTCCCGACCGCTCGCGCCTGGGAGAGTGCCGGAAACGGCGGTAGCGGTCGTCCCGTCGTCCGCTGGACAGGCAGTTACCCATCGGCCGTCGGGCCATCGGGGGGTTTCTCAGTACCCGCCTAATCCGAAGCAAGTGCCATCTCCCGGCGGAACTTCTTCCAGTCGGAGAAGTGCGTGGACCAGATGGCGTCGGTGATGATCGATACCGCTCCCACCACGATGAGCAGGACGATACTCCACCGGGGGACGCCGGCGATGAGAGCGGCCGGGATCAGCGCGAACGGGATGATCTTCGACACTATGGCCCCTGACGCATGCATCCAGGCTCGCTGTTTCGGGCTGGCGGCCAGGTAGGAGGCGTAGTCGGTCTTGACCCCCGGCTGCGGGCGGCCCACGCTGCCGATGAACCAATGGGTGAAGCGGATTCCCGCGAGCCTCCCCACCAGCAGATGGCCCAAACCGTGGGTAGCGAACAGCAGGGCTCCCATCCCCGCCAGCAGCAGGACACCGTTCAGAGGATCCACGGTGTTGTAGGAGAGACCAACCAGCACCAGGCCCACCGCGCATCCGAAAACGGCCATCGCCGTGCCCGGTGCGAGCGGAACCGTCAGAAGCGCCCACCGCTGGAAGGCTCGCCGGTCGATCGCAGCGATCCTGTCACCGAACTCGGCTACGAGATCCGGGGCCTTCTTTGCCGCGGACACCACCTTCCAGAAGCCCGTACCGGCCAGCCCGACGGTACGGTCGTCCGCCATGTGCGTCTCGATGGCGCTCAGGACTCGCTCGACCTCACTCCTGTCCATCTCCGAACTCCTGTCCATCTCCGTCCCTTCCGGCTCCCTTGCTCGGATGCTACTTCTCGCCGGTCGCTATCAAGCTCACGCACCCCCGAACGAATCGCTGTCGTCACTCTGGCCCCAACCCACCATTGACGATCCTGCTATCGGAGGTAGCTAGGGTTGAGACAACCAGAACGATCGGAGGATTGTGCTCACGTTCAGCGAGTTGAATTGGTTGGCGATCATCGTGGCGGCCCTGGTCTTCTTCGGGCTGGCCGCGGTCTGGTACCAGCCACGGGTAATGGGCAAGAAGTGGATGGACGCCGCCGGTGTCGAGCCGTCAGGCGACGGACCCAACCCGATGATGTTTCTCGGTACCCTGGTCGCCTACTTCATCATGGCCCTCGTCCTGGCGATGATCGCCAGTGCCGCCGGCGCCTCCTCGTTCGGTGATGGGTTGGTGCTCGGCCTCGCGACCGGGATCGCGTTCGTCGTGGGACAGGCATGGATCAACGCCACCTACGAGGGCCGCTCCAAGAACCTGGTAGTCGTCAACGGCGGTATCGGTCTGATCGGCCATGTCGTCATGGCGGTGATCGTCACCGTGTGGGGGTAGGAGGGTACCGAACGACGACGATTGCTCGGGCCTGCCGCCCGCCGATCCAGGAGGTATGACGGCGATTGACAGGCCGCCGGTGGATGGCTCAGCACCCTCGTAGGAGGGTGCTGAGAAACCCTCTGTTGGCCCGACGTTCGGTGAAAGACTCCCAAGTCAGCGAACGGCGGGTCAACCTCTACCCCCGTTTTGAGCACCCTCGTAGACGCTCGTAGCACTCCCGCCTGATCCTGAAAACTGGGGTGGGTCCGGCCCCACGCCGGGCGACCGCTCCGGCCGCATTCGCGAAACGGGGTGTGTCCGCGGAAGTCGCGCCTTGAAGGAACAATAGTTGGTCGACTCGCCCGCCCCGGGAGACAAGCGTCGAGCGGTCCTCACGGACCAACAGGGCAACCAGAGACGTCGTCTTCGGACTCCCCCGCTTCAGGCTCGGCCGCGCCCTTCCGGAAGCCGTCGCTACCGGTCTCGGATGATCCCCCTGGCCAGGTCGAATACCACCCATAACAGCCACGCTGCCGGTAACGATGCCAGCCGGACAGTGACGAGGTCCCATCCGGACAACCCGGAGACGACGGTGGAGAGCACCAATGCAACGGCCACCACTCTCCAAACCCAACCCCTCATACCTTGGCGGGTCAGGATTGCTATGGCTGCGACCAGTATCAGCACAGTCAGCCACAACCCCAGGTCGAACCGCCGCAGCATGACATCGAGCACGACGAGAATCGCGACCGCTATCCAGAGCCGACCCCTGTTGCTATCGGTGTCTTCCTTGGTCAATGCTCCCCCCGGAAGCCTGTGGAGTCCGATATTACCTCTGCGGCTCGGCGCCCCTACCCGATACAGCGACTGGTCACCTCAGACCTGGTCAGGCCTGCAACCGGTCGGGCGAAAGCGGGCGAAGGCTTCAAGAGCCTGGTTTTCCTAAGCCAGACGGTTGCGGATCTTCCCGACATCGCACCATGGCATCGGCAAGCTCAGGGGTCTTCGGCAGGGATAAGGGTCACCTAAATTAGTCTGTTAGGGTACCTGAAGGTCTGTGTTCGGAGCCCTAGGAGGGCTGAACAATGACGATTACTCGGGCCTGCCGCCCGCCGACCGAGGAAGGATGCAGCGGTGATACTCGATGAGCCTACGGATGCGATTGGGAGGGTACGGAAGGCGATGCCTGTAGTGAGGTGCGGCACCTCGGCGATTACTCGCCGCTTAGCGGCTTCGGCGTAGCGGACCCTCAGATTGCAGCCCTCTGATCTCCATGAACCACAGGCGGGCCACCGACCATCGGTAGAACGAAGGCGGGATCCGGACGCGCGTCTAGGCGGGTGGTTCCTGCTCATGACGGCAGTGGCCACCACCGTCATGGTGATCGGGCGCGTCACCGCAGACGCGGACCAACCCACCCTCGCCGAGTCTCTCCGCGCCATTGCGTCGAGCCAGGGTCTCTACGTAATGAGCGGCGCGAGCAGGCTCGTTTCCGGTGTCACACTGCTCGCCGCAGCTTGGTACCTCGCACGGACCTGGATCATCCAGGAGCGACTCGGTACGCCCCTCGTTCCTGCGCTGTTCGCTCTGTCGGGTGTCTTCACCGCCGCATCGGGAGCGCTGGCAATCGCTTTGGCGAACCTGGCATCCGATGTCGCCCGGTCCGGTACTCGATCTCCCCGATGGGGACTGGCTGAAGGAATCTCGGATCTGCGTTGGCTCACGGGGAAGGTCGGGTTCGTTCTGGCAGGTGTAGCGCTGATAGTCGCGGCCCGCTACCAATGGAAGGTAGGGGGACCGCTCAGGTACGTCGCGCCGGTCTCGGCGGTCATCGGGATCGCGATGCAGTTCATCTGGGTCAATTCCGCCACCTCGGTCCACCGGGTCGTCGGCGCCGCTTTCTTCGTGTGGTTGCTGGCGATCGGCACGATGCTCGTGACAGGCCGGACCGAGAAGCTATTCGCCCGGCTGGGCGGAAGACAGCCCGGTACCTAGCTCCGATCCCCACTCTTACCCGTATGGGTCGCCATGTACGGTAGCGGGCTGTGGGAGGGGTCCGGTGCCCGCCCTCCGTTGCAGGACACGGCAACGACGCACGTCTACGCCGCTCCGGGCGTCCAGGCAGCCCCCTGCAGCTGCCGATCCGAGTTCACAACCGCCATCTGGGGTGTGCCGCTTCCCCGGAGAGCCTATAAGAGCTGCCTAGGTCTCCGACGATGCGGACCGGCCTGCTCCTGACCCGGCTATTCGACCGAAGACCGCACCGATCGTGAGACCGAAACCAGCTAGGTAGCCGGCGGTTAGCACGTTTCCCGACATGATCTCTCCAGCGGCGAAGAGGTTATCGACCCGGCCTTCGTCTGTCTGGAGATGGGCATCAGCGTCAACCTTGACACCGAGGTAGGTGAAGGTGATGCCGCATCGCAGCGGGTAGGCATAGAAGGGTGGGGAATCGATCCGTAGCGCCCAGTTCGACTTCGGTATGTCGAGGCCGGTCGTGCTTCGCCCGTCGAGGCCGCCGTGATCGAAAGGAGGGTCGTGAGGAACCGACGCATTGAACTGCCGGATTGTCCGCTCGACTGCCTCTGGGGGCAGTCCCGCCTGCTGGGCCAAGCCATCGAGCGTCTCCGCTTGAAGCGGCGGATACAGGCCCGGTATGAACAGGTCGTTGACTTTCGAATCGAATATCGAGAAAGCCACCTGATCCGGCTGGGCTGCGATCAAGTGACCCCAACTGGCGTATCTCCGCGGCCAGAGGTCCTCGCCCTCATCCGCGAAACGGTGACCTTGCTTGTTCACCATGATCGACAGCGGCACCGAGTCGATTCGTGTAACGATCCCTCCGTCGAAGTCCGGGGCTCTGGCATCAACGCTGATCGCGTGGGCCCCCTTCGGATTGCCGACCGATAGCGCGCCGCGCTCGAGAAGCGCCTTGAGTGGGCCCCCCATGTTGAACGGCGATCCCCGAATCACGAACCGGTCCGCTGCATCACCCCATAGGTCACGGAGCCAAGCCTTGTTAGCTTCGAAGCCACCCGACGCGACGACAACAGATCGGGCAGGCAGTTCGGTGGGCTCCCCATCGATGAGGGCAACGACGCCGGACGCTCGGCGCCCCTCGACCAAGATATCCGTCACCGGCGTCTCGTAACGTACGTCGATTCTCTTCCTTCCGGCGGACGCGTACAAGGCGTTGAGCATCGCTTTGCCGCCCCCCAGGAAGAATCTGTTGGTCCGCGATAGGTGAAGTGTGCCCTTCAGGGACGCCTGCCAGTGGACACCGTGCTGTGCCATGAAGGCGGGAACCGACTCGGATGCTCTGATCACCATACGGGCGATATCCTCGTCGATGTCCTCGTCGCTCACCTTGACGAGATCCTCCCAAAGCTCCTCTTCCGTATAGGAGCCGGTCAAGACCTCGTCCGCACCGGCGTGGACATGGCGGATGTTGCGGGTGTGGCGTGTGTTCCCACCCCGCATCTCCATGGGTGCCGACTCCAGGACGAGAACTCTTTCGACGAACTCGCTGGCAGTCAACGCAGCGCAGAGCCCCGCATTACCACCGCCCACCACAATCACATCGGCTGCTGTATTCATGGAAGACTGCCACCTGCCGTCATCGGACCCCTGAGTTCGCCGGCTTGAGTAGCGTCCGGTTTGCAGAGGCTAACCCGCCGGACACTGCCCATGCCTGTATATTAGGGAGTGTGAAGCCGCCGACCATGCGTGTACCGACCGCAAGTGCCGCGATCGCGGCCGACCCTCCCCGAATCCTTGGCGTAGGCCTCCTGAACGAGGCACAGCGGCAGTTCGACATCTGCAATGCCTGCCGGTACTGCGAAGGCCTGTGCGCGGTCTTCCCGGCTCTTGAACGGCGCTCGATATTCACCGAGGGCGATGTCCTCTTCCTTGCCAACCTGTGCCACGATTGCCGCAGTTGCTACGACGTATGCCCCTACGCCACCCCTCACGAGTTCGCGGTGGACATCCCTCCACTAATGAGCCGCATCCGGGAACAGACCTACCAGAGTTACGCCCGCCCCAAAGCGCTCGGACCCCTGCTTCTGGGCCCGGCTCGAGGGCGAGCCTGGCTTGCGTTGCTTGTAGTTGCGGCAACCGTCGGTATCGGACTGATAATGCTCGGATGGGACCGGCTCGTAGCCCCACCGGCTGATGAAGCGGCGTTCTATGAAGTGATCCCGTTCCTGGTGATGACGATCCCGGCGTCTGTGCTCTCCGGCGTCGCCCTGTTCTTCCTCGCCTCTAGCATGGCTGCCTTCTGGCGGGACACCACCACCGGTAGGCCGGACCGAGGATCGCTGCAGAAAGCTATCTACGCCGCCTTCAGTCTCAAGAACATGCAAGGCGGGGGACCCGGGTGCACCTACCCGCAGGAAGCACCCGCAAAGAGCCGGCTGGTAATGCACTCGCTGGTGTTCAACGGATTCCTCGCCACGTTCCTCGCCACCATCATCGCCGCCATCTGGCAGGAAGGGTTTGGAAGACTGCCACCCTATCCTCTGCTCAGCGCACCGGTCATAGTCGGGACGATCGGAGGAATCGCGACCATCGCAGGATGTATCGGGTTACTCACGCTGAGGTCCGGGAGCCGAACGGAACTCGAGGCGCCTGGTACCCGGCTCCTGGATCTGGACTTCATCGTCCTCCTCCTGCTCATCAACGGATCCGGACTGGCTCTGCTCGCAGCACGGACCACGACCGCTATGGGACTGCTTCTGCTGGTACACCTAGCCTTGGTTGCAGCCTTCTTCGTGAGCCTGCCCTACGGCAAGTTCGTCCACGCGACCTACCGAACGAGTGCGTTGATCCAGGACTCCTTAGAAGACCGGACGGGCAGCCGATACAGTTCCCCATCATGAGTAACGAATCGTAGACCCACACGAGTAGGCACTAATTGAGGTTCCTGGCGTAGACGAGAACCCGTAATCGATAGTCCACGGACCTGTGCACCACAGTCCGTGGGTATGTGCTTCTCAGGACCGGACGGTCGATAGTCCCGCGGATGGCCCGAACACCAAGACTCAGATGTCGAGCCGCCCTCACAACCAGGCTTCGTACTCCGCAGCTCGTGTGTCTTCCCCGTCGTTGCCCGGACCAACCACCGGTGGGCAGTCCCCCACACCGTAGGTCATGACGACCACGGCCGGGTTGTCGATACCATCGATGCTGGCCTTCGCCAACGCTGCCTCGTGTTGGGCCCGCAGGTTGCTGTTCGGGCCACGAGCGGCCAGCCGGGCGAGGATGTACCCGCATTGCTCGGCTACGTCCTCGTTCCAGGTGTCCGGGTCAATGCTCTGGCGTTCGTCGCTGTGCCACATGCTTGACCTCTGAGCGCTGTTGTAAATGGTCATAGGATCTGACCGTTCCTCGTTCGTCGTTGGTCAGAGCTTTGAGTGGGAAGTCGTGGGTGGTCTTGTAGGGGAACCGTCCGAGTCGAGAACTTCGGTTTGGCGAGTTGCTTAACCCCAGGCTCTAGCAGTGAGTCAAGGCTAGGTCGTGGCGGATGGGGGTGTGGTCGAATGCGTGTTCGGCCTGCAGTTGTCGGAGAAGGTGGAGGCTCATCACGGTTCCTTGTGGCTGAGACGTGTCGCGTAGAGCTTGCGGGGACGACCGGGGCTGCGGGCTTTCTCGTTGGAGGCGTACACGAGGTCGGCGTTTTCGAGGCGGCGGAGCACCTGTGTGGCCCGCGCCCGGGTGATGTCTAAGGCTTCGAGCAGCTTTTGGTCGGAGGCGCTGGTAGGTCCGTGTCTTGTGAGATACCGAACCGCGAGCCCCTCGGTTGCGCCCAACTCGGATGCTGAGGTCACGAGCCGATCGGCAGCCGAGGCCTCCTCTGAGCTACGGAGGACAACGTCGCGTGCCGCGGCGAGAAGCTGGCGAGGATTCCCTTCGCTTTGTCGGATGATCAGATCCCGCCTGGCGACGATCCGAACCGCCGCTCCGTCGTCGGTGCTGTCTGCTCCAGACAACCGGGCTTCGAGAAGACCCCGTGACGCGGCCGTGTCGAGTGGGTCGAGCGTCAGAACCGAATCGAAGAAGGCATCAGCCGGCGGTTCCAAGTATTGAGACCGCCGGGACGCCCGCCCGCAAACCACCCCCCGACTCTGACACCCGCCTACTCAAGGCCCGCAAGCCCCGAAGCCGGTCGTCGCCCTCCCGGATAAGCCTCCGAGACGCCAAGTACTGAACCGTCGGGTCGCTGCTGTACCGCGGCGGACGGGGCCCTTCCACCGCGATACAGACTTCTGCGGCGAGTTCGGCCGTGTCTTCAGCCCAGCCGCCGTTGACGTAATAGCCTGGTCGGCCGGTATCTTCGAGCCGTCGCTGATGTTGACGTACCAGCGAGGTTGACCCCATGCCCCGTTCTCCCAGCACAAGCACATTGAAACCGAGCTGCGCCGACCGTTCGAGGTGGCTGAGCTCCGAAGTACGATCAACGAACAGTCCCCTGTCGGCATCGGAACCACTCAGCGGGCGTTGACTCAACTGCAGCATCACTCACGCATCTCACTGTAAGTTCTGTTAGCACTCAAGTGGCTCCTGGTTGCGGGTAGGAACCCCCTCTGAGGGCGCAACATAGGGAGCGGCGGAGAACCCGGCTGTCAGAAGCTGGTCGACCGCCACGCTCGGAGTGGTCACGACTAGGCGAGACAGTCCGGACGTTGGTCGCCGACGGGTGGCTACACGCCGAAACCGGGAATCCCCACCCCGACGGGGAAAGGCTTGGACGGGGAGCTGTGGTGCCTGGCTGCAAGCGAGGAGAGGAAGTCCCACCGCTGATGTTGGCACAGGAAGAATACGTGGAAGCACACGCGTTGCGGAAGCGGGGTTGGTCGATCTCGGCTATTGCCCGGCATCTGGGAAGAGACCGAAAGACACTACGAGCTTACCTGTCGGGGGAGCGGACACCGGGTCAGCGGAGACCGGCGGAGTCGGATCCGTTCGACGAGTTCGAACCGTATGTTCGGCAGCGGCTGGCCGATGATCCGCACCTTCGGGCAACGGTACTGTTCGAAGAAGCCAAGAAGCTGGGCTATGGGCAGAGCTATGTGACGTTCGCCCGCAAGATCAGAAGCCGGCAACTGAGGCCGTCGTGTGCGGCGTGTGGGGGAACCAGAGGTCAGGCGGTGGAGATCATCGATCATCCCCGGTGAGGAATGCCAGTCCGTGCCGGCTGGAGTTGCGGGGATCCCCCGCGGGGGGTCTCGGGTGTTCGTGCTCCTGAGGGATCCCCGGGCCCACAGACCCCGGACGCTGCTGGGTCGACGAGGCAGAGGCGTCCGCCCGGGCGGGCGATCCGGTTCGCAGACCACGACGCTGACACCGATCCGGACGCCGAAAGGTGGCAGACCCTCCAGTCGCGTCCCGACAGGGGGCCATGGCCGCCCGCCTAGGAGGGTGCTGAGCAATCCACCAGCGGCCTGCCAACCGCCGGCAAAATGCCTGGGGTGGCGGGCGGCAGGCCCGAGCAATCGTCATTGTTCAGCACCGTCCTAGTGTCCTGTATCTCTGTTTCGCTTGCGTTCCGGGCTTGATGAGCCGAACCGGAACCGACCAACGCTACGAGCGGGCTGTATCTGTCACAGGCTCGTTGCACAATGGTAGATAGCCGTATACACCAACGGTTCGTTTCCGACGTCGAGCGGACCGTGGCAGGGTT
>JAPOQZ010000069.1 GCA_026710435.1 bacterium | reverse complement strand
TCCGTGACCCTCGGAGGTGGCGGCGGGGGTGGGAAACCCAAGGGAAGAGGCACGTTCGGGCGGTTTTCGCGTTCTCGGGGTTCGGTGGCGTGGAGGTGTAGCCCGCTCTTATGTGACGAACTTCCGACTCGGGACACTAGGCGGAGGCCAGAGCGAGGGAGACCGAGACGGCCGAATCGACTACTGCCCGTGCGGCAAGCGTCAAACGATCACCGACCACCCGTTCTGCCGGTCCGATGACTGAGAACGCTCCCAGAATGCCGGCAGACCCGTATACAGGTGCCACGACTGCGGTCACGTCCGGCTCGATCGCTCCGGTATTGAACACCGGTTTGGGACGGATACCCGGCCGCTCCGGCTCACCTGCCAAAGCCTCTCCTATTGCGGTGCCTTCGACGGGAACCGACCTGCCGACCCAGCCGACGTGGCGTATGGCGCGCCTGCTCTCGGCGGTGGCGATGTATATCGCCTTGTCACGGTCCCTGACCGCCAGGTAGGCGGACTCCTCGGTGACGTCTGCCAGTCGCTCCAACTCGGGCTGCGCGGCCGCGGTAAGCCTCGCATAGGGACCGGAGCGGAAGGTAGCGAGAGCCATTCGCAGGAACGCGGGTCCTGCCGAGTACCGTCCCACCTCGTCCCGGACCAGGTATCCGTGGTTGGTGAGGACCCGCAGATGGCGTAGCGCGGTGCTGATCGGGATCCCGGCCTCGGTCGAGGCGGCGGTCAGAGCAACCGCTCCCCGGTCGATAACCGTATCCAGGAGGCTGAGCACGCGTTCGGCTGAGCGCGAGACATGGAGATTCGAACCTGTCCGCTTGTCTTCACCGCTCATGGTTCCATCACTCTGATACCTACGTGCTATGTCGAAGGAGGGTATCCGACACCGATCTGTCATATTCATTATAGAGACTTTCATTAACTGAAAGGAACTTCTGGTGATTGACAGTCTAGCCCACCTTCCTCTAGGCTGCAACGAAGCGCAGCTACGTACTGCCTTGGCACACGATCACCCATATGCGTTGTGATGACCGCACCAAATCGACAAAGCCGTTACTCCCCCGTTCCGGAGGTTCGTGCCCCGACCGGCACATCGTTGACCTGTCTTGGCTGGCCGCAGGAGGCCGCCTTCCGGATGCTTCAGAACAACCTCGATCCCGCTGTGGCCGAGCGTCCCGAGGAACTGGTCGTCTACGGAGGAACCGGCCGAGCCGCCCGGTCGTGGGATGCGTATCACGCCATGATCCGGTCGCTCAGGACCCTCGCCGGGGACGAAACGATGCTCGTCCAGTCGGGGAAACCGGTGGGAATCCTGCGTACCCACGAGTGGGCGCCCCGCGTACTGATCGCCAACTCCAACGTGGTTCCAGACTGGGCGACGTGGGATGAGTTCCGCCGGCTCGAGCATCTGGGGCTGACCATGTACGGCCAGATGACCGCCGGCTCGTGGATCTACATAGGTACCCAGGGAATCCTCCAGGGAACCTACGAGTGTTTCGCCGCCATCGCCCGGAAGCGCTTCGGCGGCTCGCTGGCGGGGACCCTCACCGTGACCGCCGGGCTGGGCGGGATGGGTGGCGCCCAACCTCTGGCAATCACCATGAACGGCGGGGTCGCACTTTGCATCGAGGTGGATCCCAAGCGGGTCGAGCGCCGTCTCGAGACCCGTTATCTCGATGTGGCCGCCGACGGATACGCCGACGCCTTGAGGCTCTGCGAGGATGCGGTCAAGGACCGCAGGGCATTGTCAGTGGGTCTGGTGGGCAACGCCGCCGACCTGCTCCCCCGGATGCTCGTCGACGACATCGATGCGGACATCGTCACGGATCAGACCTCTGCTCACGACCCGCTGACCTACATACCTGACGGTATTCCACTAGCGGAGGCCGAGGAACTCCGGCAACGCAAACCCGACGAGTACGTCCGGCGGGCACGCGCCTCCATGGCCGTCCATGTCGAGGCCATGGTCGGTTTCCTCGACGCCGGAGCCGAGGTGTTCGACTACGGCAACAGCCTCCGGGCTGAGGCGGCCCTCGGCGGCTATGGCCGGGCATTCGACTATCCCGGGTTCCTTCCCGCCTACATCCGCCCGCTGTTCTGCGAGGGCAAGGGGCCATTCCGTTGGGTGGCCCTCTCGGGTGACCCGGCCGACATCGCAGCCACCGACCGGGCTGTTCTCGATGAGTTTCCCGACGACGAGGGCCTGCGCCGGTGGATCACGCTGGCCGGGGAGCGGGTTGCCTTCCAGGGCCTCCCGGCGCGGATCTGCTGGCTCGGTTACGGCGAACGCCACCGGCTGGGACTGCGATTCAACGACATGGTGCGTTCCGGTGAACTGAAAGCCCCGATCGTCATCGGGCGCGACCACCTCGATTCAGGATCGGTCGCCTCCCCGTACCGCGAGACCGAGGACATGGCGGACGGGAGCGACGCCATCGCCGACTGGCCGCTGCTCAACGCGCTGGTCAACGCCTCGTCCGGCGCTACATGGGTCAGTATCCACCACGGGGGTGGAGTCGGGATCGGCCGTTCCATACACGCCGGTCAGGTGTGCCTCGCCGATGGCACCGAACTCGGTGCCCGCAAGCTCGAACGAGTGCTGCTGAACGATCCGGCCACTGGAGTCATCAGGCATGTTGACGCGGGTTACGAACTGGCCGAGCGGGTTGCCGCCGACCGGGGAGTGCGCGTCCCGATGGCAGAAGCAGACCCGACATAGTGACGGCACGGCGCCGACGGGGCGGGCGCCGCGCCCGGATCGCAAGGCGAGGCCCTTCGAATCCCCAGAGACCTTTCCGCCAGCCCCGGCTCCCCTGGCAGCCGGTCGCGGCTATCTGCGAGGACCGGCTCGAAGCGATCCACGAGGCCTCTCTGCAAGTCCTGCGTGACGTTGGGATGGACATGCTGCACCACGAGGCCAGAGCGATTCTCCGCCGGGAAGGCGCAGACGTCGATCCCGACTCGGCACGGGTCCGTTTCGATCCCGAGATGGTCACCGAACTCGTGCGCTGCGCGCCGGCCGAGTTCACCCTGCACGCCCGCAACCCTGCGCACCACGTCCGCCTCGGCGGACGTTCCCTGGCGTTCGCGGCCGTGGCCAGCCCACCCAACGTCTCCGGTCTCGGCGGCGATCGGCGCAGCGGCAACCGGAAGGACTTCAGACAGCTCGTCCGCCTGAGCCAGCACCTGAACGTCGTCCACCTCCATGGCGGATACCCGGTGGAACCCGCCGACATCCATCCGTCCGTACGTCACCTGCACGCCACCTTCGACCTACTGACCCTCAGCGACAAAGCCATCCACACCTACAGCCTGGGACGGCAGCGCACACTGGACACCATCGAGATGGCCCGGATCGCCCGGGGGATCAGCGAATCCGACCTCGAGACCCAGCCGTCGTTGTATACGATCGTCAACACCTCGTCGCCGCTGCGTCTCGACACCCCGATGATCGAAGGGATCCTCGAGATGTCGGCGCGTAACCAGCCGGTGGCGATCACCCCGTTCACGCTGGCGGGAGCGATGGCTCCCGTTACGGTCGCCGGAGCGTTGGTCCAGCAGAACGCTGAGGCCCTCGCCGGTATCTCGTTGACCCAGGCCGTGCGCCGTGGTGCGCCGGCCATGTACGGAGGCTTTACCTCCAACGTCGATATGCAGACCGGCTCCCCTGCCTTCGGCACACCCGAATACCTCCAGGCTGCCCTGGTCGGGGGGCAACTGGCCCGACGCTACGGTCTTCCCTACCGGTCCTCCAATGCCAACGCCTCCAACGCCGTCGACCTCCAGGCCACCTACGAGAGCATGTTCTCGCTGTGGGGCGCCGTGATGGGGGGCGCCAACCTCGTAATGCACGCAGCGGGATGGCTTGAGGGCGGGCTACGAGCGTCCTTCGAGAAGATGGTGCTGGACGCCGACCTGCTGCAGATGATCTGCGCAGCCCTGGAACCTCCGGTCGTCGACGAGGACGCTCTCGCTGTCGAAGCGATCGCCGAGGTCGGTCCGGGCGGGCATTTCTTCGGCACCGCGCACACTCAAGCCCGCTACCGCACCGCCTTCCACACGCCGCTCCTGTCGGATTGGAGCAACTTCGAGACGTGGGACGAGGCCGGACGCCCCGACCCCGCAGACCGGACGGTGTTCCTGGCCAGGGAGTTGCTCGACGCATACGAGCCGCCCTCGATGGATCCGGCTACCCGTTCGGAACTCGAGGAGTTCGTCGCCCACCGCGCCGACCAAGGCGGCGTCCCAACCGATTACTGAAAGGAGTTACGTGCATCCCGTCCGCTACAGCCCGATCCGTCTAGGTATCGACGAGGACCCCGCCGACCACCCGTGCGCCGAGGTCCGCCATTACAACGCAGATCTGGCGGTGCTCGAGCACCTGCTCGGGGACCTGCGGGCAATGCTCGGACGGGCTGCGGCAGGTGAGACCGTTCTCCATCCGTACCAGATCCTATCCTGGCAGGAGAACGGACTCCGGCGCAGGACCGTCATGTGCGACCCGGAAGCCCTCCTGCAGGGGGGATCGGATGTCTTGCTCGTTGGCTTTCTGGGGAACCGGCGGTCCACCGACGAGGCCAACATCATCGACGAGTTCGATTTCGACGTGATCGGCGAGTTCCGGCAGTACCCGGGAATCCTCAGCTACAGCTCCATGGAACTGGTACCGAACCAGTGGGCGAACCTGGTCGTCCACCTGCACGCCAGGGATCGCGAATCCTGGCGGCGCAGCGCCGTTCACATAGAAGCAGCCGAAGATCTCTCTCCTCGGGTGTTCCACAGCGTCCGCATCCACAACGGCCGGTTGCGTGGAGGCCTGATCGGAGATGGCCGCGTGACCGTCGAAGTCACCAAGTACTGGGACTACGACTCCGACCCGATGTGGCACGCCGTCCGGACGCTTCCGGGTGGGATCACCGACGCAGACTTCCCTGGCTCGGGTCGCCGATGACCGTCCGTCCCATCCTCTCGATCGGCCACCCGACTCTGCGGGTGCGGGCGACGGAGGTAACAAGAGAGGACATTGCCACACCGGCCATCCAGGGCCTCATCGACGATCTCATCGACACCATGCGCCATGCCAACGGCTCCGGGATCGCCGCCAACCAGATAGGCGAGCCTGTCCGGATCATGGTCATGGAAGTCGACAGGAACCCTCGCTACCCCTACAAGCCCCCGATTCCTCTGACGGTGGCCGTGAACCCCCGGTTCGAGCCACTCGACGACGAGACGGTGACCATCAACGAGGGATGCCTCTCGGTTCCTCTGCGGGGTGAGCTGGTCCGCTCGGTCAATCTGCGAGTCAGCTACACCGACCGCCATGGGGCCTACCACGAGCGTTTCCTGCGCGGCCTCACAGCCGGTACCTACCAGCACGAATGCGACCATCTCGACGGTGTCCTCGTGGTCGATCGGATCGATTCGCGGACACTCAGCACCTGGGAGCAGTTCGACCGCTACCACCGCGATGCTTTCGTCCGGCGCATAACAAAGTTCGTAGCGGAGGTGGGCTCGTGACCGTCGGATACTGGTGCGAACTCGCCTGGCTGGGAGGTCCGAAGGCCACGCCCGGCGTCCTGATCGAAGTCGACGGTGACCGGATCGTCTCCGTCGTCTCCGGGCAGGTCTCCCCCCCTCGGGACTCCACTCCCCTCGCCGGCCTGACCCTTCCTGCGCTGGCCAACGCCCACAGTCACGCCTTTCACCGCGCCCTGCGGGGCCGAACCCAGGGCGGGCAGGGAACCTTCTGGACCTGGCGCGACCTGATGTACCGGGTGGCTGCCAACCTCGATCCCGACAATTACTACCGGCTCGCCCGGGCCACCTTTGCCGAGATGGCTCTGGCGGGCGTCGGAGTCGTCGGCGAGTTCCACTACGTCCACCACCGGCCGGGCGGGGATCCCTACGACGACCGGAACGCCACCGGGCTCAGCCTGATGGCCGCGGCCCGAGACGCCGGGATCCGCCTGACCCTGCTCGACACGCTGTACCTGCACGGTGGGTTCGCTCCGGCGTCGCCATCGGGGTATGCCCGGCCGTCTCCTGAACAGGCCCGGTTCAGCGACGGGACCGTGCACGTCTGGACGGAACGGGTGACACAGCTGGCGGCGAGCGATTACGGACCCCGCACGAAGGTCGGAGCGGCCGTTCACTCCGTCCGCGCCGTCGATCCGGAAGCGATCGGCAGCGCGGCGCGCTGGGCGGGCGAGAACGGCCTGCCCCTTCACGTCCACGTCTCCGAGCAGCCCGCCGAGAACGAGGCCTGCCGGGATGTGCACGGCCGATCCCCAACCGCCGTTCTGTCCGGCGCCGGTGCGCTCGGCCCGGACACCACCCTGGTACACGCCACGCACCTCGCCGACGCCGACATAGGCCTCATCGGCGAGGCGGGGGCGCACGTTTGCATCTGTCCCACCACCGAACGCGACCTGGCCGACGGGATCGGTCCCAGCGAGCGATTGGCCCGCGCCGGTGCGGCCCTCTGCGTGGGTTCGGACTCGCATGCCGTCATCGACATCCTCGAGGAATCACGAGCCGTGGAGTTGGGCCAGCGTGTCCTGACAAACCGTCGCGGTATCCACTCCGTCGAGAGCCTCGGCTCCATCGCCACCGCAAACGGGTACAGGTCGCTGGGTTGGCGCGACGGAGGCACCATCAGCCCAGGCCATCTGGCCGACTTCACCAGCATCAGGCTGGACTCGGTCCGTCTCGCCGGGATCGACGGCGAGAGTGCTCTCTCAGCGGTTGTATTCGCCGCCTTGAGCACCGACGTCCACAGCCTGGTGGTCGGCGGACGGCCGGTCGTGGTCGATGGAGCCCATGTCTCCTTCAACGTTGCCGACGCACTCGACTCTGCCATCGCCAAGGTGGTAGCGGCATGACCCTGGTGATCGACAACATCGGCGAGTTGGTCACCAATGCTCCCGAACTCGGGGCCGGGCCTCTCGGGATCATCGAGAACGCTTCGGTGGTGGTCGACGGGGCCACCGTCGTCTCGGTCGGTGCGGCGGGCGCGGTCGCGGATGAGCGCCTCGATGCCGGTGGCAGGTGTGTGCTTCCCGGGTTCGTGGACTCCCACACCCATATGGTCTTCGCGGGTGACCGGGCGGAAGAGTTCACCCGGCGCATGGCGGGTGAACCCTACGACGGGGGCGGGATACGTGTCACGATGCAGGCCACTCGGGCGGCCGGACGAGAAGCACTGCGGGAAGGACTCGACCGCCACCTCCACGAGGCTCATCGCGCCGGTACGACCACGGTCGAGATCAAGTCCGGTTACGGGTTGTCGGTCGAGTCCGAGGCCGAGACCACGTCGGTGGCGGCCGGGGTGACCTCCGAGACCACCTTCATGGGGGCCCACGTGGTGCCGGACGAGTACCTGGGCCGTACCGACGACTACGTCGACCTGGTCTGCGGACCGATGCTGGACGCGGTTCGACCCCATGTCCGCTGGATCGATGCGTTCTGCGAGGAGGGCGCCTTTGACGCCGACCAGTCGAGGGCGGTGTTGGAAGCCGGGCGAGCTGCTGGTCTCGGGTTGCGCCTGCACGCCAACCAACTGGACTACGGGCCCGGGGTCCGGCTCGGAGTGGACATGGGCTGCGCGTCCGTCGATCACTGCACCTACCTGTCCGGCGACGACATCGAAGCCCTCGCGGCAAGCGACACCGTAGCGACCTTCTTGCCCTCGGCGGATTTCTCCACGCGCCAGCCCTATCCGGACGCCCGCCGCGCTATCGACGCAGGAGTCACCGTGGCGATCGCATCCAATTGCAACCCCGGGTCGAGTTACACAACCTCGATCTCGTTCTGCATCGCTCTGGCGGTCCGCGACATGAACATGACCATCGACGAGGCGATCGCCGCCGCCACGACCGGAGGGGCGGCCGCGCTGCGCAGGAACGATGTGGGGCGGCTGGCGCCTGATGGCCCTGCCCACCTCACCATCATCGACGCACCGAGCCGCCACCATCTCGCCTACCGCCCGGGTGTCCCCCTCATATGGCGGACCCTCGGCGCCGACTACGTACAACCATCCACCGAACACGAAACCCGAAGGAGAAAGGCAAGCTCATGAGCCTCCCCAACCCCACCGGACACAACCAGTGGTATCCGTTTGCCAACCGCCCGCTGCCTCCCGAGGTCGACGGTTGCCTGACCAACCCACCGGCCATACCGGTCTTCGACTCCGTGCCCCTGCCGCCGAGCGCCCGGTTCGTCGTGGTCGGCGCCGGTGTCCACGGCCTGTCGAGTGCCTACCACCTGGCCATGTACCTGGAGCGATCAGGCAGGGGCAAGGGAAGCGACGTGGTGCTGATCGACAAGCAGGGACCGGGTGCCGGTGCCACGGGCCTGGCATGCGGCTGCGTCCGCAACCTCTACATGACCAACCAGCTGCACCCCATCCTGCGCGCCAGCGTGGAGGTGTGGGAATCCGATCCGGTGAACTTCGGCTTCCAGCAGGTCGGCTACGTATCCGTCGGTGAGGCGAACCAGGAAGAGGACTACGTCGAGCTCCACGCGTCGCAGGCAGCCAGCGGGTACCCGTCCGACATGTACACGGGCTCGGACGCCCACGCGTTCCTGACCAAGCTGTGGCCTGACTTCAAGACCGAGAACTGCGACGTCGTGCTCCACGAACACCGGTCCGGTTACGCCGGCACCCACATCGCAGTGTGGGGCCTCGACCAGAAGTGCCGCCAGTGGGGCGTGCAGCGGGTCTACGGGACCACCGTCACCGGCTACGAGCGGGACGCATCGGGGTCCGTGACCGCGGTCGAGACCGACCACGGATCGATCTCGTGCGAGCAGGTCGTCGTCGGCGCCGGGGCGTGGACACCCCAGCACTGGGAATGGCTCGGAGGGCCGTCCCACCTCGACGTCGTGTATCCCGACGGCCACACCGAGGAACAGATGGATATGTGGACCTACTGGCGCCTCCTGGAAGGTGAAGTCCTCCTCCCCGAGGGTGTCGACTTCCGGACCGCCCAGTACCGGGACTCGCCCGTCCTGCACGTGGAGTTGCTGGACACACCGGTGTACGGCGAGGACGGCACGATGATCCTGGACCACACCTACGTGTACACGCGCTACGCGGCCGAGCGGGTGGGCGCTCCCGGTCTCCAGGGGGGGACGATTCCCATCAAGATCGGTCCCCGCGCGGAGGTGGAGCCCTACGGCCATCTCAACGACCTCTACCAGGCGGAGGAATGGTTCGCCGACTACTACTGCTCGGCGCTCGGCATGCTCTTCAAGCGGCTCGAGAACCTGCGGCCCTACTTCAAGGACCGCCGGAACGGTGGAATAGGCGCTTTCACGCCGGACAACGTCCCCGTGTTCGACCACCTCACCGACAACGCATGGGTGATCGCCGACTCCAACCACGGGTTCAAGATGATCGGGGTGGGCAAGCTCACCGCCCAGATGCTCGTCTATGGCGACAAGCCCTACGAGTTGAAGCCGTTCACCCTCGACCGGTACCGCACCGGCGGAACCTTCGGCAGCCGCAACTCGAACAGTCCCTGGGTATAGGAGGGTGCTGAGAGACAACCTCCGAGGGAGGTGGGCGGCGAGGTCCACAACCGGCGGGCCCGGTATTGTTTCGTGGGCGAGTCCTTGCAGGATCCGGTTCTCAGTACCGTCTTAGGTAGTCGGCAACCCTCTGGCAGCGGCAAGTCCATGGATGAGGTAGGCCGGACGTCCGACCGCGAGCACGAGGGGTGGTACTCCTTGAACACCCAAGCCGAGGCACCTGTCAGGGCTGCTACCTATCTGGGCGACAACAGCTTTCCCATCATGGGAGATCTGGTCCGTTATCTGGCGGGGGTGACGGGTATCGAGGTGGCTCTCGATACCGCGTCGGCCAGGAGCACAGCCACGGCATACCAGCAGGCTCCCGCACTGGATCTCGTGTGGATGTGCGGGTATCCGACCGCGCTTCTCATCTCGACGGGCCGGACCTCCCACGAGGTCGTGGCCGCACCCATCTTCGCCGGGCACGGGGAACCTATCTACCACTCGGTGATCATCGCCCGGGCAGACGGACCCTCGTCTCTCCGCGCCGCGCTGGAAACGAGGCTGGCGGTCAACGAGGTCGAGTCCTGGTCCGGGTTTCTAGGGCTCAAGGCTCACATCGAGCGGTCCTTCCCCGGTGCCTGGTTCGTCGATCAAACAGTCACCGGGTCGCATCGGGCCTCGATCCAGGCTGTGGCGGATCAGGCATGTGACGTAGCGGCCATCGATATCACGATCTGGGAACACGTGCTGGCTACGGAACCGGCCGCGGCCGCCAACGTCCGTGTCATCGACCGTACGGCCGACTGGCCGGCGCCACCCTTCACCCTGGGGTCGCACCTCGATCCCACCATACGTAAGAGCCTCACCGCAGCCCTCGTTGCGGTCGGACCCGTAGACGTACCGTCGCTGGATGGCGTCGTAGCGGCCGGCTGCGCCATCTACAGGGATGTGATGCTTGCCTGATCGAGCAACGCTTGCAGAATGATGGCTGTTGTGTCATTCTGCAAGCATGCCGGTACAGATCACCATCCGAGGCGTCCCGGAGGCAGTCCGCGACGAACTGGCCGCCAGAGCCGCCCTCAACCGCCAGTCGATGCAGGAGTTCCTGCGAACCGAACTCGAACGCATCGCTTCACGACCGTCCCCGAGCACCCTGCTCGCCGAGATCCGCCGGCGCAAGGCAGATGCGAAGACCATCGTTCCGAGCTCGGTGATCATCGAGGCGCGAGACGCTGACCGGAAGTGAAGGCGGTCATCGACGCTTCGGTGCTGGTCGCGGCGCTCGTCGATAGCGGCAACACCGGCTCCTGGGCAGAGGAGGTTATCTCGGACGGTCCGCTCGCTGTCCCGGAACTGGCCCTGGTAGAAGCGACCAACATCCTGCGGCGGATTGAGCAGAGCAGCCGGATCTCGCGGCTGGAGGCCACGGCATCCCATCGCGACCTGCTCCGGCTCGACATTGAGGTCTACCCGTTCGCTCCCGTGGCAGACCGGGTTTGGGAGCTTCGCTCCAATCTAACCAGCTACGACGCCTGGTACGTGGCTCTGGCCGAGGTACTGCGGTTTCCGCTGGTGACCCTCGACCGCAGACTCAGCCGTGCCTCGGGACCGAGATGCGACGTGATCGTGCCACCACGCGGGGCGGTGTAGGAGCGTCGGTCTCGCGAGCCTCCGGCACAGCACCACCCAGCAACAGAACGACCACGGTCAGGTTGCGCTACGGGCCGGTCGTCGGTCCGATGCGTGCGGACGGCGGACTCTCTTTCCGTTCAACATCGTTCCGATCAGGGTGTAACGGACTAGGAACTGATAGCTCAGCAGAAGAATGGCTGTCACCACCACCGAGATGAGCAGGAACTTCGCTTCTGCGGGAAGGTTCCAATCCCGCACGATCGCTTGCGCAATCACCACCACCGGAAGGTGAGCGACGTACAGCCAGTAGGCGGAGTCCGAGAGGTAACGGACACCCCGGAGTTCCCGCGGGATCAGGATACGGAACAGCCCGATCAGGCCGAGGGACATCCCCCAAGCGTACACCACCTGCAGCACCGAGGCGACGGGCCACGAGAAAGCCGCCTCGTCGAAAGTGAACACCAGACCCGCCGGCAGCACGATCAGGAACGAGACCGGCAGGAACAGCCACCACGGTCTTCCGACCGTGTCGACCAGGAGTGCGCCGCTGCGGCCGGGGCGCCGGTACATCAGCGCCCCGAACGCGAAGAAGGTGGCGTAGTAGGCCAGGACGTGGGGAAGGGGAACGAAGCCGTCCGACGTATCCGGCCCGAAGACCGGGTAGGTACCTCCCTCGCCCATGAGCAACTGCGGAACGATCGTGAGAGGGATCATCGACCACATGACCCACCGAGGCCAGTCCGCCTGCCGGGCGCCGCGAGGATCCCGGCGATCCACCACCCATGCCACAATCCCGAAACCTGCCACCAGCCACAGGAGGAACCAGAGGAACCAGAGGTGGTAGAAGCGTTGGATTTCGGACAGGTCCAGCCCGTCGGCCGAACCGTCGCCGTTGCCCGCGTCGGCGGAACCTGCTCCCCATCCGGGTATCTCCGACCACTCGATCCCTTCGGGAAGAGGATCACCACCTCCGTAGGCGACCAACATGTCGGCCGCTTCCTCGTGGCCGAAGTGGAAGGCCACCCCGAGGGGCGTCTCACCCTCCGAGGCGGTAGCGACCGGTGCCGGCTCGGAGCCACGCGAGAGCAGCAGGTCTACCATGTCGGTATCGCCGGTGAATGCGGCCGCGTGGAGAATCGTCCATCCCCCCGGCTCCCCACGCAGGTCGACATCGAAGCCTTCGTCCAGCAGTCGCTCGACCCCGGAAACATCGCCGGCGAACACGCGGCCCCAGATGTCATCCTCCGCCGGTTGCGTGGCGGGTGCGGACCGGGCCGCCCAATCACCGACGAAGGTGGTCAGCGGCACGATCGTCAGCAGGCCGATCAGTAGCGGAAGGGCTACCCGCCTTAGCCGGTGGTTCAGCAGGGCGCCCAGGCCGCGACGTCGCCACAGTAGAGCGGTGAAGAACCCGCTCATCAGGAAGAACACGGGCATGCGAAAGCCATGGACAGCCCACAGGAACTCGTCGAACAGTCCGTCGAGCCCGGAAGTGCGGTCCTGGACCCACCAAGGCGCAGGGAAAAAGGCCAGCGAAGCATGCAGGCCGATGCCCAGCAACATGGCGAACCCTCGCAGAGCATCGAGGTCGTGGCGGCGACGTTCCACGGAGGGCGACAGCGACGAAGGTGACTCCATTGCGGTCAAGGAGTCGAACCTAACGGTCAGGGCGTCCGAGGATGGCCAGCACTGGAAATCCCCCCTGAGTTCCTCCCCCGGATCTTCTTAAACGCCACTACCGATCCCAGCATCGGCTCCCCACAATCCTTGTGGGTGGTCCTGGTAGTCGGCAGTCGGTAAGAGCCGGTAATGCAATCAGTCGGTCCGGCCGGCGTCCGAGTCTGTCTGGGCGAGTGGTACGTGTCGGCTTCAGAATCCGAGGGGCCACGGTCCGCGGAGGGTCGAGCGAGCCTCCTTCTCAAACGGTCCCCTGATCGCCCGCGAGGCGCTCGACGACGGCTCGATGGTCGGCATCCAGGTACGGAGGACTCCCCGCAAGTGCGTTGAGTCGCGCGTGTGCCCGCTTGCTTGTGGCGGGTATGACGACATGGACGCGGCTGTCGGACAACACCCACTTGAGTAACGCCTCCGACCAGGAGCGGACTCCCAACCGTTCGATCTCGGATGGATCGGGCGGGTGGAGAAGCGCCCCTTCCGCGAAGGGTCGCATGACGATGACACCTAGGCCGAGTTCCTCTGCAAGCGGGAGGATTCTCCGTTCAACCTCCCGCTCCAATGGGTTGTATGGGATCTGGATAGCGTCGATGCGGCCGGTGTTCATAACCACTTCGAGTTCATCGAACGCGCTCTGATCGAGATGGGTCGCTCCGATAAGTCCGATTCGACCCTGATCTCGTTCCCTCTCAAGGAATGCGAGGTGGGTTCTCCAGGCAACGAGGTTGTGCACCTGCTCCAGGTCGATTCGACCACCGAACAGTTCGACTTGGCGAGCGAACTGCCGATGCCCCTCAGTTTCGGATTTCGTCCATATCTTCGTGGCGACGATGCTTTCGGTCCGGTAATCGGCGAGTGCTCTCGAGAGGACGGCCTCCGAGCGTCCGTACATCGGAGAGGTGTCGAAGAGGCGGGTACCTCTACCAAATGTCTCCGCTACGACCTCGGAAGCAGTGGACTGCCGTGAGACCGGAAGATCGAACGTTGACCATGTACCGAGACCCACAACCGGGACCTGCAGTCCGGTGGAACCGAAGGCTCGTGTCTCCACGACTAACCGCCGGGGAAGGTCACGTTGTAGTCACGGCCAAGGGACTCAAGCAAGGCCAAGTCTCCATCTCCGAACGGGATCGTCCTGCGACGCTCGGCGGCTACCCGTGCCTCACGTTCTCCAGGGATGAGAAACGGCGGAACATCGTTAGCCCTCTCCGCCGTATGCACTGCACCTGTCAGTTCTTCGACGGATGCGTGAAAGCTAGCCGTGCTTGCAACGGCTGTTACGTTGATGGCCAGGATGAAGTGACCAAGATGCTGTGGCTCGAGACCGGCCGGGTCGGCACTGATCGACGGGCTCGTTCGAGCCCCTGTTAGACATCCGGCGAGCGTGTCAATCATGAAGGCAAGTGCAAATCCCTTGTGTTCCCCGACTGGGAGCAGACTACCGGCAAGAGCAAGTTCGGGATCCTCCGTCGGTTCTCCGTCGGGTCCTATCGCCCACCCTAGCGGAAGTCGATCTCCGGCTCGCCCCGCGGCTCGAACTCGACCGAGAGCGACGACGCTCGTTGCCATATCGAGTGAAGGTGCGATCTCTTCAGAACGCGCAGGCACCGCGATCGCCAACGGATTGGTACCGAGAATCGGACCGAGCGATCCCCGTGGCGCCAAGCCGGGATCGCTATTCGACAAGACGACGGCTACGCAACCTCGACGAACCGCTTGTTCCGAATACACCGACGCCGCGCCGAAGTGGTTCGATCTCCGAACGAGCGTGACAGCAGCACCGTTGCTCTCGGCTCTGTCACAGCAGAGATCCGTTGCGATCGTCGCCGCGTATGGTCCGAGCGTGTTCCGAGCATCGACCACTACTACACCCGGAAGGTCCTTGATGATCTCAGGCGTCGCCCGTCCATCGATTGCTCCACTCCTCAATCGAGGCAGATACAACCTGAGCAAGACTAGGCCGTGTGTGTCCAGGCCGCGGAGGTTGGCGTCAATCAGTGCTGTCGCGGTTGCCTCTGCTGCTGGCTGGGACGCGCCGGTGGAGAGTAAGATCTCGCATGCCCAACTGTGCAATACCAACGGGCTGAGTCGCCGGCCGTCCTTCATAGAGAACCCCTTCCGGCCACCCGTAAGTTGCGCTCATAGCTGGCTCCTATAGCTTGTAGAATCATCGACTTGATAGTCAGATATGTCCCCTCCTTACCAGGACATTCCGCAAGTGTCAGTTGGTATTCCACTCGACTATACATCCAACCATCCAGATTGTCCTGGCGACTTCAGACTATGCTGACCCGAGCCTATATGTGAGTGACAAAGACTATCAGAGGCTCCTACTGGGTAGTCTATTCTGAGCATACTCATCTGTGGTACTTGGAGCCTCAGGAGAGTTTCACTTTGGCTTGGCAGAGTTCCCCTGTGGCGAGCCGGGATACCCCAATACGGTCGACTTTGACGTTTTTACCGTCCGCGGCCATCCACCGAGACTCCTGCTCTAGTAAGAGCTTCACATACCAACTCGGCACGGCGAGCCTTTTCGCGGGTCACTTGGTGTGCAATAGACTCAAGATGTGCACCGTATGGATAGAGAGCCGGCGCGTTTAGTATCCCGAACTTAATATGTACTGGAGCAGCTGCCTCTACCAGAGCGGCAGCATCCCGGTAGCGGAGTCCTCCGGCCAAGTCGGAAGAGATCTCGATGTAAATATCTAGAGTAGTGGAACTAGAGAGCCGGGAGCGCATCGCTGCCAGATCATCGATTGTCGACGAACCGGACACATTGATGCTCGAAGCCCCGAGTCTCTCGTAGAGCGCCGCAGCCGAAGCGTTCGTCGGAGCGATGGCTACTGAAGTTTTGAAGGCAAGCCCGTGCAGATCGCCGCTCACGCGTAGCTTGTTCGCAGCGTCAAGAAGCCCCAGATCAGCTAGGAGCACCCCATTGACTCCCCAGCCGGAGCACAGGTGGAGTTCTTCTATAGCATCGCGGAATGCGACCTCACCCCGGAGTTGCTCGGCAGCTGCTTGGTCAACAAGAGTTTCGAACGAGTTGCGAGACGATATGAACGAGTAGACATCAATACCGTGCTCGTGTGCCTGGCTGAGCATGTCATCGCGTTCGCTATTCGTCAACATGCGGGTTCCACCACCCATAGATACGCGATGAATGGGAACGTCACGTCGTTGAGCCTCTTCGATTAGCAGTTGAAGCAACACGGGGTGTTCGATCGACGGGAACTCGAATGAAACGTCGCGTGAGTCGCTCATATCACCAGCCTAGACGTGGTGGGGGGTTCTCTGGACCGACCATCGAGTGCGGGCGGAGTGGTCATGTTACTGCACTCGGGTATGCCGCGCGACACTCATCGCCGCTCTTATCGCGGCTGCTAGGTCCGTTCAACGTACGACTTGGGTATTTTCGCTGCAACGCCACCACCCCAGTAGTAGCCGACGCTGGTCTCACCCACCTGTGAGAGCAGGCTCAACGCTTCCCAGCGGCGCCAGCCGTAGCTTCTTTCCAGCCACATGGCTAGCCGGCTGAACGCTTTGCCCACCGCCTCATCGAGGGGTCGTCCACACGCTACAGCCAGCAGTTCGGTGTCCGTCTCGATCCGTGGCCAACCCATGTGGATACCTTTTCCCAGACCAACTACGATCCGGCTGCGGGCGGGCATCTCCAACGCGATGCCGCTCACCTCGCCCGCACCTTGGGCAGCGTGGCAATCCCCCAGGTAGAGGTATCCACCAGGAACGAACACCGGAAGCATCACGGTAGCCCCGGGAGCAACCTCTCGAAGGTCCATGTTTCCTCCGAAGTCGCCGGCGTCTACTGTCGTCGGCGCCCCCATCGCCGGAGCACAGGCGATTAGCCCGATCATCGGGCGATAAGGGATGGTGACGTCTTCACTCCAGCGGATCTGGCCATCATCGATCTGGCAGATTCGCGTCATATCCGGCATCGGCGATGCGAGCGTGGCCACAACATGCGGGGCGGGAAGCACGTAGGTCGCGCACTGGCCGAGAAGTGGCTCGATGTCGACGACATGCACGCTAAGCGCGTCTCCCGGTTCAGCCCCGTTCACAACGATAGGCCCCGCCACGGGATCACTGAGCGGCAACGCCGTGCGGTCCCGGACATCGCCGGGGACCCGGACCTGTCCAGAGAACGCGTCTTCTGTCTCTACCAGGACGCTATCCCCCGGGTCGATCGTCAGCACAGGTTCGCGGAGTCGGCTTATCTCATAGACGAGAGGCCCGAGTCTCACTACATGCTCGGCCACGTTCAGTGCTCCACAGTCATCGAGGCAAACTGCCGTCCGTCACTTCCGTATCGCTCCCTCAATACAGCCACGCGAGCCTCGAGTTGCTCGCACTTCGGTCCGCATAACAGGCGATTCTCGGGTGAGGCAGTCCGCCAGCCGCGCCCGGCAACCATCGCACCACACGCGGAGCAAGCCAGTATCTCTGTCTCGTAGAGAGGCCGATCAAGGGTGACCCAGTTTCCACTCACGATGCCGGTGCCGTTTGGTGATCAGGGGCTATCCGAACGCCGTAGTAACGGAGAGCTGCTTCACGAGTGACAAACCCGTCAGCAACGTCGGTCTCGACAAGCGCCGGATCGCGACTCTCCGGTGGACCGTAGCCTCCCCCGCCGGCAGTCCGCAGCATGACGCAATCGCCTTCCTTGAGCTTTATTCCGGAATACTTGCTGTTCGAGACCGTGCCGAACAGGTCTTGCACCGTAGCCCACTCATCAGTTCCGCGCAGTCGCATGAAGGTGGCTGTGCTCGAGCCGGGTAACCCTCCAAAGAGGCCCCACGCCTGGGTCGTCATCCGATCGGTGAATTCGGCTACGGTCAGGTCGGGGGATAGGACCTCGAGCATGCGCTCACACGCGAGACCGCCGCGTGTCTGGCCCGCGCCTCCAGAGTCAGGGATGAGTCGGAGCCATCCAATACGGATTGGAAACCGTGTTTCGAAGATCTCGATCGGTGTGTTGCGACAATTACCGTTGATGACGTTCTGCGAGTTGTTTCCGTTTCCCACTGCGGTCCCCCCCCAGCCGATACCTTCGATGTGGTAGTTGGTGAAGTACTCGCCCGTCTTAGGATGCCAGCCACCGAAGAGGAAGCTGCAGCTATTGCCGCCGGAACTCGCCGCCACGCGATCAGGTATAGCGGGCGCCAGAGCCGCGAGGATCAGATCGACTACGCGCGGGTGTATCTCGGAGTTACCGCCCACCGACGGCCCTGGAGGTTGGACGTTGACAATGCTGCCGGGACGAGTGAGGACGTGGATCGGCCGGTAACAGCCGGCGTTCTTGGGAATCGTGGGATCGGTGACCTGGAGCATCGCGTTGTAAGCCGCTGACATGATGGACCCGAAGGTCATGTTGCACGGCCCTTGAGCCTGATCGTCGCTCTCGCGAAAGTCGAAAATGATGTCGCTGCCGTCCACGAATACTCTGGCTCGGATCCAATAAGGCTTATCTGGAACCACTCCGTCGTCCTCGACCACGTCCTCCCACAGGTACTCGCCGTCGGGAATCGCCGCAATCTCCTCTCTCATCCGGCGCTCCGAATAGTCGAACAGGGCATCATTGATCAAGCCGACCCGTTCGATTCCATACCGTGAGAAAAGCGACTGGAGCCGTTGCTCGCCAACGTTCAGGGCGCCTACCATCGCATGCAGATCCCCCCACGTGCTCCGGGGCGTCCTATGGTTCATCAGGATCAGCTTCCAGACGTCCTCGTTCCGCTCGCCACGCTCCATCAACTTGACGGGCGGTAGCCGCAGGCCTTCCTGGTACACGTCCATCGCATCGGCCGCAAAACCACCAGGGGCTTTTCCACCGACTTCAGCCATATGCGCGATAGTCGCTGCGAACGCGACGAGTTCACCTTCGAAGAAGACTGGCTTCATCACCATGTGCTCTGGAATGTGGCAGTTCCCGCGATAGGGGTCGTTGTGGATTACTACGTCCCCCTCGCTGAAGGTCTCGATGCCTAGTTCTTCGATGCAACTGGCGACCACGAAGTTGATGGCTCCGATCTGTGCCGGGCAAAACTCCCCTGTTCCTATTGCTCGTCCCTCTGCATCGAAGACGACACAGGAAAAGTCGAGCCCTTCGTTGAAGATCGTGGAGAAAGAGGTTCTCATCATGGCTACGCCCATCTCTTGACAGACGTTACGGAGATAGTTGCTCACGACCGTCATCGTCACCGTGTCCACCTGGACGGTCATGGTCAATCCCTTTCCATGAGGATGCTGCCGCGCCCCGTCAGACGCGCCACCCAGCCTGGACTCACGAGGATTGTCGAGTCCGGCTCGTCGATAACAGCCGGGCCCGCTACTTCGGAAACCATCGCGCGCCCATAGACCGGAACCTGCAATTCAGAACTCCCTGCGAAAGTGATGGCTCGCTCGGACGTCGAACCGTGCGTGCCGGATCCATCTTGATAGGCGAAGTCGACACCCAGCGCTGCATCGTAGGGCTCCAGAGCGGTAACCCGGCAATGCACCAACTCGACCGGATCGGATGGAAAGGAGTAGCCGTAGGCCGCTTCATGTGCCCGGTCAAAGTCAACGCGCAGCCGCGCCAGGAACCCGGGCACAAGATCGGCGCCAAGGTGTATCTCATGCTCGTGGTTCTGGAGGTAGTAGCGGCACGATGCGAATAGTGAAACCCGTTCCGAGCCCGTTGCGCCATCCCTGTACAGTTGGTTCGTGACATCGGCCACAGACCCCTCGAAATCGGCCCGCAGAACCGCTTCGCTGATGTCGTCGAGTCGCTTGCCGATGCTCCAGACCCTATCGGTGCGCAAGCGTGCGATCGCGGCTCCGAACGCGGAGCACAGACCTGGATTGGGCGGAACCACAATCCGCCGGACTCCGACCGCTTCGGCTACCCCGCATGCATGAAGGGGCCCGGCGCCCCCGAAGGCTATGATCGCAAAGTCCCGAGGGTCGACACCGCGCTCGATCGTGACGAGGCGAATGGCGTTCGCCATGTTCTCGTCGGCAACGGCCACCACGGCAGTGGCAGCCTCGACAGTCGAAACCTGCAACTGTCGAGCAAGCTCTGCGAGCGTATCGAATGCCGCTTGCGGTTCAAGCTTGACCGTGCCGCCGAGAAAGTAGTGCGGATTCAGCCGGCCCAAGACCAGGTTCGCATCGGTTACCGTGGCCCTCGATCCGCCCAGCCCGTAGCATGCCGGGCCCGGCCTCGCTCCAGCACTGCGAGGGCCGACCTGGAGAAGGCTGCCGGTGTCCACCGCCGCTATCGATCCGCCACCTGCACCGATCGTATGCACATCGACGACGGGAGTGACGACCGGAAGACCCCACTCGACTTCATACTCGTTGATGTGCCCCACTTGACCGTCGCTTACCAGCCCGATATCCGTACTCGTCCCACCCATGTCGAACGTGATCGCCAGAGGCTCGTCCTCGGCCGCGGCAAAATACGCTCCCCCGACCACGCCGCCGGCAAGACCCGACAGGATCGTTGTTACCGGCTTCGGCGCAACGGTGGCAACGTTGCCGGTGCCACCGTTCGACTTGAGAATGGTGAGCGGCGAGCCATCGAGAAACCGGCTCGTCTCGGCATCCAGATCGTCGAAGTAGCGAGACATCAGCGGCTTGATGTAGGCGTCGGTGAGAACCGTGCTCGTTCGCTCGTACTCTCTCCACACGGGGCTCACCTCGCTCGACACGGAGACCGGCGTGTCGGGAAGGGCTCGACGGAGGCGACGGCCCAGAAGTTGCTCGTGTGCGGCGTTCGTGTAGCTGAAGAGAAGGCAGATGGCTATCGCGTCGATCTCTCCGGCCGACACCAGGTCTTCCATGCATACGACGACCGACGACACGGTCTCCTCTGTGAGAGGTAGCAGGACCTCGCCCTCGGATCCGATGCGCTCGCGAACTCCGTAACAACGACGCTTCGCGACGAGCGGATCGGGCTTCTGCCAGAGCAAGTCGTATGCGCGGGGTCTATTGATACGCTGTATGTAGGCGATGTCTTCGAATCCTTCGGTCGTCAGGAGACAGAGGCGGGCGCCACTGCGTTGCAGAACCGCGTTGGTGGCGACGGTGGTGCCGTGGACAAGGCGGGCGATTCGACGAGACTCGAGACGTTCCAGGGACTCGGCCACGGCGATGACCGGCCTCGATGGAGTCGAGGGGACCTTTGCAACCTGAATCGTCCCAGACCCCACGTCGATTGCAACCATATCGGTGAACGTCCCGCCGGAGTCGACACCGGTGAACCGGCGACTTCTGGTGGATTCAGTCGATAACGGCGACAGCATCGATCTCCATGAGTAGCTCAGGCGTCCCGAGATTCGACACTTCCACGAGGGTGCATGCAGGGAGCGGGGTACGGATTCTCCGGAACCGCTCGACTCGCACCGCTTGCTCGGCTTCCGCGAATCGAATGTCCTTGAGGAACACCTGTATCTTCACGACGTTCGCGAGTGTGCCACCAGCGCCCTCCACTGCTAGTTCGATGTTGTCCCAGCATTGTTCTGCTTGACGTCGTGCATCTCCCGCACCGACCACCTTATTGTCCTCATCGAAGGCTACATGGCCAGCCAGATAGGCGGTGCTACCACACTTGACCACATAAGTAAAGGGCGCCGCCGGCGGCGCCAGAGTATCGGGATTCAAGTACTCAGGCTTCACTGCAACACGATCTCGATCAGCGTCCAGACGATGATACCCGAACACGGGCCGCAATGATGCTCCCAACCAGGCCGGAACCAATCGCGGCATCCGCTTCCTCGTGCTGTAGATCGGTTCCCGGTGCCGCAGGGTGTTCGGGCTGTGTGTATCCACAGTCGGTGCGAAAACGTGCAGTACGCTTGGTGCCGGGTCACCCGGTGCCGGCACCACTCCGCGTACAGAACCCTGTGCTCGTTCGCCAACATATTCGGCTACGTGATCATGGCGATTTGGACAGGAGGTACGGAGCGGATCAAGACATGATCAGGGCGGGTGCTCCCGATTCGGGCCGTCGGAAGCACCCACCGTGTGGACGCCGGGCGTTGGCGTTCGATCAACTTTGTCAGACCAATCTCAAGTAGGACGACCGCCTTGACGATCGGAGACTCTCTTAAGTTGATCAAGCGGAAACGGCCAACCAAGAGAGAAGCCCACTGCTACAGTCGACGGAACCCAGCCCCACTAGCTGGAGATGAGCAAGCCTGGTGCTCCTGACACGTAACGTTTCGGAAAGGACATCTGGGTGACGATTGACGATCTCGCGACGCCGCTGCTGACAGTCGACATGGATATCGTCGCAGCGAATATCAGCCGTCTCCAATCATATGCTGACCGACATGGACTCAGGAATCGGCCCCACGTCAAGACTCACAAGCTACCGCTCATCGCTCACATGCAGATGCGCGCCGGCGCGGTTGGTATCGCATGCCAGAAGCTGTCTGAGGCTGAGATCATGGCATCAGCAGGAATTCCGGATATCCAGATCGTCTATCCCGTGATCGGCCGTCAGAAAGCCCGCCGGGCTGCCTCTTTGGCAGGCCTTGTAAGACTTTCCATTGCAGCCGATTCGTTGGAAGTCGCCAAGGGCCTCTCTCATGCCGCAGCGAGTCATGGTACGCATATCGACTTCTATGTCGATTGCGATACAGGTTGGAAGCGAACAGGGGTACAGACACCGGCCGATGCAATCGCACTCGCAGATGCCTCTCACCGCCTACCCGCACTCTCATTTGCCGGGCTCATGACATACCCGACAAGCCCCGCCGTCGGACCGTGGTTCAGAGAGGTATTCGCGGGGTTGGAGCGCATCGGCTTGTCAAGGGGTGTCGCATGCGGCGGAGGGACACCCGGCGTTCTCGAGACCCACAATATCGCCGAAATCGATGAGTTTCGCGCCGGGACCTACGTCTACGGCGATCGGTCAACGATCAACAACGGCACCGGTCCCCTCGAATCCTGCGCGCTCCGGATGAGAACGACGGTTGTCAGCGCACCGACCGAGGACCGTGTGATCGTAGATGCCGGTACGAAGGCGCTGACGACGGAACCACCGGAGGGAAGCTCCGATGAGCGGTTCGGATATGTCGTTGAGTATCCGGATGCGGACATCTTCCTCCTCGAGGAAGAGCACGGACACATCGATGTATCGAAGTGCGCTTCGAAACCCTCACTTGGTGAGACGATCACTGTCATTCCAAACAACGCGAACGCTGCGGTGAACATGTTCAACACCGTTGCACTCCATTGTTCGACTTTGATACAGGCTATCTCACCAATAGCCGCACGAGGAGCACTCGAGTAGACATGGCGTCGGCAAGCGGAACGGATCAAGCGATGCCGATACCCAGGAAGCGGCTCCTCGGCTACCCCAGCGAGCTCGCAACCGTCCCAGGCGCCGCGGTTGACTTCATGGTGAGCTCTCGCGATCCGTTCGACGCTTCGATAGTACGTCTTAGACACGAACCCGGTGGCCATGAGCCCCGAGGATTCGCCACGGCCGTGGTAGAGAGCCTGGGTTCGTACGAGCCGAACGAGCAAGCGCTCAACCTTGGTTCACGGATCCACATACCTGACCGGAACGGAACGCTATGTCCTCGATCGTTCTCTATCTCTGCATGGATCTATCCAACCAGGCTGCGCAGGGATCTACAGTTGATTCTCGGCTTCTCGGGAGACGAGCACGGGTTCGGTCTCTTCGCGAGCACCTCCGGTATCTCACTGCGCGTTGGGCGCGCAGGGAAAACAGCTGACACACCTCCACTTGCTGCACCACGCGAGCGAGATTGGTGTTTCGTTGCCGGTTCCTACGACTACGCCACCGGATATGCCCGCGTCGTAAGTCGCCCGATGCTGGCACCTCCATTGGGAGAACCCGGCCAATGCAGCAGCTGCAACCTCGGAATCGGCGACCATTCAGTCGATTCCGGTCTCTTCACCATCGCCGGCGCAGACGATGGAAAAGGGCAGGCCCGGTGGTCGTTCAACGGCAAGATCGAAGAGCCTCGACTCCTCGATCGGGCGTTGGACGGACCCGAGCTCCTGGAATTGAGCCGGCGCGAAGGCTGGCGTCGCTGGAAGACCGGCACTGTAGGGGTATGGGACTTCTCACAGGCTATGTCCTCGCGCCATATTGTTGATGTCTCGGGAAATGAGAATACAGGTGTGGTCGTGAACATGCCTACGCGAGCCATGACAGGCCGGAATTGGTCGGGTGAGGTCACCCATTGGCCTTCCAGACCTGAGGAATACGGCGCGATCCACTTCCACGACGACGATCTTGCCGATGCGAAGTGGTCACCGACCTTCACGCTCAGGGTCCCGAACAACCTGGAGAGTGGTGCTTACGCGGCGCATCTCCGTAGCGAGTCGGAGGAGGACTTCATTCCCTTCTGGGTTTCGCCCGCACCGGGTCGGGAACGCGCCGAAGTTGCCTTCCTGGCGAGCACGCTCACCGACATCGCGTATGGCAACTCGCACGAGGCGGTCAAGAGCCCATCACTGGCGAAGACTTTTGCCGGTGTCGATGACATCCGACCATTCCTGTCACCCGGTGACTATGCGATGCTGCAGCTCGGGTTACTCAGTCAGTACGACTTGCACAGCGATGGGAGTGGCGTGTGCTATGCGTCCCGGCGCCGCCCGCTTCTCAGCATGCGCCCAGGTTACGCGTTTCCTCTGACACAGTCCTATCACGGTTTCAGCGCAGATCTCTGTGCGCTGCGCTGGCTCGAGGAGAAGGGATACTCCTACGAAGTCGTCACCGACGAGACTCTCCACTGTCGAGGCGCCAACGCGCTGGCTCCGTACCGTGCCGTGGTAACCGGAAGCCATCCGGAGTACTGGACCAGGCGGATGATGAATGGCCTCCAGGACTACCTACTTGACGGCGGCCGACTCATGTACCTAGGAGGGAATGGATTCTATTGGATCACCTCCATCCCTGAGTTCGATCCCGCCCTAACGGAGGTACGTCGAGGTCAATTCGGATCGAGTCCCTGGGCGGCTGATCCGGGTGAATCGGGACACAGCACGACCGGTGAGCCCGGCGGTATCTGGAGGCACCACGGGAACAGCCCCTTTAGCATCGTCGGTAATGGTTTTACCGCCTTTGGCGCAGGTCCCGCTAGGCCCTATAGGCGTACAGCCGCAAGCTACCAACCGACGGTGGCTTGGATCTTCGACGGAGTCGAGTCACCGACGTTCGGCGACTCCGGTCGTTTCTTGGGAGGAGCAGCAGGTTGGGAGATCGATCGTGCCGATTTTGGCAGTGGTACGGCCCCGAATGCGGTTGTACTCGCCACTGCAGACGGCTTCGGTGATCTCTACCATACGAGCCTCGAGGACCTACAGGCCTCGGACTGGGCCCAGTCGGAGGATACGGGCCTGTCCATACATGCAGACATCGTCTACTTGGAGTATCCGAAGGATGGTGCCGTCTTTAGCGTAGGTTCGATGTGTTGGCTGGGTGCCTTGGAGATCGAGGACTACATGGGACCCGTATCACGCATCACTGACAACGTACTACGAAGATTCTCCGGCAGCAGCGAGTCTTGACCTTGATTCACCGGTAGCCGCAGTTGCTCATCCCAGCAATGGTCGGGGGTTCAAGGTTCTCCCCGATCTGACTCCGTACCAGTTTCGCATGCTTCACGGAAGCGTAGTACCGACGGATGAGTTGGTTCGTGTAGGACCGCGTGCAGAGCACCGCGGCCCTCCCATCGCGGAGTTGTGAGAGAAGACTCACCAGTCTGTGGATTGACATCGAACATCGGGAACGACCCGCTTGTGATCTGGAGCCGGAGCCGCTCGCCTCTCCTTACCAGTACAGCAGTATCTCGAAGGGTGATGTGGACTGCTATGGTGCCATCACTGGCTCGCGCTTCTTGAAGTTCCTGAGGATCGAACCGTCGGATTCCTTCTGTAACGTTCCAGGACCCCTCTTCGTTGACCACGCATAACCTGGCGAAGTAGTCGGCTGACTCCGCGTCGGTCACAACATAGACCTGAAGGTCAATCGGTCCTGCGACAGTCATGTCACATGAGACAGGTTCCGTCGTATAGATTAGAACGTCCGGAAGTTGCTCCACGGAAGACTGGTTCAGACAGCCCATAGGTACGATCCCCGGGTCACAACATGAATTCCCTCCAACGGCGGGGACCGGTGCCGGAGGATAATACTGATAGACGTCACACGGTTCAGCACCAACGGGCGGAGTCGGATCGAGTTGGCCGTCTCCCCAGCGCGTATTCGCGGAACCCTGACTTCGTAGGAACAGCCGAGCGGTCCTCGACGGTTCGGGTGGCCAACTGTCGCTTTCACGCCACCCCTCGAAGAGAACGTAGTAATCGACGGACGAAGGCTGGTCCGTGACACCGTCCGACAGATACCGACGGAAGAAGTCGATCTGCATCCTATCGATTCGCCCGGTTCCGTTCGCATCCGGTCCAAACTGATCGCCCCACGGGTAGTGTGCCCAAGGTCCGATCACCAGGTGTTGGGACGATGCGTCATGGTCACGGGAACTGTCCCGGTAGGTACGTAGTGCACCTGACAGGAAGATGTCGAACCATCCCGTTATGTGGAGTGTCGGGATCCGCGTAGTCGTGAGATCTGATTCACCGTCTAGCCGGTCCCAGATTGGATCCTGTTCCGACTCGTTGATCCACTCTTTGAAGAATGAGGTATGCGGTCCGAGAATCTCGGCCAGTTCCGAGGGCGGACCATGCATCAGCCAGTCCGGAGAGCTAACAGCTAGCCGGACGAGCCGCCGAGCCTCAGCCGAGTCACGTTGGCGATTAGCGCCGTTATGGGCCAGGAACAGACTCCAAGTGGCTGCAAACCCCAAGTTGAGGGCACCCGCTTCGTACATCCAGCTGCGGAAATCCGCGTTCGTGACCGCAGGAGCTATGGCACGGAGGTGAGGGGGATTCTTGGCAGCTGCAAGCAACTGTACGGCTCCGACATAGGAGGCGCCATACATCCCCACGCGCCCATTTGACCCCTCGAGTGTCGCCGCCCACTCGACCGCATCGAATCCATCCGTACCCTCGTTCAAGAACGGATCGAAACTTCCCTGTGATGCAAAGCGGCCTCGAACATCCTGAACGACGACGATGAACCCATGTCTCGCGTACCAGGTCGGGTGGAGGTAGGTTGCCATGTGGGCGTGCGTCTTGTCGTAGGGCGTCCGCACCAGCAAGACCGGTCGTGGCTGATCACTCGCCGTGGCCCGATAGACGTCCGCCCGCAGGACCGTACCGTCTCGAGTCGCCATTTCGACGTCATAGTCCACGTCGAGACCCGCAGATCTAGTCCAATCGCCGGCACGGCGTCGTGGTCCCTCACCCGGTGAACCGAACAGACGGGTTCTCCCACGTAGTTTGTCAACCATCGATTCAGTCGCCCGGAGTCGTTCGGCCAGCGCCGTGCTCACGTCTGTGGAGATTTCCCTCAAGGTCGTAGAGGTGGTGCCGGTCCGCCGGAATACGCACTCCTATCGGCTCACCCTCCCTGACTCGGGTCACAGACGGCACTCGAACATACCAGTAAACATCTTCATCTATCTCAACACGGACGAACTTGTCGGCCCCCACAGGCTCCACCAAGCCCACGGTACCCCTCAATACTCCGTCGCCCGAATCCTGCGTAAGCTCCACATCCTCCGCCCGCACTCCGAGGATCGACTCGGTTGCAACGGCCGCCCCTTCACCGTCCAGCAGGACGCGATGATCCTTCCATGTGAATATCAACCCGTCCACGCCAACCTCTGTGCGGCCGTGCAGTAGATTCATCGGTGGGCTACCTATGAAAGTTGCAACGAACGTGTTGGCCGGCCTGTCGTACACATCTTGGGGACTACCGACCTGCTGGATTCGACCGTCCTTCAGAACGATCACCGAGTCCGCCATGGCCATGGCCTCGATCTGGTCATGGGTTACATAGATCGTTGTCTTCCCCACCCGCTTGTGAAGTTTCAACAGTTCATCCCGCATCTGAAATCGCAGTAGCGCATCCAGGTTCGAGAGGGGTTCATCCATCAAGAAGGCTACCGGGTCACGGATGATCGCCCGGCCAAGGGCGACTCTCTGCCTCTCTCCACCAGAGAGCTCATCGGGAAAGCGCTCGAGCAAAGACGACAACTCCAAGAGCGACGCCACCTCTTCGACTCTACTTCCGATACTGTCCCGGTCCACGCTACGCATCTTGAGTGGGAACGCCAGATTCCGAGCAACTGACATATGTGGATATAGGGCGTAGTTTTGGAACACCATAGCTACATCTCGCTCTTTGGGCAGAATGTAGTTAGCCAATTCCCCAGCGATATAGACTTCGCCCTCGGTCACATCCTCCAGACCGGCAATCATCTTGAGCACAGTTGATTTCCCACAGCCAGATGGTCCCAAGAGAACGACAAAGTCGCCCGGCGCCATAGCCGCTGTAAACTCGTCAACCGCGAGATTATCGCCATATCTCTTAGAGACGTGTACCAGACTGATAGCGCTGTCGGCAACTGTGTGTTCTTTCATTGCTTCAACGCTCCCGCAATAGATCCGCCACTGAAGTATCTTTGGAAGATGAAAAACATAACGGTGATCGGAACCATAGAGAGGACACTCGCGGCGGAGACGAGCCCCCAATCAATGGTGAAGATACTTGCCTTCATCTCCGCTACTCCTGTGGTCAATACTTGGAGTGTTTCATCCTGTACAGCCAGCAGCGGCCACAGGAAGGCGGTGTACTGTCCAAGGAAGGTGAGAATTCCTAGTACGACCAACCCCGGTTTCACCAAGGGCAGGATGATCCTAAAGTACACACTGAACTCCGAGCAGCCATCCAGCCGGGCCGAGTTCTCAAGATCACGTGGCAAAGATTGGATATAGTTTCTCATCAAGAATACACCGACCGGATTAGCCAACGGTGGAAGTATCAAGGCCCAGTAGGTGTCAAGGAGTCCCATTCGCCGGACCAGAAGGAATAGTGGAATAATGACTGCCGACGTCGGCACCATGACGACTGCAAGGATCAGAATAAACAGAGTCCGTCTTCCTGGAAAGCTAATCTTCGCGAAGGCATAACCGGCCATCGAATCGATAATGACTTTGAGGATGGTAACGACTCCAGCCACGAGCATTGTATTTATAGTCCACCTCAGGAAGAGGCTGTCCGATCCTAGAAGAGTGGAGTAATTCCCCCAGAATAGAATTTTCGGGATCCAGTCCGGCGGATATGCAAACAACTGTGTTGTCTTCTTAATCGAGGTAGACAATATATAGAACAGTGGAGTGACCATAACTATGGTCGCTCCTATCAATATGGAGTAGGCCGTCATATTCGAAACTAGGCGCCCCTTATGGAAGGAAAGTCGTGGGGCCGTCATGGTCGGGCCTTGAACGGATTCACCGTGATCATCGGTTGCGTGACCGTAGAAGTCGGAACTGGACAAGTGACACTGCGAGGATCACTAGGAGGAGTACCATCGAGAGAGCGTAGCCGAAGCCGACATTTCCAAAGGCAAAGAGACTCCGATATACATACATGACTACCGTGACGGTCCGGTTCACTGGCCCACCGTCTGTCAGTACGAACACGGAATCGAACAGCTGCAGGTTCCAAACGGTCGCCATCACCAGAACGAACTGAGCAGTCGGCTTCAGTAGAGGCAGGGTCACATGCCAGAAGCGACGTAGGGTATTGGCGCCGTCGAGGGCAGCGGCTTGGTAGAGTTCCTTGGGTAAGGCCAGCAACCCCGCAAGGAAAACAAGGGCATAGAACCCTGCGCCACGCCAGATCTCAAATGCGGCGACGGTCGGCAGAGCGTATGCCGGATCCCCTAGCCATGACGGTGAGGAAAGACCGACGGTTCGCATCGCTAGCGTGACCGCGCCGAAGTCCGGATGTAGTACGAACAAGAACATCAGGGCTCCGATCACAGGGGGAGCCAACACGGGAAAGAAAATGCCGGCTCGAAAGACGGCTTCTCCCTTCTGAACTCTCAAGAGGGCAAGCGCCAAGACCAAGCCAGCCACTATAACACCGGGGATAGCCAGTAACGTGAAGTACCCCGTGTTCTTGACCGTCGTCCTGACAAGTTCGTCGCCAAACACTGATCTCCAGTTGTCAGGACCAACGAACTCACTTGGAGTGATGATCCCACCCTGTTGGAAACTTCCGAACACGACCCATAGGATCGGGACGATCATGAAGAGCCCGAAAAAGAACAGGATCGGCGCGATGAAGGCATAGCCCACCATCCAGCGTCGGGCTTGATACTTCCAGGCAAGCCGAGCATGTTGTTGTGGCGTCAACTGAAGAGAAACCCCACCGGAGTAAACCGGCGGGGTTTCTGTTCTATTCAACTGTTCACTTCGGTCAGGTGTTGAACTCATCTAACCCAGTAGCGTAGCCATATCCGCGCACGCCTTGTCTACTGCCTCCTGAGCAGTATATTGGCCACGATAAGCAGCGCTGAAGGTAGGCCAGATCGTATTCAGGATCTCACGCATCCTCGGGTGAGCTTGAATTCCTTTCACCATCGGGACGTATTCCGTCAGTACTCGTGCCATCAGCGGGTTGTCGGCATAGGGATCAACGAGATCCGTTCGTATAGAGAAGAGACTGTTCGCCTCAGTGTATGCCGCAGCCTCTTCCGAAGATGTCCAGTGTTTAATGAATTCCCAGGCAGCTTCCTTATTCTCGCTTGCCGAAGAGATGAAGAGGAAGCCGAAATTACCCATCATTGTTTGTGTCACTGGTCCAGACGGTGCCGGAACTACATCCCATCGGAAGCCCGGGTCGTTCGTTTGGAGTTCGTTGATGAACGAACCCTCATTGTGGTTTATGGCAATCTTACCTGCCGCGAAGAGCGCCTTTTGTCCTGCCCAGTCGTATTCGCCCGGTGGGAGCGCATAACCCTCATCAATGCTGTCGATCAAGAATTGGACACCTGAGACCACGTCAGGATTGTTGAAGCCACAAGCCGTCCAATCGTCGTTGAGTACGTTGCCACCTGCATTCTGGATGTACGGAAACCAATCCCAGTATCCGGCGTCGATGAACTCAGACCTGAATGAGAAGCCCCACACATCGTCCGTAGTCAGTTTGCGTGCAGCATCAGCGAGTGCTTCATAGGAGTCATCCCACGTATCCTCCACACCAGCTGCCTCCAAGAGGTCAAGGTTGAGGAAGATCGGAAAGACAACTCCCAGGGCTGGAACACCATATATCTCACCACCGATAGTCGCGACATCCCAGAAAGCCTGTGGGATCGCAGCGAAGTCGTCCGCGAATGCGGGGTCGTTAACGAGGCCCGTGATTGGTTCCAGTTGACCGGCCACCGCGTACTGGCCATACCATTGGTCAGGAAGGTAAATGATATCTGGGGGTGATCCGCTGGCAAAGGCAGCTGCAATCTCTGCGTCTGCGGCACCCCAGTCATAGGTGGTATTGATTATCTCTACGTCTGGGAACTTCGCGTTGAATGCAGCTACAAGTGGATCCTCCCAAACCGAATCGTCCGCGCTAAATGGCCCGCGCATCATCGTGACGGTTCCCGAAACCCCCTCGCTCGGTGCTGGAGTGGGTGCGGCGGTCGTCGCGGCTGGCACTGCCGTCGTGGGCGTAGGTGCCGGTTCTTCTTCTTCGCCGCATGCAGCAACTGACACTACGAGGCCGGCGATGGCAAGCAGCGCTGCCAGCCTTGGTCGTCGCAATGGATGCCGGACGAGTCCCCATACCGCCCGTTTCGCGACCTTGCCAGAAATACGTGGATTGGTCATGCTGACCTCCCTTGTGCCGATCGGCCCCACATCGAAGGCTAACCACGGCCCTGGAGATCTGTCAATCGTTTTTACACATCAATTATCCATATGGAACCTACCGGCTCGCAGAGATTCGTCGAACGCATTACGCCGCTACGGGTCACCACGAGTATTTCAGCGTTCGTTCCAGGACGACTCGCAGCGCCAGGGGAACCCGAGATTGCGCCGCGGAATACAGGACGTCAAGTGTCTAACCGATTCGGCCTCGGCATCCGTCGGCGGTGGCCGCCACGCTGTGCTGGGTCATTCCCAATCCGCCTTGGATCTCTGCGAGATGTCTCCCGGATGGATCGGATCGGCGACTGTCATTGCTTCCCTCCTCTCCTGTAGCCGGTGACCTGTTCGGGACACCGAGCGTCGTCACACGCTCTCGCATCAGAGGTTTGCGGAGACGCTCCGGGCGATCCGGAGACGAGTTGCCACGGATAGGCTCGATCGTGGCGGCCTTCGACTTGAGGATATGGCATGAAACGCAAAGGGTCTGTAGCCCTTCGAGCGCGTGGGAATTCGACCTGGATCGTCGGCCAAGGCGGTTATCCGATCAGTTCCAACCGGGGCACGAGGTTCGCGGGGTAGGATGCCCGAAGTATGGACTTCGCAACGTTTGTGGATTGGGTGTTCACCACCGCCTGGCAGATGGCGTTATGGGTCACGATCGCGGTCACCGTGCTCGCCGTCGCGGGCCTAGCAGGTGTCGGCGTCGGGGCGCTGTCCGATGCCGTCCGGTGGTTGATACGGGAAGCTAGGACGGGTTCGGGCGGTCCGTAGCCCGCCGTTCCCCGGTTTCACCATGGCCGGCCGCGTCATCGCCGTCGTCGTCGGACGCTGGACGGCGAGCTGCCCGGCAGACCTGCCGTGGTCAGCGCGCAGTGGGGAGGTCCAAGACGAGAGCGATACCTTCTTCGACCATGCGCATAGCTGCCTCATCCAGCCGTCCCACCGATTCGGAAAGCTCTGTCTTCTTGAGCGTCACAACCTGCGACACGTTGACTACCGAATCCCTGCCCAGGCCCGAGGTCTCTCCTGCGAGGAGGACATTTCCGGGTGCTGCGGCCAGCCGCAGGTTCGAGGTGATCACGACCGTGGTCACTGTTGCTATCCGGCTTCTGTTGAAGCGTTCGCTGGATACGATCAGCACGGGCCGCCGGTTGCCCGGTTCTGAACCTACGAAATCGCGGAGACTTACCCAGCGTATGTCGCCGCGGTCGATCACCAGCGGTCGGTTAGCGCTCGTCGCTGTGCCTCGAGGAGTTCGGGAGCGAGTTGTGGGGACTCGTCGGAGTAAATGGCGTCGAGGCGGGCGGTCACCGCTTCGGAGTCCTCGTGCGCAAGCAGGCGCTGCAAGGCCTCGGCATACAGACTCGACCGTGAACACCGGCGCCGTTCTGCCAGACGATCAGCCGCTTCGAACACGGCGTCTGGTATGGAGACCGCTACCTTCACACCGAGACGTATAACCGAGTATTACCACAACTCCGATGGAGTATCCCGGGGGGAAGGGTTGGCCGGGAAGCCTCAACCCCACAGCCTCGATCTCAGTCCCGAGGCGCGCTGGACCGAGCGTTCCACCGCCATGCGGATCACCGGCTCCTCGCCCACGACCGTGACCGTTCGAGAGGCCCTGGTAACCGCGGTGTACAGGAGTTCCCGGGTGAGCAGGCGAGAACTCTCGGATGGCAGCGAGACCACCACCTCGCCGAACTGGGAACCCTGACTCTTGTGGATGGTCAGCGCGTGGACCGTGGTGTGGTCACCCAGGTAGCCGGGCGGGAAGCTCCGCAGGCCACCCCGCTCGAACACCACCCGGAGACCTTCGGAGGTCCGCACCACCACTCCGATATCCCCGTTGTAGAGGTCCAGCGTGTAGTCGTTGCTGGTGATCATGAGCGGTCGTCCGGGGTACCACTCCCCCTCGTACCGAAGGCCCGGGAACCGCGCGTCGAGAGCCGTTTCGATGTCCAGGCGCCACTGGTCCACGCTTCCCGGTCCCTCGCGGTGGGCACAAAGGACCGCCATCTCACCCAGGGCGGCGAGTGCCGCCTCCTCGTTGCCGGCTCTGGAAGCCAGTTCGACCAGATGTACCCGGTGGGCGACTACCCGTTCGGACAGTTCCCGGAACGGCGCGCCGGAGCGGTCCTTCACCCAGCCGACGGGCTCCGTGCCGGCTCTCAGAAGGCTTACCGCGAGGTCCGGGTCACCGTCCCGCACCGCGTCGGCGAAGTCGCCGATCGGGCCCTGCTCCTCGAAGCGGTGCACCCGTTGCAGGACCACGACGCGGTCCGCCAACGGGGGTAACCCGACGTCAACTCGTGTCGGTTCGGGGTCCGGTGAACCTGCCGCCGGACCCACGATGTCGGCGAGCACGGTTCCCGCCTCGATGGACTCGAGCTGGAAAGGGTCGCCCGCCAGTACCAGCTTGGCGTCGGCCCTCACCGCGGCCATCAGCTTGGCGGCCAGGGGTAACGACACCATCGACAGCTCGTCGACGATCACCATGTCGTGGGGCAGGCGGTTGCGTTCGTGGTGGGCGAATCGCCCCCGCCCCCAACCCCGGCCCAGCAGACGGTGGATGGTGCTGGTCTGCAGGCTCTCCATCCTCTGGCGGACCCGCGGGTTCCCGGATCCGGATGCGAACTCCTCGACCACTTCCTTCAGCCGGGCCGCTGCCTTTCCGGTAGGAGCGCAGAGAGCCACCCTGGGGAAGTCAGCGGGCTGGTGGGCCAGCGCGGCCAGCATCCTCACCACCGTGTACGTCTTGCCGGTGCCGGGACCGCCGGCTATCACCGTAAGCTTGCCGGCCAGAGCAGTGGCCGCCGCGGTGTGCTGGCGGTCTGGCTCGCCGTCCGGCCCGGGAGGGAGCAGCACTTCCAGTCCGGCCCGCACGGCCGGATCGAGAGTGACCGGAGATGTCATGGTGCGGGCCCCTATGAGTTCCAGCACCTGCTCTTCGTAGCGGAAGTAGCGTTCCAGGTAGAGCCGGCTATCGACCAGGACGAGGGGCTCCCCTCCCCCGCCGGCACCGACCAGCGGGCTCCCCGCCACGGAGGCCTCCCAATCGTCCGGCTCGGGCCAGGGCAGCTCATCGACGACCTCGGGGGGTTGGCCCTCGACCACCATCGCTTCTGGCTGGCGCCGCAGGTCGATGCACACGTGTCCGAACCTGGTTCCCCGTACCGCCAGCGCAGCGGCCAGGATCACCGTGTCATCGGACTCGCCCCACAGACGGGCGATCACGCGGGCGGCGTGCACATCGAGCGGCGACAGGGCACCAGCGTCGTTGAACGAAGCGAGCAGGCCGGAGGCGCTGACCACCACGTCGGGCCCGGCGGTGGCGGCCTGGACGCGGTCCGCAACCGTCACCGGCGCCCCGTGAACAGATCGCTCACGGCCAAGATGAGCTCCGTCGGTGGGGACCAGCGCGCCACCCCGCACCGTTCCCCGTCGACAACCGGCGTGCCGGCGCCGATCATTCCCCTGACGAACAGGTACAGCGACCCGCCCAGATGGACCGGCGGATCGTAGCCGTCGAGACGCCATTGCAGGTACCGGTGGAGAGCCACCTCGTACAGCAACGCCTGCAGCACGTAGTTGCCGTGGTGCATGGCGTCGGTGAGCGGGGCCGGTCCGTAGTCGGTGGCGTCCGGCAGGTCACCCAGGGTCGGGAGGGTGTTCGACTTGAAGTCCATAACCACGTAACCGTCCCCGCCAGGAGCGGGCAGCACGGTCGTGACGTCGATGGCCCCGGCCATGAACCCGCGGAAGCGGTAGGGGTCGAGCGCGTGCAGCCGGGAGAAGTAGGCCCGGTGGGGATCGTCGGCGGCCAGGTGTTCGAGTGCGACACCGGCGATTTCACGTAGCGACGTGGTCGAGGCGGACGTGCGGAGGGGCAATTCGAACTCCATCTCCTTGAGGAGCTTGGCAGGGTCGAGGTCACGCAGAGTGGGGGCATCGTCTTCGGGACCGAGGGGAGTCTCCAGGGCTGCGGAGATCCCGCTCACGAAGGTGTCCACATCGAAGTCCCACGACGAGTAGCGCGTGAGACGGGCCAGTTCGGATCTGATCCTGGCCGGGAGGTCGGGAGCATCAAAGGGTACGCGCTGGAGGACGCCGTGTACCAGGGATCCGAAACGAGCCCCCCTGGGCAGATCGGCCATCACCAGCGGGCCACCTGCTCCGGCAGGCTCCTGGCCACCGTCGGCCTCGTCGACCCGGTCCGGTTCGTCGGCGGTTTCGGCCTCACCGTCGAGGGGACGGTCGGGCGACAGCGACGAGAACGAGACCCGGCGCCAGCCGTAATCCAGGGAACGGTCCAGATGCGCCCGCTCGAGGGTAGCGACAACCCTGTCCTCCCCCTCGTATGCGACGAACGGCTGGTGCTCGGTGAGGATGGTCTGGCTGATGGTCCCCCCGGACCTCTCGATCAACCGCCGCATTGCCACGTCCGGGTCGCCTCCACGGGTCAGGATCCGGTGGAGTTCGGTACTCGCCGAGTTCCAGGTGTTCTCGATCCACCACATCACTACGAGGTGTCTGGCCCTGGTGAGCGCCACGTAGAGCAGGCGGCTCTCCTCAGCAGCCTCCTCCGACATCGCAGCCTCCTTGTGCGAATCGAAGTCGGGTGACTCGGGGCCGCCCACGTCGATGAGCCGCGCCCTAGGCTCCCCCGGTCGGGCTGGTTCCAGATCATGGAAGATGGGTAGGCGGATCGGGGGACGGGGGATGTCCCAGAGGTAGGGCGCCATGACCACGGGGTACTCGAGACCCTTGGCTGCATGGATGGTTAGCACCTGGACCGCGGCCGCGTCGGTGTCCAGGCGCCGCTGGCGCGACTCGGCGTCCTCGATGTTGTTCTCCGCGTTGCGGTCAGCCTCGTCCATGGCCGCTTCGATCCACACCACCAGAGATCCGGTACCGCCGCCGCGCCAGGCGGAGTGCAGCTCCTCGGCGATGTGGTTCAGGTCGGTGAGTTCCCTCTCACCGTCAGGACGGGCAAGTACCCGAGCGGTCATGTCGGTGGTCCGATCGATGTCGGCGAACATCGTTGGTACCCCGTGATCGTGCAGGAGCGCCTGCCACCTGGCGAAGCGCTGCTGGAGGGAGAGCACCCCGTCGTCCCGGAGGTCCGCCACCTGGCCGGGCGTCATACCTACCAGGGGGGTGGTGGCCGCTAGGCGGATGTATCCGGGACGGCTGGGCCGCTCGACCGCTAGGAGGAACCGGCGCCACTGCTCGGCCGCGCCGGTGGCGAACACGCTCCCGGTTCGGGCCACGACCGACGGTATCTCCCTGGCCATGAGTTCTTCCCGTACCGTCTGCACCTGCCGTCCGGTGCGACACAGAACTGCGATGTCTCCCGCTCCGATCGGTCGCCGGTGAGCACCATCGTCTATCCGGACCCCGGTTGAAAGCAGCCGTACCGCCTCGGAGGCCAGGTCGGCCGCGACGGCCCTCCTCGCCTCCCCTACGTAGAAGAAGGGTCTGTACTGCTGCCGGCGCAGGGGGAAGTCCTCCGAGAAGCGGCGGATTTCCATCGGAGTACCCGCTCCGATAATGCGTCCCTCCCGGTTGCGTTCGGCTGGCTGGACCGGACGGTGCGCGATGCGCTCGTCGCCGAAAGTGGTGCCTGCCAGCAGCGTATCGAGAGCAGTGACCAGCGGACCGTCGCTGCGCCAGTTGGTTCCGAGGGTGCGGCGGGTGGCGGCACGGTCCGCCGCGGAGAGGTAGGACTCGATGTCGGCGCCCCGGAAAGCGTAGATCGACTGCTTGGGATCGCCTATCACGACGAGCCGGGATGCGTCGAAGACCGCCCGCAGGATCTGCCACTGGATCGGATCCGTATCCTGGGCCTCGTCGACAAGGGCGATGGCGTAGCGCCGCTGGAGTAATTCCCGGGCGCCCGCGCCGATCTGCGGATCGGTCAACGCATCCCGGGCCTCCACAAGGGTGTCGTCGAAGGTGACCTTCCGCTGGGCGCGCAGCCGCCGGGAGAGCAACGTCTTCATCTCCCTGGCCAGTTCCGCGCGGCGCCGCACCACGCCGTCGGTGGTGGAGGGGTTGGGGACGATCTGAACGTCGGGTGTCATGGCAACAGCCTTACCGATGCCGGCCACGTCGTCTTGACTGACAGTCCCGGCGACACCGGCCGGTCCGGACCCTGCGAAACTCCGCACCACCAGGTCGCTGGCGGCTTGCCGCACCACCAATTCGTCGATCTCCCCGGGTTCCAGGTCGCTGGGCAGGCGTGATCTGAATCCGAGTTTCTGCAGCAGGCGGGCAGCGAAACCGTGGATGGTGAAGATCTGGGCTCGGTCGAAGTGGGTCAGGGCCTCGTCCAACCGGTCGGCCTGGCGGAGGCGCCGCTCGGGAGACGATTGGAGGAGAACCCGCAAGTGGTCGTCTGCCGTCCGGCCGGCCCGATCACCGCGCAGCGCCTGGAGCGAGGTCACGATCCGGCGCCTGACCCGATCCTTGAGTTCCGCTGTGGCCGCTCTGGTGAAGGTGACCACCAGGATACGTTCGAGAGGGACACCCTCCTCGGCCACCAACCAGGTCACGACCGCCGCGATCGTGAACGTCTTCCCGGTGCCGGCGCTGGCCTCGATGATCGTGCCGCAGTCCCCGATGGGCGAGCGAGGGTCGTAGCCGGCTGCCTCGGTCATACTGCCTTCTCAACCAGCAGCGGGAGGATCGGGCCCCATAGCCTCCCGGCGTTGCCCGGAAAGGAGCTCCGCTCAAGATCTGCCATCGTCGACAGGTTCGGAAAGAGGAATTCGTTGGCCGGATCCCTCGCCTCCGGGGAGAACCGGTCCGTCTCCCACGCATGCCCGGCGACCTTGCGGGCGATACTCCGGTGGTTGCCCAGATTCCTCTGCCAGACGAAGGAGGTCTCGCAGGGCAGGGGGATTGGGGTTGTGAGACCCTCTACGTACAGATCGACGAGGCCGGACAGCAACTCCTCCGCCTGCTGCCGGCGGCGCTCCGTGTCACCCCTAATCGGCCCGATCCGGACGCTCCAGAGTTTGTCGCCCCGCAAGTGCCGACCCAGCAGCAGGCCTTGCCAGGGACGGTCCGGCTCCAGGGCTGACAGGAAGACCACCTGGAGGAAGGCTCTCAGCCGCTGCTTGCCCTTGAGCCGGGACGGGGTGACCAGATCGACACGGGATGCGGTGCGATCCGCGTTGACGGTCCCTTCGATCAGATGGTTCCCGACCCGGACAGCGCCGGTGTGCTGCTCGGAGCGCGCCGGGTCGTAGCCCGCCATCTGCGCCGCCTTCAACAGGCCCGTCGCCCTTTGCTGGGCTCTTTCCAGGCCGGGTTGGCCCAGGTTGCCGGGCGGAAGGGTGTCGCCTGCCCGTTCATGGTCCTCGAGCGCCTCGATGGAGTGGCCGGACAGCAGGCCGGCCAGGAGCCGGTTGGTGACTTTCCACTCGCTCAGCGGATCGAGGACGGTGGGAACGGTGTCGTCCGGTATCTCGCCCCGAGCCGGAATCCAGAAGCCCAACCTCTTGCGGAGAAAGTCTCGGGCGGGATGTTCCAGGAATCCCCGCAGGTCATCGAGCCGGATCTCGGAGAAGATGTCATCCTCGGGCGGCGGTAACGAGAGCCGGGTCGGTCCCGGATCCTTGCGGCGCTGGACGGCGAGCGCTCCGCCGAACTGCATGGGATCGAATCCCCAAGGTCCACTGCCACCGAGATTCCCCGAAATGAAGTTGGCCTCGCTGAACGGCTGGAGGGGATGGTGGGTCTGGAGGCGTTCCAGGCCGTCCCGACCAGCCATGTCCGTTATGACGTCCATCAATTCGGCGATGGGCACCGCCGGCGGGTACTCGACGTTGGTCAGCTCGTCCCGTCCGGAGTAGGTGACGATCAACTGTGCCCCGGCCGCCATGATCGCGTCCAGGAGGAGTTGACGGTCCTCGGCGCCCCGGTCGGTGTCGCCGATCGTCTCGCTGTCTACCAGCAGGTCGTCACCGTCGACCCGGCTACTGCGAGGGAATCGTTGGTCGTCCATGCCGAGCAGGCACACCACCCGGTAGGGCACGGAGCGCATCGGGACCAGGGTGCAGACCGTTATGTCCCCGGTCCGGAAGTGCAGAGGGCTGGGCACATCCCGGGACCAGTCCTCCACCGCTATCCTCGCTTCCGCTACGTCGAGCAGTGGATCGTCTGCGCCGCCTCCCTCGGCGGGGAAGCTCTCCTCCAGCAGGCGCTCCAGCTGGCCCCACTGCCACTGCTCGTCCCAGGCCGGAGCCGCTAGAAGCCGCACCGCACCGGCAACGGCTGATCCCCACTGCGACGGCGGACGTGGCTCTCGAAGCAGCTCTCGGACCGCAACGATCCGATCGATGATCTGGGCGAGTATCCCGACCGGTCGCGCCTCCTGGCCTTCGACGCCGTCGATCGGTGCGACGGTGCCGACGACCCTCACGCCGCTGTCGGCGTAGTAGACGCCGGCCAGAGCCCGGTCCAGACCTCTCCCCCAGGTGTGGTCGGCGGCCGTCCCGGCGTTCCAGCCGGCCCGGTGGTCGGCGTCGAGGCCCCATCTCACGTTGGTGTCGTCGATCAGTCCGGCAATCTCGTCGGCGACCTCCTCGTCGATTCCGAACAACCGCCGCACGACCGGCATCGCGACCAGCTCGCGAACCGTCCCCCCCTCGAGGCGGGAACCGGCCAGATCGAGAACGGCGCCGGCGAACCGCACCAGCGGGTTGGTGGCGGCCGGGGCCCGGTCCGCGATGCGCAGTCGCAGGTCAGGGAGGGCATCGTCTGTGTTCGCTTCAGCTACATGCTCAACGTTCGGGTAGGAGGCCGAAGAGTCGATGCCGTGGAGGAAGGCGGCTTCCAGCAGCGGGGCGAACGTGCCCAGATCCGGTGTCATGATCACGATGTCGCGGGGTTCGAGCGTGCTGTCGGCCGCGAGGGCATGGAGGATGGCATCGCGGAGGACCTCGACCTGGCGTCTGGGTCCGTAACAGATGTGTATCTGGATCGACCGGTCTCCCTCGACGTCCCGGTGCCGGTCCGGGGTCGCGGTCCTCGGAGGTGCCTCGTTGGCGCGGATGTCGTGCTGGAGCCGGGCGAGCAAGCTAGCCGGCGCCGGCCTTGTCTCCTCGGATCGGGACGTTCCTCCCGATAGGCCTCGTCCCGCCAGAACCAGTTGGAGTTCTCGGCTCTCCTGCGCCCAGGACCGCACCAACGGGTGCCGCGACAGGCCGGCGGTCTGGTCGGTAACCCTCGCCGGGAGGGCCGGACCGATCGGCCGGGTTGCCAGGTGCTGCTCGGTCTGCCTCCAGAGGACCGGCGAGGGATGGAGCACGAAGAGATGAACATCCCGCTGGGCCGCAGTCGCATCGAACACCGCGATGTCCAGCGGGTCGATGGCGGTGAGCCCGTACACGAATACCCGCTCCGGTAGTTCGACCTCCACCGAGCCGTCCCGGATGGGATCGAGGGCGGCCGGGATCAACTCCGCCAAACCAGGAACCCCGATACGCTCCCGGACCAGCCTCCACAGGCGGGGTTGCCACCTGTCGGGTTCGGGAAGCGTATCGCCGCCGGGCCCGACATCGACACCGTCCAGCCAGGCGCGCACCATCTCGGGACGGCGCCTCGCGTACTGCCCGAACAAGCCGGCGATCTTCCGGGCCGCTCGGAGACGCTGGCCGTTGCCCGGCGTGGCCAAATCCCCATCCGGCGCCTCGATGAAGCGGGCCAGCAGCCACATCCACGGCTCCTCGAGGTTCTCGTCCAGCACCGAGAGCACGCTGCGGGTCAACGCCGGACGATCCCAGGCGTCCACCGCCGCGGCTAGGCCGGGCGCCGCCAGCATCACCTCGCGCACCAGCCTGCGCGGGGAAGGGAACTCGACGTTGGCACAGACCCCGTCGCCCGGGGCCAGCCGGCCGAGTCCCGAGGCGATGCGCTGGGTGAGCCAACGCTCGATCCCCCGCGTCGGCACGGCAACCATCTCCTTGACGAACGGATCAGCGGGAGGCGAGGCCAGCATCCCGCACAGCTCAGAAACCAACTCGTCGGGATGCGACCCTGCATGGATCAGCAGCGCCACGACACCTCCGGAATCCGGCGCACGGCACGGCGACACCGCCTCCCAGTCCGGTCGGCGGCTGACACTCCCCCACGGGCTGCCCCCACATCCGCGACCACGCACCTCCTGTACATCACAGAGGCGAACATATCACCCGGCACCGACACACCGTGACCCTCTCCAACCAGTAGTGGAATAATTGCCCTGCAACGACCCCAGGGCGAGCATCGCGACGGGAGGCACGTTCGGGGGATGGGCAACGAATGCGACCCGCCCTGTCGCCACTCGGGGGAAGTCCAGGTGTCAGCGCCCGGTCAGGAACCCCGTGTCCGCCGCTCCTCCACTCCCGGCAGCGGCTCCGGTCCCGGCTCGCCGGACGATAGCGTCGGCCAGTCCACCGAAGATCCGTTTGTGGAAGGGCCACAGGACGTACCAGTAGAGGAGACCTGCCGCACCGGCAGGATGGAAGTGAGCGGCTGTCACCAGGCGGGCACCGTCGGCGTCCGGAAGCACTTCGAACTCGAGGGCGGCGGTCCCCGGGAGGCGCATCTCCGCAAGGAGGGTCAGGCGGCGACCGGGCTCGACCGCCACCACCCTCCAGAAGTCGACCGCATCGCCCACCCGGAGCTCGGTCGGGTGCCGGCGTCCGCGGCGGCGACCTACCCCGCCCACCAGCCGGTCCAGGACGCCGCGCAGGTTCCAGAGCGGGTCGGCGTAGTACCAGCCGTTGCTGCCTCCGATCGCCGAGACGACCTTCCACACCGCTTCCGGCGGCGCGTCACAGTTGCGCTCGACGCGTTCACCCCGGCTGTAGAAGGAGATGTCGGGGCGGTAATCCCGCATCGCGAACGAGCCCTCCGTCCAGCGGGCCGGCATGTCGGAGGATCGCTCGGCTTCCAGGGCGGCCCGGATCGCTTCGTCGTAGGAGTGGAGGGCCAGCGGGATCCGTTCGGCCAGATCGGCTTGGGGATCGATCACCAGGTCGTGCTTGAGCCCGTCGATCAGGGGCCGGGCGACGTTCGCCGGCACCGCGGTCACCAGGTTCAGCCAGTAGGACGACAGGCGGGGAGTGAGCACCGGTACCGGCAGGACAAACAACCGCTTGCCGATGACCCCGGCAAAGCGTGTAAGCAGGTCCCGGTAGCGCAGCGCCTCCGGACCTCCGACGTTGTATGTGTGGTGTCCCGGCGATTCGGTCCCGGGGAGGCGCAGCAGGTATTCGAGCAGGTCGTCGAGAGCGATCGGCTGGGTCAGTGAATCGACCCACCGCGGCGTCACCATGACCGGCAAGTGGTAGACCAGGTCGCGGATCACTTCGAAGGCAGCCGATCCGGGGCCCACAATGATCCCGGCCCTTATCTCAGTGACCGCCACCGGTCCGTCCCGCATCACGGCGCCGGTCTCCTGCCTGGAGGCCAGATGCATCGAAGCGGCCTCCCGTGGCAGTAGGCCACCCAGGTAGATGATCCGGTTCACTCCGGCTCGTCCGGCAGCCTCCCGTACGTTCAGGGCCGCTTGCCGGTCCAGTTCAGGGAAGCCCTTCCCCGAAGCCATCGAATGGATCAGGTAGTAGACGACCTCGATACCGTCGAAGACCCGCCCGAGGGATTGTGGATCGAGCGCATCGGCACGTGCCGTCTCCACCCCAGTCCAGCCGCGACCTCGAAGTGTCTCCGGCCGGCGTCCGGCAGCCCGGACCTCGTGGCCTCGCTCCGCCAGCCGGGGTACCAAGTGGCTCCCGATGTATCCGGAGGCGCCGAGGACCAGCACCCTTGGCACTCAGGCCTCCCCAAGCGAAGTCGGAGCCGGAACGGCGTTACCGGCGATGGTTGCGAAGATCATCCCGCCTCTCACGCGGTCACGGAATGAAGTCTATGGCTGTTCCGGCCATAGTCCGCCGCGCGCCCTCGCCGTAAGGCGGATCGCTGAAGCCAGTCGGAGCAAGTGGCCCGATCCCAATCCTTGGGAATCACGGGTTGTTACCTACGTCTCCCGGGAGAGACAGGTCGGGTAGATCTCCAGGAACTCCTCAGCGATCCATCGAGAAGGGACTCCTCCTCGTAGACGGGATCTGACCAGCCGCCGAACGAGGTGATCTCCTCAGTGGACTCTGCGTCGCCGTTGCCCCTGATATGGGTGACCTCGATACCGCGACTGCGGAGGCCCCGTGTGATGAGGATGAACCTATGGCAGCCGGCCGGATCCTCCTCACTGCACATGATGGCCACCCGCGACCGGTCGGCCTGCTGGATCAACCGAGCGAGCCCGGCCCGGAACAGGGGGCTCTCCGCCAAGCGTCCGTAGAGCACATGCCCATCGTGGTCGTAGAACTCGTCACCGGGAGGCCTTCCGCCCAGTTCCTCCCCGAGGAACAGGTAATTGATACCCGCTGCCTCCAGTTCCTTCTCGAGGACATGGCGGTTGAACTGGGGGTTGAACCGGGAGAACGGCGAGGTTCGCACATCGGTCACGACCTCCACACGGTGCCGATGGAGAAGGCCGACAAAGGCGTCGATCCGGTGAACCGAATGACCCACGGAGTAGATACCGAGATCAGCCACTGCAGGACTCCCCTCGGTCTCCTCGATCGAGACAGACGACGTCCGCAGTTCCGACCCGCCTGAACCTCCCTATCCGAGCCCCGGTGGAAGTGCGAGGAATAGCTCTGATAAGCCCTCCTGAGCCGAGCAGCAGTATTCTCGTCTCAGCCAGAACGGCGAGGGTCTCCCTGGCGTTGTGCTCTGACCCATCCGCCAGGATCTTCATCCCAGTCGTGACCCGTGTCCGCTATGCCCCCCAGGGACGCATCGATGTCGTCCAATCTGCGCTCGTAGTCGAGGCCTCGCCGGATCAAGTCGGCAATGAAGGCGTTCCGGTGCTCCAGCCCTGCCCGCTGGTCGAGTTCAGCAACGAGGTCGTCGTCCAAGTGAATGCTTAAGCGCATGATTGTCAATGTACACAGAGTGAATACGGATCTCGGTCGGATGGTGCACCAGCGGTGGCGATCCGCGTTCCGGGCTATGCGACTTGAGCCGCAGGCTGCCTCCGCGCAGGCTGATACAGTGCCCTCAGTTGTTCCGTCGATCGGGAGGAGCGAGATGTCCGGTGTGGCATACACGAGCGGCGATACTTCGACGCCCTTGCTGCAGGAGACGATCGGCAGGAACCTCGAAGCGACTGTTGCTCGATTCCCGGAGCAGGACGCTCTGGTCTCGGTTCATCAGGGGATCCACCAGGATTACCGGGCCTTCAATGACTCGGTGGACATGCTGGCTATGGGTCTTCTCCGCCTCGGGCTCGAAGTGGGTGACCGGGTGGGTATCTGGAGCCCGAACTGCGCCGAGTGGGTATGGCTCCAGTACGCCACCGCCAAGGCGGGGGTGATCCTGGTCAACATCAACCCCGCCTACCGAACCCACGAGGTTCGGTACGCCCTGGGCCAGTCGGGATGCCGGGTGCTGGTATCGGCGCAGAAGCACCTGTCCTCCGACTACCGGGCCATGGTCGCCGAGATCGAAGACGAACTGGACGATCTGGAGCGGGTTATCTTCCTCGAGACCCCCGAGTGGAGTGCCCTGATCGAACCCGTCGACGACGGGATGGACCGGGTCCTCGCCGAGCGCGCGGCCGGCCTGCACCACGACGACCCCATCAACATCCAGTACACGTCGGGAACCACCGGGTACCCCAAGGGCGCCACCCTCAGCCACTCCAACATCCTCAACAACGGCTTCTTCGTGGGCGAGGCCTGTGCCTACACCGAGATGGACCGGGTTTGCATACCGGTTCCCATGTACCACTGCTTCGGAAGTGTTCTCGGGACGCTGGCCTGCACGACCCACGGGTCGGCGATCGTCTTTCCGGGTCCTGGCTTCGATCCCGGGCAGGTACTGACCGCTGTGCAGGACGAGCGGTGCACCAGCCTGTACGGGGTGCCGACGATGTTCATCGCCGAACTCGCCCATCCCGACCTGGAGTCGTTCGACCTGTCGTCGCTCCGCACTGGGATCATGGCCGGGTCACCCTGCCCGGTGGAGGTGATGAAGCAGGTCATCAACGAGATGAACATGACCGACGTGACCATCGCCTACGGCATGACCGAGACGTCGCCGGTGTCCACCCAGACGATGACCACCGACTCGATCGAGCGGAGGGTTTCCACCGTCGGCCGGGTACATCCCCACGTCGAGATCAAGATCATCGACCCCGAGACCGGCGAAACGCTGGAGCGCGGACAGGACGGTGAGCTCTGCACTCGGGGCTACTCGGTCATGCTGGGCTACTGGAACGACCCGGAGCGAACAACCGAGTCGATCGATTCCGAAGGATGGATGCATTCCGGCGACCTGGCCACCATGGACTCGGACGGCTACATGAACATCGTCGGACGAATCAAGGACATGATCATCCGGGGCGGCGAGAACATCTACCCCAGGGAGATAGAGGAGTACCTCTACGGGCATCCCGCCATCGAGGACGTTCAAGTGATCGGCGTCCCCGACGAGAAGTACGGCGAGCAGGTGATAGCCTGGGTCAAGCTACGCGAGGGCGCTGAAGCAACCGGCGAGGACATCAAGGACTTCTGCCGGGGCCGTATCGCCCACTTCAAGGTTCCTGAGTACGTCAAGTTCGTAGACAGCTTCCCGATGACCGTCACCGGCAAGATCCGCAAGGTCGAGATGCGGGAGATCTCCATCTCCGAGCTAGGTCTAGAGGCCGCTGCCGGTATCAAGTCGGCCTAGCAGCACCCCGCATCCGACGGTGCCAACCCGACCCCTTGAGGAAGGTTGTCCACCGTCTTGCTGTGCCGCTCGAGCTTGTGGAAGAAGTCGCGATAGACGGCATCCCTGTCGATATCGGTCGCTTCGCTCATCAGCGGCCGGCCGGGAGGATGCTGCCAGATGAGATCGTCGTCGAGGATCGGGGTCGGGAGGAAGGTGGTCGGCACCCAGGTCGGGTCGATCAGCCATGCGAAGTTGATGAAGTCCCAGCACACCCAGGACTGGCCCGGGAAGGGCTCGACTAGTCGCTGTGCCCTCAGGCGGTTGTTCGTGTACAGGTAGTGGAGGTATTTCCCGATCTCTCCCCGGCCGTTGACCCACCGTTCCGACTCGGGCAGCGACATCACGAGTTGCTCGCCTATGTAATAGCCCGGCAGGTACAGGAGCGGCACACCGGAGTCGAACAGTAGACGGGAGGCGTGCTGGTCCTGGACCAGGTTCATGGATGGGGAGTTGCTGAACCTCACGAAGGTCGGATACCCGGATGTCCATGACACCACCATCCGGGTGATGATCTCCGGTTCCATCAGGAGCGCCGAAGCGATGTTGGTGAGAGCACCGATCGCCACGACATGGAGGAGTCGATCGTCGTCCGCCATGGCTGCTTCGATGATGCGGCGGGCGCCCTCGCTGTCCACGATGTCGTCCGGTGACTCCATGAACCGGTCGGCTCCCCGGAAGGCCACTCCCTCCGATGACATGCCGAGCCAGCCCATGATGGTGCCGATCTCCGCAAAGGACATCTCCATGCCCTCGGCCACCGTCTCGAAGGGGACATTCTCCGGGTCGATACCGGCGGCCCTCAGCCGGTGAGCCCAAGCTGCGATGTCGTCGACCTCGGCGGCTGTCGAGTCGTCGACGTTCGCCCGGGCCGCCGCCAGGAGCGGCTCCCTGAAGTAGGCCCGCGAGAATGGCGCAGCCACGATCGCTTCGATGTCAAGCCGGTCTGGTGACAGCAACCCCCACGTTATGGCGAACTGGTCGTCGACTTCGTTGGCCGCGTCGGTGTCTATGACCACCCGTACCCGGCCGGGTTGCGGCGACAGCATCTCCTTGCGGCGCTCGTCGCTGATGAACGGGAACTTCGTCATGCGTACTCCCCCATTTCAGGACACGACCCTCAGCGAATCCGGTCGGCTATGGCAGCGCCGACCTCGTCGGTGGTGTTGGTACCGCCCATGTCACGGGTGCCGACCTCGCCTTCCACCAGGACCTCAGCGATCGCCATGCCGACGGCGTCCGCGGCTTGATGCTCGCCCAAGTGGTCCAGCATCATGCGCACCGCTTCGATCGACGCGATCGGGTTGCCCCGCCGCTGGCCCGTGTACTTGGGAGCGGAACCGTGAATCGGTTCGAACATCGACGGGAACCGGTGCTCAGGATCGACGTTCCCGCCGGCGGCGAAGCCCATGCCTCCCTGCAGCATGGCACCCAGATCGGTGATGATGTCGCCGAACAGGTTGGAAGCCACTATCACGTCGAACCACTCGGGGTTCTTCACCATCCACATCGACAGGGCGTCCACCAGCGCCATGTCCGTCTCCACGTCGGGGAAGTCTGCCGCCACCTCGTCGAACACCGTGTCCCAGAACACCATCGAGTAGTTGAGGGCATTCGACTTGGTGCAGTTGGTGACTCTCCCCACCGGGGCTTCGGAACCCAGCTTGGAACGCTGCCGAGCCAGTTCGAACGAGTAGCGCATTACCCGCTCGCATCCCTTGTGGGTGAACACGGCAGTCTGCAATGCCACCGCATCGGGGGTCCCGGTCTTGAAGATCCCGCCCTGGGCCGCGTACTCCCCTTCGGTGTTCTCCCGGATCACCACCATGTCCAGAGTCTCGGCGGTGGCGGTCCGGATCGGCGTGCTCACCCCCGGGTACAAACGTATGGGACGCAAGTTGACGTACTGGTCGAACCCCCGCCGTATGCCCAGTATCAACTCCAGCGACAGGTGGTCCGGCATCTTCGACACGTCGCCCACCGATCCCAGGAAGATCGCATCGAACCCCGCCAGGATGTCGAGATAATCATCCGGCATCATCTTCCCGTCGGCCAACCAACGATCGCATCCCCAGTCGAACCACTCAGTTTCAACGTCGAAGTCGTGACCCCGAGCGGCCGCCCGAAGGGCCCGTTCCGCCTCCTCCGATACCTCCGGACCCACACCATCCGCCGGAATGACAGCTATCCGATACACGCCGAAGACCCTTCACTCGCGATACCTGCGGCACCGTAACACCGCCGGATAGGACGGCTAAAACCGTCGGTCTATCAAGAGGAAATCCACCCGGGCCGAGTGGGATCGTGGCAAGTGATCCTCGGGACCAACACGATCACTCACTCCGATGAGAGAACGATGTACGGGACTTCTCACTCTTCCATAGGCGCACTGTGAAGCGATACTCCTCTTCCACGAGATCGGGTTCCGTACCGTTGTGAGCCCGCATACCCGGAATGATCTTGTTACGCACGCCCATGCCGCGCGCGTCCACGTACTTGTAGTCCCGCATGATGTTGACCAACGTCTGGTTGCGAGCGTAGCGAGCGCCTGCCTTCATTCCCTCAACGGTGATCGTGTTGGGTAGACGGCCTGGACTCACGATCTCCATACGGTCCGAGAAAATGGCGAGCATGATATCGGTACCGGCAATGCTGTAGTCACGGTGGACGAGCGCATTCACGACAGCCTCGCGAACCACAGCCTCCGGGTATTCCCACCGGTCGACCCGGCGAGGTCCTTCCAGATGCGCCGTAGGCGTCGTGTTACGGCGCACGAAGTCCCAAGCTCGGTCGGCCAGCCCTGGCTCGATCAACGAACCATCCTCGGCGCCGAGCGGAACCATCGGCCCACGCAGATCCTCATCGGCGCGAGTTGCGTAGTCAGGATCGGTTCCCGGATAACAGATAGCCCGGATTCCGGATTGGGGGACGTACCTGCCGGGCCGCCTCCCGAAGAGAACCATGCCGTTGATGGTCGCGACACACTGCCCGGCAGAGATGGTCATGATCTCAATGTTGCGGAGCAGCGTCTCCCATCCATTTACGTCATCGCGTCTCGGGGCCTCCCCTTCCAGGACACGGGTTAGGTAGTCGTGCAAACGCCGAGGATCCAGAGCTTCGAAGTTGGTGCCCGGTACGGGCTTCTCGCCGTAGCGCAGGCGGCCCGACGCCTGGAACATCCTCCCCAGCTCGTCCTGGCTCGCCTCCCGCGACGTGCTACCAACCCGGATGTAGTAGGTCCTGCGCTGATGGTGTACACGTGCGTAGGGCTTGTCAGGTCCAGAGGTCACACCGACGGCCAGCACGTCTAGGCCTGCTTCCGCGTTTCTCGTCCACGACAGTAACGGCACGACCGGTGGCTCGATCTTCGTACGACAGGCCTCGGCCACCCACTCCTCGACACCTGCACGCGAGGTACCCGAAATGCTGCCGTCATCCTCAACACCGATCAGGACGGTGCCTCCCTCCAGGTTGAGGAAAGCGACCAACTCCATGACGAGACTCTGGATCGAGAGGCCATCCCGCTTGAACTCCAAGGTCGAACTCTCACCCTGGTCGATGAGCCCGACCAATCTATGTCTGTTCATCCCCAGCCTTCGGAAACCTGTGTTTCTCGACTCTTCTCAACGTGCAGTCGTCGCCTCCGAGTGTACGCCCGGCGCTCGCATCGTCACTGTCTCGGAACGGATGGTAAACCGAGTGTCTCAGCAGTTCTCACACTTCTGCGATCCGTGTGATCGACTTCAACGTGGAGACCGGCGTTCGCAAGTCGTCCCCATCAGATGTGAGGACTACAACTTCGTTGCCGCGACTCCTCGCTCTAGCAGTAGCGACGGCCACGGTTCCGGGCTCGCTCCATGCCTGACCGATCACCCCGACGGGCACGAGAACGGAGTCACGATCGGCGAAGGCTGAGTGCAGGGTCGAGAGCACATCCCTGCTACGCCGGTCTACGGCGATGAGCTTCCCAGTATCAAGAACGAAGGTAGACACCGGACTTCAGCGCGCGTGCTCGGGCCATCTCCTCTTCAGTGAATGCCCCGTTCTCCTCCTGCCACTCAGCGAAGAGCCTGCCCAGCTCCTCAAGAGCCTCCTCCTTGTCCTCAGGGTTTTTGTCCCAGCCGTTCGCATCGTTGTCCCTGGCGTCGCAGTATTCCTGCAGGGCAGCGGCGAACTCAGGGTCCATCTGTCCATTGCTACCGCCCACGACTATGGCGTAGAGCTTCGGCGCCTCTTCGACATCGGGTTTGTGCTTGGTCTCCATACCCGTCAACGTACCCTCTCCTCGCACCAGGTTCAAGGCCCTCGTGTAGCCACTCTCCGGACGATTCCGAACACTTCTCCGTCCGCGCCCACATCCGGCAGGGCAGATTGCCCGATGTTCGGAACAATGGCTATGACGATCGGCAGTGTCACGCGTACTCGCACGCCGGTGGCGAAGGACGGCTCTCGAAAGGCGTAACCCCGGCCGTTTGCCGAGGCAGGGACGGTTCCGGGGCTTTCAGGACCTAAGGTACACATGCTGTAAGACAGATGTAAAGCGTCAATCCCAGCGGAATCCGAGGGTCGCTAACTTCGACGGCTACAGATTCCTCCCCGAGACTGGCGACCCACGGACGGATTCTCTTCCGGAGCCACTTGGTACCTACTGCTGTGTACCACCGCTCCTCCGCGGATCCGGTCGGCTCTGGCGGCGCCGACCTCATCGGTGGTGTTGGCACCGCCCATATCCCGGGTTCCCACCTCGCCTTCGACCCGGATCTCAGCGATCGCCGCGCCGACGGCGTCCGCGGCTTGATGCTCGCCCAGGTGGTCCAGCATCATGCGCACCGCTTCGATCGACGCGATCGGGTTGACCCGCCGCTGGCCCGTGTACTCGGGAGCGGACCCGTGGATCGGTTCGAACGAGGTTCTGCGCCTGTCCGATCACAAGTCCCCATCCGTCCCATAGCTAAGCGCGGTCACCTATGTGTCCTAGCCTGCCGGAACACAACATGTCTAGCTAACCGCACACTTCGCAGGCACCCACACGTGCCACCTAACCTGCGACCTAGGCAAGCCCGCGTGTGTAGCGGTCAACACACACCGTGCCCATCAGATTCTGATACTGCAAGACTTGTCGAACGTCCTCACTGTCAAAAGGCCATCGGGCCGCCAGCGTCCGACCGTATTGGTCAAACGACTTACGCAGGTCGCCTAAGCGGCGCTTGTCGATGACACGGCCGCCACTTGGGGGTGTTGCGTCGGATGCGTGGTGACCACTGTGATGGATTAAGACAGGCATCGCTTTGCACGTATTATCGTATTTGTCTATGAACCAGTTCATGGATTGCGCGAGTTGTCCGGCATCCCGCTTCCACACATCCGACTTTGCCTCACTCTTGCACTCAACAACTAGGAATCTCAGCCTTCCAAGACACCAAAGATTATCCGGGCCCTTTCCTGTATCCCGCTCAGGTCGCTGTGACTGGAATCCAAGTAACGTACCCAACTTCTCTATTGCATCCTCGAATACAGGTGCGCGCGTACCAATAGCCAGCCTCTCCGCTAGGTCTCGGAACCCGAGGATTAGACTATTGGCATCCTCGAATTGCCCGACAAGGGCATTATATGCCGCCTCGGATTGATCCACTCCCGACGATATCCGACGGTAGTCGACACCAGTGTTAGGCCTCAACACTCGCCGATTATGTTGGATGGCACCGGCGAGGACATGCTGAGCCTGTGGCGGATCTATTGACTGCATATAAGCCGCAAGTAACTCCTGCAGCCAGCCTTTCGTTGTAGTATCTGTCACCAAGTTAATCGCGTCACTTATGTCCCGGACTGCTGCCCCGTACTGTGAAGTAACCGACACATCGAAGGCTCGACGGAAGGAGACGGCGAACGGTTCGATTGATCCAGATGGGTATTCGATCCCAGAGAGACAGTTACGGCTCAAGGCAAGCCATCCCGGATCACGGCTGAGGCACTGTTCGATAACGTCCACGACTTCTTGCAATCCCTGTCCTTCGATCTTAGCCACAAGCGCCATCGATAGATCGAGTTGTGCTCGCGTGGCTGGACCGAGCCTATCCCGCATGTGGGGTCTGGCCAAAACTCGCGTTAGACTACTTCCCATCAGCAACACAACACAATAGTCCTCGGCACTTCGAACTCCACGTCCCATGCCCTGCTCAATACGCTGCAGCTTGCGGAAGGCAATTAGATCGCTTCCGCCCAGAACTTCAGCTTCACGGCGCTCAGAGTTCGTAATGGCCTCAGGTACACCATCTATAACGAGTACTCGACAGGGATCCCCCGGTAAGTCAATACCATCATACTTATTTACGAGCACTGTAAGACCTGCGCGAGAATCAGATCGCAACACCATGACGGCGGCATCAATCTCGTCTTTGCCTGCGATTCTGTCAGCGTAGTCCTTCCATACGTCTGCTCGACGATAACTCGGGACTAAGACAACGACGTTGTAGTTCTTGGCAAGCCGTCGGACTACATCGCGGATATGCAGCTCGTGCGCTACCGGATTTAGCTCCAAAGGAGCAAGTATTAGACGATCACCAATGTCAGCGGCACTCCTCGGCGTCACGGGATTACAGGCACTCTCTTCCGAAGCCCCGAAGTGAGTTATCAGAACGCTATCATCCGGAAGCGTAGCTGTAAGGAAAATACGACGCTCCACTTGCTCGAGACTACTTATCATACTCGTCGGTGGACAAAACGGGCGAATCTCAAAGGTATCACTCGAAAAAAGCCCTTGGCATGAAGGCAAGATATTCCGTACGAAGGGCCAACTGAATTGTAGTATTTCGTCATTCTGATATGGATTGATGATCTCGATCAAGTTCCGGTGTCGATCCAACCACGTCGATATAGAGATGCGCATTACTAACCCGGGTTCCTGATTCTCAAGATCCAATAGCTGTGAATGTGACTGGATACGAAGGTCAGGCCGGAAGAGTTGTAAACTCTTCTGATAGATTTTATGGTGATTTGGTATTGTGACCGTAGTCTGTTGCTCGATCGTACTAACACATGCGTGTGCATCATCAATTACCAGAGCACCAATCGGCACGGGATGTGTGAGTCTTCCCGATGGCCCGCCGAAAATGGACCGTCCGTTCACTAAGCGGTACACATTAACTATACCGATGGCATCACCCGATAGGTAGGCGCTTGAATCCGGATCATCTGTCCATAGAATACCAAGATTATCTGCTTGTTGTCCGGCTTGCCTTACCAGATAGTTATCAGGTGTTACATAGAGAGCGGGTGAATAGCCTTCTCTAATACTGCTCAATAACATTAGGAATCCAACAGCCGTTTTGCCAGTTCCAGTATTCATCTTGATCGAAATGTCCCGATCGTTTCTTCTTAGATACCACCGATCGAGCACTTGACCTTGAACGTCTCTGAGATAGCCGAAGCCGGGAGCACGACGGCTCAATGCAGAAAAGATCTCCTTAGGATGGATCGGTAGTTGATCATTAGAGTATTGGAATTCCGTGAAGTCGATTGGCATTCTTGCCCTCCGTTTTCGCGTTGGCTGAGGTCCGCAGCTATAAGTAATACTGTCCGAAGAATCATTGAGGGGAGACAGCCTCCTCTCAACCTTCCAAGTGCAGATGTGCTCTGGGTCCGGGAGGCCCGCTCCAGTGGACAGTGTGACCAAGGCGTTGATTATCGCAGACGATCTGTGAGTTTCGGTGTATTTGCTTACTACCCAGAAGCCTCCGGATGTCTGGTTCGATAAGTCCTGGGAACGCCACCCGAGGCACACGGGGTCGAAGCCATGGCCGCAGTTCGGCCCACGACAGATTGGTTCATACTGAGGTCATTCAATGGGACATCACTCAACGTGTAGGAGCAACCACAGTTTGACCGAGCCAGACGTCCCTGCCTGCTGCGGCCAGCATGGCCTTGGGGATCTGATAGCCGGGCATGAGGCCGTCGACGGTGGACCAGAACTCGGGGGTGTGGTTCGCCTCGCGCAGGTGGGCTAGTTCGTGGACTAGGACGTAGTCGATGAGGGTTGGGGGGAGTTGGAGGGTGGCCCAGTGGATGTTGATGTGCTGGGGGCCTGGATGAGGGCGGGCGGAGCCCCAGCGGAAACCTAGGTCGCGGACTTCAACGGCTACGGATTCCTCACCCAGACGTGCGGCCCAGGGGCGAATCCTCTTTCGGAGCCATTGGGTGCCAGCATCGATGTACCAGCGGCGCATGGACTCGGCTCCCTGATCGACCTGGTCAGCAGGGAGGTCGAAGCGGCCTCGGTCTAGGCGTACTCCGGTCCCTTCTGGGGTGAGTGTGAGGCGGTAGTTGCGGCCGAGGTAGGCGAACCCTTCGCCCTCGACGAACCGCTTCACGACGGGTGGGCCGGACAGGGCGTCTTTCTCGACGAGTTTGCGGTAGACCCACTGGCGCTTGTCTTTGACGAACCTGATGGCTCGTTCGATCGTTACGGCTGGCGGAGCCTTTAGAACCAGAGAGGCGTCGCGCTCGACGACTATCTCGATTGTCTTGCGTTGGCGGGGTAGGGCTACCTGGAAGGTGAGGTCTCCGACGACCAACTCCGGGAGATCGTGGAGGGCAGTGACTGCAGCGATGGTCATGACAGGCGGTGCTGGTTGGCCTTGGCGAGGGCGACTAGTTCGGTGGCCAACTCGTCGAGGCTTGAGAAGGGGAACAGGTCGCTGTCGTCAAGCATCAGCTTGATGGCCTTGCGCAGCTCGTCTTGCTTGATGGCGTTGTCCCAGAAGCCCACGGCGCCGATGATCCGGCGGATCTTGGCCACAAGCCGGGTCGTGAGCTGGATGAGCCGCTCGCTGGCGTCGGCCTGAGAGGAGGCGACCTTCTCGACCATCTGGTTGTGGAACGGGAGTTCGGTGGCCGGATCGAGGCCGGTGTCGTCTTCGTCGGCGCGGCCGGCGTTGATCTCGTCAATGATCTCTTCGAACTCGAACGCGATCTGGTCCCACCGGTCCTCGAGCCGCTCGAGGATCTCATCGACTCGTTCCGATAGCTTGGTGTAGTAGACGGGATCTTCATCGATACGCGCTCGTATGTGGTGGCGGACAGCGTGTTCCATCTCCGAGGCCTTGGCACGGTCCGAGCCCATCTCCTCGATGTGCTTGCGGAAGGCGGGATCGGTGATCCTAAGCGGTTTGATCTTCTGGCTTAGGTCCAGCACGGTGATGTGCTCGTCGATCAGGCGGCGGACCTTCTCCTGATACTTGTAGGGGTCGAAGTCACCGTCGGGTGTGTCGCGGTAGCGGCGGCGGGTCCGGATCTGGATCTCGCCGAAGAGGTTCACATCCTCGACGAAAGGCAGCACCTCAGGCCTGGGCAGAACCGTGTCGAAGGTGATGAGAAAGGTCCGCAGCGCAACGTCGAACTCGGCCCGAAGGCGTTCGTCAGCCAGTAACTGGACACAATCTTCGATCACGTGGTCGATCGGGACCGGATCGATGCCGCGCTGGACGAAGACCTGGCGGACCCGTTGGCGTTGCGGCTCCAGCTTCTCGATTTCGGTGGTGAGCGGGCGGAGCGCGCCGTCGACATCAGGATCGACGATCTCGCCTTCGGCATTGGAGTAAGCAGCGAGGGCCCGGGTAAGTTGAGCGGACACGCCGTAGTAGTCGACCACCAACCCGTGGAACTTCTTCGGCGCGGTCCGGTTGACACGGGCGACGGCTTGGAGCAACTCGGCTTCCTGGATCAGCCGGTCCAGGTAGAGGACCTGGGCCTGTGGCGCGTCGAACCCGGTCAGCAGCATCGACTTCACGACCAGCAGCGCCAGCGGAGACTCTTTCTCGCCGGCGGGTCCCAACGGGAGTTTGAACCGGTCGATGCGTCCCTCCTGCTGGGACTTGTCGGTCCATCGCAAATAGTGCGCCGGGTCGTTGTGGTCTCCAGAGATGACCGGCGCGAACTTGAGGTCGCGGATCAGTTCGACCTGACGTGACGCCGCGCGTATGAGCGAGTCGTCAGGATCGCGCGATCCGCCCGACCCGCTGGTCATACGCAATCGGTACTGGTCGAATTCGGCCACCAGTTCATCACGAGCGGTGTTCAATGCCTCGTAGTACCGCAGGCACGCTCTCCTACTGGTGGCAACGATCATGCCCTTGAAACGGCCGGGCATCACCGTCCCGATGTAGTGGCGGAGGATGTCTTTGGCCTTGGCCGCGATCAACTCCGGTGCTTCGAGCACCTTCGCGGTGGTGGCATACCTCTGCTGGAGGGTCGCTCGTTGATCGTCGGTGAGATCGAAGAACCACCGGTAGAACAAATCGTCCATCTTCGAGGCACCTTTGACGGCGGCATCGGTGGTTCGCCCCTCGTAGAGAATCGGCACGGTCGATCCGTCGGCCTCGGACTCGGTGAGCGTGTACCGGTCGAGGTAGCCCCCGAAGATCTCCAACGTCTTCTTCCGCTTGCCCATGATGATCGGAGTACCGGTGAAACCGATCCGGGCTGCATTCGGCAGGGCGTTCATCAAGTTGGCATGCAACACCGACCCATGAGAACGATGCGCCTCGTCGACCATCACCAGGATCGACTCCGAATCGTTCAACGTGTCAAACGTCTCCGACTCATTCAGGCCATCGCTGCTGCCAGAGGAGGTGTCCCGGTACTTCTGGATCATCGCCATCACCACACCTGGACCAGGCTGGGCCAGCAACTCCCGGACCTCAGCCGCGATCCGAGCCACCTTGATGGTCTCACCGACCAGAGCGGCGGTGTCTCGGAGTTGGCGCTGGAGGTCGGTACGATCCGTGACAAGGACGCTCTTGAACCTCCGTAGCTGTGTGTGGCTCCGCATAGCCCGGATCAGGAACACCATGGTCAAGCTCTTACCCGACCCCTGGGTGTGCCAGATGATCCCGCCCCGACGGTCGACCTCGCCGTTCATAGCCTTGGTCTCGCCGGTGAGCAACCGCCGCATCGCCTTGTGAACGCCCCGGTATTGCTGGTAACGGCCAACGATCTTGACCGTGCGACCAGAGCCGGCCTCCACGAACAGCGTGAAATGCCGGACAATGTCCAACAAACGCTCAGGTGACAACATCCCCGCCGCAAGCAACTCCTGCTGAGTCACCGCTTCCTCAGGCTTACCAAGGGAGGCGGCCACCTCCCCGATCGTGGACGGGTACGGGTCCTTCCAAGCCAGATAGTGCTCGGGCAGGGCCGAGAACGACGCCGCCTCGGCCCGCTCACCGGTGGTCGCGACCGTGATCTGATTCGTCCAGAACAACTGTTCCGCTCCTTCAGGGACCTCGGTGCCGCGCTGGTTGGCATAACGGCGGAGTTGATCGATCGCGTCCGTAATGCCACTGTCGTTACCGGGTGGCTTGGCCTCGATCACCACCAACGGGACACCATTGACGAACAACGTCACATCCGGCCGGATGTTCGGCGCCTGCCCCGGCGTGGCAACAGGGAACTGCGACACCGCCAGGGAATCGTTAGCCGACCAATCGTCCCAGTCGATGTAGTTGATGGTCTGATCCCGGCCACCATCCCACCCCTCGAGCCCCTCAACTGTCACCCCACCCAACAACAGATCGGTCGACAACCGGTTGGCTTCAAGCAACTTGGTCCCCGCCGGCATTGCCCCCAGCTCCGCAATCGCCGCCTTGATCCGAGTCTCGTCGAGCCACTGCTCGCCAGCCGGGCCAAGGTTGATCTTTCCCAATGCCGAACGAAGCCTCTGCTCAAGAAGCACATCACGATCCGACATCCGGGCGACGTTGTCGGTTAGCTGTCGCTCCGACCAGACCAGCGTTTCCCAACCGAGTGAGGCCAGATGTTTGAGAAGCGGTCGCTCGACCAGTTCCCACTCTGGACCCAATGTCATACCGTCACCGATCGGATCTTTCCTGTCAGGAGGTCAGCCGCGAGACCCGAACGGAGTTGCCGAAGCTTCTCTCGACATCTTCGCTCAGCCTTGATCTTGGCATCGACTTCGACGATGGAGCCAACGATCAACTTCTGCTCTTCGATTGATGGGAGGGGAAGGACGGCCTTGGCGTATTCCCGAGCGTTGATGTTCGGTTGCGCGCCCTCCCGCATCGTTCCCTTAATCCATCGCCAGTACAAGCTACTGTGCGTCCACCATCGTACGAACTCGGGTAGAGCCTTCGTTGGGTCGGGACGGAACCGGATCAGATAGCCAGCAAAGGCGCACAGTCCATCGGCCGGATCGTACAGGTAGGTCTTTCCCACAGTCGCTCCGCTACGAGCGAACACGATGTCGCCAGGATGAAGTATCGCCTTCTGCGCTACGGAAGGGGATACCCCCATTTCAGAATCCGCCCGCAATGTTCCACTGTCCGTCAGGTCTGTGATCCGGACATAGCGTGGCCATCCAGCGCGTCGTTGCTCTGCAGCAGCTACACAGCCGTATTCGCCAGGAGCCGAGCAAACAACTCCAAGTTCGGTGGGAGGACCTTCGGAGGGGCTAAAGGACCGATCTATGAGTCCTGACTGCACCAACTGAAGCTTGCCGATAACGCGTTCGGTGGCTTGGATGGTTTCGTCGATCGTATCAAGGATATCTGCGATCCGCCGCTGCTCCTCCAACGGGGGCACGCTGATGGGAAGCGTAGACAGATCGCGTTGGAATAGGTGGGGTACTGAGCTGCCAGATATCCGTTCTTCCACAAGCTTCTTGAACGAGGGACCATTGAGTAGCTGAGACAGGTATCGATGGTCAAGACGCCCCATTGACCGCACAAGCATCATGGTCCCATTCAAAGTTGCTGGACCTGGTAGCGAATCTATGCGAGCAACGCGCCCAATCGTGCCGTCCTTCGAGACAATTACATCACCTACTTGGAGAGCTATCTCCGGTGATTCTCGATATCGGTATTCGGTCACGTGATCGCAGGCGTCCCAATCGACCGCACCCGAGATTATGTGCTTGCCTGCGATCAAGAACGGGCCGCGCTCAACGTACTCGTTAGCTGACAGCCCTCTCCACCCGATTCTTGCTCTGATCTCGGCATGATTGCCTAGACGGTCCCGCGTCCAACTACCCATACCCTAGATCCTTGAGGTGCTGGTTGAGGCGGGCGGTGGCGGTATCTCGTTGGGTTTCGAGATGGCGGAGGGTGGTGCCGTATTTGTTGGTGAGGTTATCGTACCAGGCGAGGATGCTGCGTTCGATGGTGGCGGTGTGGTCGGTCACGAGTTTCTCGATCCGGCTGCGGAGCACGCCGATGGCTTGGGTGGGGGCGTCGGCGGGTGGCATCGCATTAAGGGTCTGGCGGGCTGTCGCGAGCAGTGAGGCATCGATGGCTTTGAGTTTCTTCTTGGCCCTGGCCCGCGCCGACTTGAGTGCCTTGATCTTGGCCAGGGTCAAGGAGTGGTCGGACACGGTCTTGATCTTGGCGTCCAGTCGGACGTGTTCGTCTGCGAGGTGGGTTCGTTCGGCCAGTTGGGGTCCGGCGAGGAGTTTGATGACGGTCTGGTCGGCCAGGTGGGGGGCGTTCTTGTCGTCTTGGCTGGCTTCGGTGGTGGTGAGCCAGGCGTCGATCACCGCTTTCCAGCCTCGGCTGGCGGCGGTTTGAAGCTCGTGGAAGCTCTCTTCCCACCAAGTGGCAGCCATGCCAGCGCCAGCGAAGCGGTCGACACCGGCAGCAACCATATGATCTCTGAAGTCCTTCACAAGTTGGCGGCGCTGACCGACGCGGAGGCCATCGTCGGGGAGTTGGCGGAGCAAGGGCTCGACGATCTCGGCCCACCACTGCGGCCATGGACTGTTGGCGGCCCTTTGAGCGACGGCTTGGTTGATGATCCGGTGTGCAGCGTCTCGCCCGTCGGTGGACGTTGCCGTGTGGCGCCAGTCGGCGTAGCCGTCGCCCCGGTCGGCGAACAGGGTGTCCGGGTCGAGGCCGGCTCGTTCGAGTAGGTCTTTGGCGTCGTCTATCTCGGTCATGGGTACGCCGCCGTGGAGGTGGGCGCGGACGTCGTGTGGTTCGGGTGGTGGGGCGTTGTCGGCGTAGCGGCGGATGTTGCAGTTGAAGTCGTTGTCGGCCAACTCGTCGAGGGTGACGACTCTTGCGAAGCCGTCGACATCGGCGAAGTTCCGGTAGGTGGCGGTGATCTTCTCCTCGTCCTGAGGGCGTAGATGGTTCTGGGCGCGGCCCTCGCCGTAGTCGCGGTCTGCGTTGATGAACAGCACCTTGCCCCGCCGCTCCGCAGGCTTGGAGCCCTTGGCGCGCAGGATCAGGATGGCGGCGGGAATGCCGGTGCCGTAGAACAGGTTCGGACCGAGCCCGATAAC
>JAPOQZ010000071.1 GCA_026710435.1 bacterium | reverse complement strand
CATCCTGTTCGCCCACACCGACATCAAGCAGGCGCCCTGGTACGTAGTGAACGCCGACATCAAGAAGCGGGCCCGCCTCAACTGCATCGCCCATCTCCTGGGGCAGATTCCTTACGAGGATGTGCCTTGGGATGACATCGAACTGCCCGAACGCCAGTCAGGCGTCGGTTATGTCCGCCCCCCCATCACGGACCAGACCTTCGTCGAGGAGAGGTTCTGAGCCCCGGGTCGGTCCTTTCCCGATCGCGGCCTTCCGGCCCCGGGTCTCCGGTCCACGCCGGCAACCGTGGATAGGCCGGTGATCGAGGAAGCGTCACGGAACACCGCCGAGCCACGGGTCGCCAGCCCTCTCGAGGGCAAGGTCGCCGTGGTGACCGGTGCAAGTTCCGGGATCGGCAGGGCCGTCGCCCGCCGTCTGGCGGTGGAGGGTGCCCGGGTACTGGCCGCGGACCTCCGCCCGCATTCTCGTGATGGGTTTCACGAGGACGGCGGCTACGCATCGACCGTGGATCTGATCCGGGCGGCCGGGGGAGTGTCCGTCTTCGTGGAGACCGACGTGAGCCGGGCGTCCGACATGGAGGCCATGGCGGTTACCGCGGCGACGGAGTTGGGCGGGCTGGACATCATGGTCAACAACGCGGGGATCTGGCACGGTCACCGGACGATCCTCGATGAGACCGAAGCCGAGTTCGACTCGACCATCGCCACCAACCTCAAGGGCGTCTGGCTCGGATGCAAGGTGGCGATCGGCCACATGGTGCGGGCCGGGTCGGGCGGGAGCATCGTCAACGTCGCGTCGATCGCCGGGATGGTCGGGTTGGCCGCCGAGCCTGCCTACTCCGCCTCCAAGGGAGCGGTGATCGGACTCACCCGCCAGTTGGCCATCGACTACGCCGACGAGCGGATCCGGGTCAACGCGGTCTCTCCCGGCTTCGTCGAGACTTCCCTTTCTCGGTCGGTCATGGGGAACAATCCCGAACACGATCTGACCCCTTGGCCCCGCCTCGGAACGGTCTCCGACGTAGCGTCGGCTGTGGCTTTCCTGGCCTCGGACGAGAGCGAGTGGATGACGGGCTCGGTGCTTGCCATCGACGGCGGCTACACGGCCAGGTAGGTCATCCCGGCACGCGACTCCGAGTTGCCGGCCGGGTGACAACCCCCGCTCGAATCTGGGACGAACTCCTTGAAGACTGCTGACAAGAAAGGGGACGGTGGGCCGCGGTTGTCGGAGATGGGATTCTCGCTTGCCGGTCGGGCCTACGGGACGATGCTCGTGCGGTTCTGAGCAGTCTCTTAAACTCGTCGCCTAGTGTCTGGATGGTCGAGCAGGGTTCCGTGGCGGCGGGATGGCGCCGTACGCAGGTCGTCGAAGTGGGTCAGACGTACCGTCGTGCCCGTGGCGGTCTTGACGCTGATCTACCTTTCTGTTTCCTACTACATCGCGGACAGCGCCCTCGGTGCGGAGGCCAAACCTCTTGAGCAGAGCCCCGGGGACTTTGCCCTGGACTACGAGGACGTAGAGTTCTCCCCGCGTGGTTGGCCCGATATCACGCTGCGCGGATGGTGGATGCCCGCCCAGGATCCTCAAGGGGTCGTGATCCGGACCCACGGTATCGACAGCACCCGCAGTTCCATGCTGGGCATGGTCCCCGCCCTGGTCACCAACGGCTATTCGGTCCTCGCCTTCGACCTGCGCGGCCATGGCGAGTCTGACGCCGCCCAGATGGGGGCCGGGATACACGAGAGTGACGACCTGCTGGGGGCGGTCGACTACGTGATTCGGGAACGCGGCGCTCGACCCGGCGCCATCTTCCTGCACGGCAACTCCTACGGCGGCGCCATCGCTTTGATGACCGGCCGGCGCGAACCCGCCGTCGCCGGGGTATTCGCCGATTCGGCCTTCGCCACCCTGTCCGATCTGGTCGTGCAGGAAGTGGCCCGGCGTACCTCGGCGCCCTCCTGGCTGGCGTCAGCTTTGCGCCCGGGCGTGGTTCTGATGGCCCGCCTCACCAATGGCGTGGATGTGGACAGCGTGCGCCCGGCGGAGGACGCCGCTCGGTACCCGTACGCGATCGGTCTGGCTCATTGTGACATCGACGACCGTATCCCGATCAGCCATCTGCACCGGATCCGTTCGCAGCTCCGGCACCCGCCGCAGGTCACCGTCTACGAGGGTTGTGCCCACAGCGACGCCTGGGACGATTACCCGAGCCGCTACGAAGCGAACCTGCTCGACTATCTCGGTAGTCGGTAGTCGGTAGTCGGTAGTCGGTAGTCGGTAGTCGGTAGTCGGTAGTCGGTAGTCGGTAGTCGGTAGTCGTCGGTCTTCTCAGCTACCAGTTGGAGTCCAGGTCTGACGCCAGGTCGGAACGCGCGGCGCCTAACATGACCGCCACCCACCTGGTCTCCGGTCCTAGGCGCTTGGCGGCGGGCGGGAGTTGCCGAACCGAACTTCGAGGTATGGCCGAACACCTGGGTCTCAGCGATGCCATTTTCAGATACGTGCAGGACGGGGACACTGTTGCGCTGGAGGGTTTCACCCATCTGATCCCGTTTGCCGCCGGTCACGAGATCATCCGCCAGCGGAAGCGCAACCTGACCGTGTCGAGGATGACCCCGGACCTCATCTACGACCAGTTGATCGGGGCCGGATGCGTCCGCAAGCTGCTCTTCTCTTGGGGCGGAAACCCGGGGGTCGGTTCGCTGTACCGCTTCCGGGATGCGGTAGAGAACGGCTGGCCGGTGCCCATCGAGTTGGAGGAACACAGCCACGCCGGTCTGACCAACCGGTATGTGGCCGGAGCCTCCGGGATGCCTTTCACCGTCATGAAGGGCTACCTGGGAACCTCGCTCGGCGAGATCGCCCCTCACGTACGGTTCGTCGACTGCCCATTCACCGGGGAGCCGGTGGCGGCGGTGCGCGCCCTCAACCCAGACACGGGGATTCTCCACGCCCAGCGGGCCGACCGGGCCGGCAACGTGCAGGTCTGGGGGATATCCGGAGTATTCCGGGAGGTGGTCATGGCGTCTCGTCAAGTCGTCGTCACGGTGGAGGAGGTCGTCGACGTTCTGGAGCGCCGCCCCGGCGATTTCGTCATTCCCTCCATGGCTGTGACGGCGGTGTGCGAGGTCCCCGGGGGCGCCTGGCCCTCCTACGTGCAGGACCACTACGAGCGTGATAACGACTGGTATCGCAAGTGGCCCGAAGTGAGCCGGGATCGGGACGCCTTCTTGGCCTGGCTGGACGAGTCGGTCATGGGCGCCTGACGTGGCCGACCGGGTGCCGGTGTGGACCGCCGACGAGATCATGTCTGTGGTGGGGGCACGTCTCCTCCGGGACGGTATGTCGTGCTTCGTGGGGATCGGCATTCCCAGCACGGTCGCCAACCTGGCCCGCAATACCCACGCTCCGAACCTGTTCCTCATCTACGAAGCCGGGCCGCTCGGCGCCAAGCCCTACCGCTTGCCGCTGTCGATCGGTGACGGAGAGCTCGCGGAAACTGCTGATTCCGTGGTGTCGGTTCCCGAGGTTTTCAACTACTGGCTGCAGGGCGGCCACATCGATGTCGGGTATCTGTCCGCCGCCCAGATAGATCGGTTCGGCAACCTGAACACAACGGTGATCGGGCCGGACTACAACCAGCCCAAGGTGCGCCTACCCGGAGCGGGAGGTGCTCCCGAGATCGCCGCCCACTGCCGTGAGGTGACGGTGATCATGCGCCATGCCAAGCGGGCCTTCGTACCTCAGGTCGACTTCGTGACTTCGGTCGGCCTGGGTCCGGCTTCCGACACCAGATCACGGCCTGGCTTTCGGGGCGCCGGACCGATCAACGTCATCACCGACCTGGGGGTGCTGAAACCCGATCCGCACGACAGCGAACTGACTCTGGTGGCGGTCCATCCTGGCGTCGAGGTTCAAGATGTGCAGGATCGGACCCAGTGGCCGTTGCGGGTGGCAACACGGCTCGAGGTGACGGATGCGCCGACCAGCGAGGAACTGGCGGCGCTCCGGGATCTCAAGAGCCGCTCCTAGTTTGTTCCGTGCAGCCAGGTTCGTACGTGTTCGACGACGACTTCTGGGACGCGGTGATCGGGCTGGGGTAATGTCGCGTGTCTCTTGGCCGGATGGATGGCATGGAATGGCGATCGGCCATATCGTTCCTCACGTTCTTGTCACAGCCCCGTTCTATCATGTTGTGTAACCGTAAGTACCAGTGGTCAGGCTCCGACGTCGACCGTGACCACGCGAGGGAATATATCGTCGAGGGCACCCCGTCCGGGGCATGGCGGAGCGCGCTCGGATCCAAGGTGGTGGCGGTGGGGGAGGGCCCGGCGGGCGGAGCCCGCTTGCGGCGATTTTCGCGTTCTCCTGCCGGCACGGGACGGTAGAGCACCATGGCGGGTCGAATCTGGGATGTTCTCGTAGTCGGTGGGGGAGTGACGGGTTGCTCGGCGGCCTGGCACCTGGCCGGGTACGGGGCCGAGGTCCTGCTTCTTGAGCAGTTCGACCTGAACACACAGGCTTCCGGCAGGAACGCCGGCAGCTTGCATGGTCAGATACAGCACGGCTCGTTCCTGGAGTTCGGGGACGAGTGGGGGCGTGCATTCCTGCCTGCCCTGCTGTTTCTCCACCGGTCCCTGGATATCTGGCGAGGTCTGGGCGAACGGCTGTCCACCGATCTCGAAGTGCGCCTGAACGGTGGGTTGCTGATTGCCGAGACTGCTGACCAGATGCGGGATATCGAGCGCAAGGTGGCGATCGAGCGGTCCGTCGGCGTAGAGTCCGACCTCCTCGACCGCCAAGACCTGGCGAAGGTAGCCCCCTACGTGTCCTCCAGGATGGTAGGGGCCCAGCTTTCACGCGTGGAAGGGAAGGCCAACCCCATGCTGGCTGCCCCGGCCCTCGCAAGAGCGGCCATTGGGCGAGGGGCGGACATACAGGTCAACACCAAGGTTCGCGGGCTTGACTGGGGCAACGGTGTCTTCACCGCTCTCACCAGCACCGGTAAGGTCACCGCCCGGCGGGTGGTGCTGGTGACGGGCAACAGCCTGAACCGGTTCGCATCGCTCTGGGGTCGACCTCTACCGATCATGGACGATCCGGCCCAGGTCGGGGCTACCGAACCGATGGCCCCGATGGTTCATCACCTGGTCTACTACGCCGGCGGCCAGTTGACCTTCAAGCAGGCCAAGGCAGGAACTCTGCTCATCGGGGGCGGATGGTCGTCCGATATCGACCCCTCCACGGGCGTTACCCGCGTCAACCCGGCCAACCTGGTCGCCAACATGAGGGTGGCGTTGCGAGTCGTGCCTTCGCTCGCCGGAGTCCGGCTGATCCGCACCTGGTCGGGGGCCGGCCTGGCCACCCCAGATCTGTCCCCGATCATCGCAAGGCTGGGTCCTCCCGGTCTGGTGGTGGGGGTGTATCCCCACATGGGCCTGACCGCCGGCCCGCTCCTGGGCAGGGTGCTGGCGCAGCTGGCGCTCGACCGCCCCCCCGAGGTGGACCTGACTCCCTTTGCCCCCGACCGCTTCTGACCGGAGATCCAAACCGCTAGGCCCGACCGGCTGTCAAGGGTGAAGGTTGGAATCAGTACCGATACGCGGTACAGTTGCCCACAATGATCAGGAGCTTTTCCCACAGAGGGCTCAGGAGAGCGCACGAACGTGGAGACTCCACAAGGTCCACGCTGCTCACCGCACGCGGATCGGCGCCATTCTCTCAGACCTCGATGTGGCGGACAACGTATTCGATCTTGATCTGCCGAAATACCAACTCCACCCGCTCAAGGGAGCCTTGGCAGGCTGCTGGAGCGTTCGCGTGTCTGGCAACTGGCGGATCACGTTCCGGTTTGAAAGAGGTGACGTCTACAAGGAGGTGACGTCTACGACGTGAACCTGGTCGATTACCACTAGCAGGTCAGAACTGAGATTATGAAGAAAGGGAACCAAATCATGTCTATGGAGTATCCGACTCATCCGGGAGTCAGTATCCGAGAAGGCTGCCTGGGTGGAAAGCTCACCGTGACTGAAGCTGCAGGGATGCTGGGCGTGGCTCGACATACCCTGTCCCGCGTCCTGAATGGACGCGCTGGCATCTCACCGGAAATGGCGAT
>JAPOQZ010000117.1 GCA_026710435.1 bacterium | reverse complement strand
TGCGCAACGTCTCGGACGAACACCCGAACTTCTCCGCGATCGAACAGAACATCCGTCCCTGTCAGAACGGTGCTCCCCCCGGTGCTCCAACACCAACCGGACAGCCCGCTCCCGAACCTCCGACGAATACATGATCGGTCTACCCATGACACCCTTTATCTCCCAACCAATTCGAGTCTCCGGGGAAACCGGGGCGGTTCACCGGGGCGGTTCAGAGTACGCAAAAGCCCTATCAGTATTGGGCGAAGTCGATGCGGATGTGGCCTACGCATCGATTGACAAGCCTGCATTGGCCGCCAGAGGCTACGAGCACCCCAATCCCCATACTTTCGCTCTCCAGTTTCTTGCCGAGAAAGTTGAGCACTGGCTTGAGGGTAGAACGGACGAACTAGGTCGGCGAGCACTCCTAGTGGCCGATCAGAACCACGAGCAAGAGCAATACGCCTTCGATTTGATCCGGGAGATGCAAGCGACCGGCGGACCCGTCGGAGCCGGGCTCGGAATCAACGTGACACTTGACCACTTCGTGGACAACGTCTATTTCGACCGATCCGATCGAAACCGCGGGATACAACTCGCCGACCTGGTCACGTACCTTCTCCATCGCTACTTCAGAATACGCCAACACCCTGGAGATCCTCGATCAGACGCGGCAATCGAGCGACTTTACTCCCAGTACGTCCATAGTCGCGTTGTGACCTACAGGCAACGCTGGCCGTGAATCGCGGTGGAAATCAACCGGGGCCCGTATCGGGCCCCGGCGATGGTTGGACCGTTGCACCTCGGTGACCCAAAGCGACGTACAGCCTGACAAACACTGTACAACGGCGGTGTGACAATGTCTACAGGTTCGCGTGACGGCCTCTGCGAGCCGACGCTCCGCGATCGACACACGCTCCGCACCCGTCCACCAGTTGCCGGGCAATGCCAGTCGGCCCCCCTCTCGCGCCGGAAGATGGACGTAATGCGCTCACCCAGTACCACCCGTGCCCCGCTGGACCCGAGCGTCATCCCACTCGATCCTCTCGTGTAATCGGGGCCTGTCCCGCGAGAACCGCCCAGCATCGAGGTTCCGGGCTTCTAGGAGGGTGCTGAACAATGACGATTGCTCGGGCCTGCCGCCCGCCGGCCCAGGCATTTTGCCGGCGGTTGGCAGGCCGCTGGTGGATTGCTCAGTACCCTCCTAGTGTATGCGGTCACACGGAGCATCGGCTGCGGCAGCTCAGATCGATCGCGGCTCCCGAATCGTCCTAAAGAGATCCCGCTACAGCATTGCCATCCACAACAGCACGAGAGTGGGCGATGGATCGGTTTCTATTTCCGCCGGGCACGGACGGAGACGGGAGACGCCATGAACCACCACCGGCGAATCGACGAAGATTGGGACTACCGGGGCTCTATCGGGTCCACGCACGAGGACTCCTCTCCCTGGTTCCCGCAGCAAGGATCTCAAGACTTGCCCGATATCGTCCTCGTGGTGCTGGATGACGTCGGATTCGCCGATCTGGGCTGCTTCGGTTCGGAGATAAGAACGCCTCACATGGACGCTGTGGCCGCCTCCGGTTACCGGTACGCCGGGTTCCACACCACGTCCCTCTGCTCACCCTCGCGGGCTTCGCTGCTGACCGGCCGCAACCACCACGCAGTCGGCATGCGTATGCTCGCCAACGTCGACTCCGGCTGGCCGAGCGGTAGGGGGCGGATCACCCGGCGGGCGGTGCTCCTTTCCGAGGTCCTGCGCGACGAGGGATACGACACGTTCTGTGCAGGAAAATGGCACATCGCGCCGATGGAGGACGTCACTCCTGCCGGACCGTTCGACGAATGGCCCCTGGGCCGTGGTTTCAACCGCTTCTACGGGTTCATGAACGGCGCTACCAGCCATTACTACCCGGAGTTGGTGCACGACAACCACTTCGTCGACCCGCCTGCCGGACCCGAGGCCGGCTACCACCTGACCGACGACCTGATTCGAGCCGGTCGCGACTTCATCGCGGACCACATCGCCCACCGGCCGGATGCACCGTACTTCCTCTACCTCCCACTGGGAGCCGCCCACAGTCCCCATCATGCACCACCCGAGTTCATGAATGCAGTCCGGGGACGTTACGACCTGGGTTGGGATCAACTGCGGCGGTCCCGCTACGAACGGCAGCTGCGCAACGGGATCATCCCACCGGGCACCGCTCTGGCGCCGGACAATCCCACGATCGTGCCCTGGGCGACCCTCGACGACGAAGAGAAGCAAATCGCATCGCGCAACCAGGAAGCCTACGCCGCCTTCATAGAGCATACCGATCACGCCTTGGGCCGGCTCTTCCGCTTCATCGAACGTAGCGGGCGATCGGACAACACGCTGACCATCATCCTCTCGGACAACGGGGCGTCGGCCGAGGGTGGGCGACTCGGAATCCCGACCCGGGTGCTCAACTTCAACGGCATGAGACCGACATTCGACCAGATGAGAGCAGCGTTTGGCTCGGTCGGTGGTCCCGAGTCCGACAATGCCTATGCCGAAGGATGGGCACAGGCCGGGAACACACCGTGTAAGTGGTACAAGACCCACACCCATGGGGGTGGCGTGAGGGACCCCCTCATCGTCTCCTGGCCGGGAAGACTCGAGTCCCCTGGAAGGATCCTCCACCAGTTCGTCCATGTCACCGATATCGCGCCCACCATCTTGAACGCGCTGGACATCGAAGTGCCCCGGAAGTACCGCGGCGCTTCGCAGATGCCGATCCACGGGACGGGATTCGATCACACTTTCGATGACCCGGATTCGCCGACGAACAAGAAACGCCAGTACTTCGAGATGTTCGGCCACAGGGGAATATGGGCCGATGGCTGGAAAGCCGTAACCCACCACACGAAGGGTGAACCCTACGGTGAGCCGGAGTGGGAACTGTACGACTTGGGCACAGACTTCTCCGAATCCGTCGACCTGTCCTCTTCGGAACCGGAGCGGCTCCGGGCACTGATCGACGCTTGGTGGCACGAAGCGGGAAAGTACGACGTCCTACCCCTCGACGACCGGCGTTTCGAGTTGTTCCGCCGGACCTGGCCACGACCGGGAGACGAGAGCCTCCGGACCAGCTACGAGTACTACCCACCGGTCAGCCATTTCGATCCCATCGCGGCTCCCCCGTTCGAACACGGATCCCACCGGATCGAGGCACTCGCCTCGGCGCCGTTCGACGGAGTGATCATCGCCTACGGCAACTCGAGCAGCGGGTTCGTGCTCTACGCGCAGGATGGCGAGCTCGTGTACGAGTACAACGGTGCATCCGGAACGATCATCTCGACCGCGCTGGACATTCCAGACTCCGCTCACGCCACCTTGGGGTTCGCGTTCGAGCTCGGCCCTGACAGAACGGGACGGGGACGCCTGTCCGTCGATGAGAGGACCGGCGAGTGGCTGCACTTCCCGCACTTGCTGGAATTCCTGGCCATGAGCGGTATGGACGTCGGGCGCGATTCACTGTCGCCGGTGTCGGCGAGCTACCCAGCGCCTTTTCCCTTCCGCGGTCGGCTATCCCGCGTGCGGATCACTATGGAGGAATTGATGGAACCGGTGCAGAGGCGACTCGACGACTGAGGCCTTCTTCAGATGGATGCCGACACGCCTTCCGCAATCACCTGGCGTGCCTTCCAAGTCAATCCTTCAACGGGCGGGGAGTTCCCTGAACTCGCGGACCACGGCCCGGATGGCTCGCTCGACCGGAATACGTTCGATGCTCGACGCCCCTACGAACCCGACCGCGGTCGTCAGTACCAGCGCCTCCCGAACCTCGGCAGGGGTCGCCAGCTTCCCCCCGTGCAGAAGCGGGATCACGTCAGGATTCTCAGCTACCGCGGCGTCGATGAGGGTCTGAGCATGGCGGCAGACCGACTCGACGGGGCGGTCGTCCTCGTAACCGACGCTGCCGCCGGTGGTCGGACCCGAATGGGTGACGATCACGTCGGTTCCGGCAGCAGCCATCGCGGCCGCATCCTCAGCACCGGCCACGTATGCCATGGTGAACAGGCCGCGACCGCGTGCCAGGCGGATGGCGTCCACTTCCCTCCCGAACCCGTACCCGACCATCTCGGCTCTCCGGCGTTGATCGGGCATGTTCGTGAGGGTGGGAAAGTTGATCACCCCTGCGAAGCCGGCCGCCTGGAAGCGATCCAGCAGATCGCCAAGATTCCTGCGGGTCGGATCGTTGGCCTCGATACCACCCACCACCGGCGTTGAGGTCACCACGTTCAGGATCTCGGCGGCCATGTCGAGAGTGCCGCGATTGGAGTCGCCGAAGCGCCAAGTGGGTAGCCCCATGAGGCGGGACTTGCCGGTGCTGTACACCACGATCAGGTCTGCTCCGGCCTCTTCAGCCGATCTGGCGATGATCCCGGCGCTGCATCCGGCAGCCAGTATTGCCTTGCCGGTAGCAATGCGTCGCCGTAGGTCTTCGAGGATGGCTTCACGTCTCAAATCGATTCCTTCGGTTGGTCATATTCAACTGGGCGCCGCGGCAGCGCCAACGGACCTGCTCGCGCCGGTGCCGGTCGCCTTCTTCTCGACGACCGGCACCGGTCATGCATGGACAAGTGACTATCAGGTCATCTCGGTCCTAGGAGCCGAACAGGTTCGCGTAGTACTCGCCGAGCAGCGTAGCTCCGTCCTCGACCAGCTTCCGCTGGGCTTCCTCTCGGGTCATGTTCCCTGTGAGGAGCTCGGCCTGGACGTCCTGCTGCAGCACTCTGAACGAGAACGGGGGCGGGCCCAGATTGCCTTTGTCGGTCATCGGCAGCTCCGACAGCGCGTACGGGAGGATCTCCCACGCCGCCGCCATCGGAGGCGAGGTCGCCAGGAAGGCCGAGTACTCGGGCGAGTCACCGACGCTGAGCCTGCTGGGTAGGTTGCCCGAAGTCTCTGCCCAGTAGGCCTGGCTCTCCGCGCTGGACAGGAACTTGATGAACTCCCACGTGGCCAGGTTCTCGGCCTCGGTGGTGTTGAAGGCGACCGCGTTGGGACCGAACAGCACCGTGACGGGGTCGGCGCCCTCGTGCTCCTGGGGCACTGCCCCGACACTCCAGTTGAAGGCGCCGGCTACTCCCTCCTCGACGAAAGGAACCCAGCGACTGGATGTCATGATGTACGCGACCTGCTGGGAGGCGAAGTCGCTCAGGTTGGCGGTGGCTTCATCGGCCCGTCCGACCGTCGGGAATCCGTATCCCTCCTCGATGAGCGTGGCGAACAGGTCCAGCGCTTTGGTCCAAGGCTCCTCACCGTACCTCGTAGCCCGTGCTTCGACGTCGATGGTCGGGAATCCCCCGTAGGTGAAGCCGGTCGCATTCCACATGGAGGCGTCGACCTGTATGGAGTAGCAACTCTTGTTGAGTTCGTCAAGGATCACTTCGCATTGGGCTAGGAACTCGTCCCAGGTCTCGGCCGGTCCGTCGAAACCCAGACCGTTCAGCATGTCCAGGTTGTGGAACATCACCGCGATGGCCACCGTCCACGGGAAGCTGAGCATCCGCCCACCCTCGGACAGGTAGGTGTTCCTGGCGATCTCCACCGGCAGGAAGTCGGCCACGTCCACCCCGATCTCCGGATCGTTGACGTAGTCGGTCAGGTCGAGCAGGACACCCGCCCGGCCCCAGTTGACCGATGCGTCCTCGAAGGCGACCGTCAGGTTCGGAAGATCGTTGGCCTCGATAGCACCTGCGATCTTCTGGGAGGTCGGGTAGTAACCCCCGGTGAACTGGGCCTCCACGTCAATCTGGGGATACTTGGCCTCGAACCTGGCCACCAACTCATTCATCGCCTCTTCCAGCGGCCCGCTGTACACATGCCAGAACTGGATAGTGGCGGGGTCTAGCTGCGCGAGGGTGGTGGTGGTCTCCTCCATTGCCTCGGTCGTTGCCGGAGCAGCCTCGGTCGTTTCTGTCTCTTCCATCGCCTCGGTCGTTGCCGGAGCAGCCTCGGTCGTCGGAGTCTCCTCCATCGCCGCCTCCGTCGTCGCCGGAGCAGCCGTGGTGGCGGCCGGAGCGGCTGTGGTGGCGGATGGCTCATCCTCCCCGCATGCTGCGCCGACCAGGGCGAGCACCACGAATATCGGCCCGAGGATCATCCTCCTCGGTCGCCATGTACTTGCCTTCATCTGCCCTCCCTAGTTGCCGGTATTTGCTGTTTGCGATCTGTAGGCCGTGATGGCGGCACTATTTGATACCGCCCTGAGTGACTCCCTCAATAACAAACCTCTGGCCCACGAAGAAAAGAATACCCACAGGGAGTATCCCTATGACGGCAGCAGCCATCAGCATGTTCACGAAGACCGCTCCTTCGGTCTGGAATGAGACGAGGCCCAGTTGCACGACTCGCAATTCCGAGTCCGCAGTCACGAAGAGGGGCCACAGCAGGGCGTTCCACGACCATATGAACGTGATGAGAAACACCGTCACGGCCGCCGCCCGCACCAAGGGGAGTCCGATCGACCAGAACGCCCTGATCTCTGAACTGCCATCGACGTAGGCCGAGTCGAACAGGTCATCGGGGATCCCGAGGAATTCCTGGCGGAACATGAACACCGCGAACGCCCCGGCCACCCACGGTACGATCAGGGCCGCGTAGGTGTTGTACCAGCCGAGGTCGTTGATGAGCACGTAGTTGGCGATGAAGGTGGCCTCGAACGGGATCATGAAACTGGCCAGCACCAGCATCAGGATCACCTTCCGACCCCGGAAACGGATCCTCACCAGGGCGTATCCCGCCAGCGCTCCGAACAGGACGTTGCCACTCGCCGAGAGAACCGCCACGAACAGGGAGTTCAGTATCCAGCGCGCCATCATGGTTTCGAGGAAGATGTCGATGTACGTAGTGATGGACGCCGACTCGGGAATGATCGTCGGGGGTACCAGCAGGGCCTCGTCCAGGGGCTTGAGGGAAGTGGTCACCATCCAATAGAGAGGGGCGAGGGCAAAGCTACAGAGCATGACCAGCACAACATGCGACAACACCCTGGTCTGTGGAGAGTGTCGTACAGCCATCAAACTGTTCCCGCGGTGTAATGCACCCACCGCCTGCTCAGCCGGAACTGCAGCCACGTGACCAGGAGAATGATCAGGAATAGGGCCGTGGCCGTAGCTGCACCCACTGCGAACAGGTTGTCGCCCCAGAACTGCCGGTACATGAGCATGGAAAGAGTCTCGGTCGTGCGAGCCGGACCACCCTGGGTCAGGACGAAGATCGTGTTGAACTCTCGGAGAGCGAACACCAGCGATACGACCACCACGAACAGGATGGTCGGGGACAGCACAGGGACCACCACCCGCCTCAAGATCTTCGGTTCGGTGGCACCGTCCACCCGGGCCGCATCGAGCAGATCGGGATCGATGCGGGTCATTCCGGCGTACAGGATCAGGACGGTGAAACCGAGCATCTGCCAGAACCGGACCAGAACCAGGATGGCCATCGCGATGCTCGGGCCTTCCGCCCAACTCGGGACGGCTGCGCCGAACCAACCAGCGACCATCTCGAAAACGCCGGTCGAGTCGAGAATCCAACCTTGGCGTCGCACTCCCAGCGGCTGGAGCGATGCGTTCAGAACGCCCGTCGGGCTAGGGGCGAAGACCAGCCCCCAGACGAGGCTTGTGGCGACCGTCGGAACTATGAAGGGAACGAACAGGAGGAGCCGGTAGAGGTAGCTCTTGCGGACGACGTAGTGGAGAAGGTAGGCGACCGGTATGGCCACGATGACCGTTGCCGGCACTACAACGGCAAAGAAGAAGGTCACCTTCACGGAGTTCCAGAAGTCGCCACTCTGCAGCAGATCGATGTAATTCGTCAAACCGATGAACTCGGCGCCGGCCAGCGTCCAGTCGGTCAACGACAGGTAGATGTTGCGGCCGGTCCCGTACAGGTGGAACACCCCGATCACCAGCAGGGCCGGGAACAGGAAGAGGATCGCGGTACCCACCGAACTGGTCCTCGACGAGCGCCTGTACCGCTTCAAGCGAGGCAATGACCGGAAGCGGGCACCGGTGGTCACCCGAAACGCACCTCCGCGATCGGTTTCGCCGGTAGGAATGATCCAGCAACGGATGCGGAACGAACGTGTTGACCGTGCACGGATCGCCACCTCTCGGTCGATCGGCCCGGTGAACCGTCAACCCCGCCTTACCTACTCCGCCTGAGATTATGGCATAGGGTCCACTCGGACGCCGCCCATGGGATTTGCCCGGCGTCGATGGACACTCCTCCCGAGGTTCAGGTGCCTCCCGCTGGCCGGATGTTCGCCCACCAACGGTGCTTGTCGCGAACTTCGATGGATCCCTGACCTGCTGCGAGGTGACCTGCCAGGTTTGGTTCCAGGCCTCACCTCACCTAACCGCGAGACTAGGAGGGTGCTGTATCTCTAGTGTCCTGTATCTCTGTTTCGCTTGCGTTCCGGGCTTGGTGAGCCGAACCGGAACCGACCAACGCTACGAGCAGTCTGTATCTGTCACAGGCTCGTGTCACAATGGTAGATAGCCGTATACACCGGCGGTTCGTTTCCGACGTCGAGCGGACCGTGGCAGGGTTCATACTGTCCGGAACCGGCCCGCACAGGGGATAGAAGGTCGCGTCCGTGACCCTCGGAGGTGGCGGCGGGGGTGG
>JAPOQZ010000140.1 GCA_026710435.1 bacterium | reverse complement strand
CTAGCCTTGATTCTTCATGTTTCCAGACACACCCACGGCAACAGGCCACATCAACCACATGATCGTGACTGGGCCTGGCTTCACCCGACGGGTGAAGGTCCCGCCGGGCCGAGACGGGATTGTGGAAATGGCCGTAGTCCCTGGTCAGAAGCCTATATCCCGCACTCTGATCGCCTAGTGCAAACCCCCGCATGAAAAATCGGGGCTAGCGGGTTGCTGAACAATGACGACTGCTCGGGCCTGCCGCCCGCCGACCCAGGAATCTTGCCGGCGACTGGCATGCCGCTGGTGGATTGCTCAGCACCCTCCCTTGGAGGCTGGACCAGGAATCTGCGGGGATAGGTGGCTACAGGGCTAGCCAACCCCCGTCAACCGGTAAGAAGGCCCCGGTCACGAAACTGGACTCGTCGGAGGTCAGGAAAGCCACCGCCTTGGCGATCTCGTCAGGATCGGCCGGCCGGTTGAGCGGCGTGCGGGCCATGAGCATGGCCCGGCGCTCCGGGTTGGCAAGGCTGTCGGCGCTCATCGGCGTGTCGGTCACCCCGGGGCCTACGACATTGACCCGGATACCGTGGCGAGCAAAGTCCACCGCCAGCGCCTGTCCGAGGAGCAGCACCCCACCCTTGGACGAGGCGTAGGCAGCGGTCCCGGGGAGAACCACCTTCGAGTTGATCGATCCGATCAGGACGATCGTCCCACCGTGGCCGTTCCCTGTCATCGCCCGGGCCGCTTCCCTGGCCGTCAGGAAGCTACCGGTGAGGTTGACCTCCACCACCCGGCGAAAGGTGGCTGCGTCGAATTCCAGGGAGTCCCCGCCTCTCTCGATCCCGGCACACGTGACTGCGATATCGAGGTCCCCGAAACGCTCGAGGGTGGCTTCCAACATCGCTTCGCACTGCCTCTCGTCCGTGACGTCGGCGGCCACGGCCAGCGACTCTCCGATTCCGGCCGCCACCTCCTCGGCCCGCTCGCCGTCGACGTCCACACACACCACCCGATCGCCCCGGACGGCCAACCGGCGCGCTACCGCCGCTCCGATTCCCGAGCCGGCACCGGTCACAAGGGCCACCGCCATATCCATCTCCTTGCCGAATCGACGATGGCGAGATGGTAACGGACGGTTGAAGACCCCCTGACGTGCGTACTCGAACTCGATCGGAGATGACTAGGCACGGTCGGGATGCGATACTGGCTCGAAGCGATCCCACTTCAGCAGAGGAGATGCGATGGACCGCCCGATTCTCTACAGCCTCAACACGGATGCGAGGACACCTACCTGACAGGAGTGCTGCCGGGTTCGGGACCACCTGAACGCGGAATCCGTCGAGTTCGACGACCGAAACATCCGCCAGAGCGAAGAGGCCCGCGACGAACTCCTCTCCCTGACCGGTAACCTGGTGGTGCCGTACCTCGTCTACGGCGACCAGACCGTCACCGGCTACGACCCGGACGGATTGGACCGGATCGCCCGTGCCTACCACTCGACGGCCCTGGTTGCATCCTGACCTGCCGTGTACATACTTCAGTACCCGAAGCCCGGACCCGGTGAGGTACGATGAGCCAGCCTCCGGGTAACTCGCTGGAAACTGACCAGAATGCCCGTGTTTCGGACCCAGGCGACACGCTCGAGGAGGGCATCAGGCAACTGATACAGCGAGTCAGGCAAGAACTGGACTACAACGACGCCAAGGGCCAGAGCGCTTACCGTCTCGGCATGCACGACGGGTTGCGCTTCACTGAGGACGCTCTCGTCTCCCTGCTCCGCCGCCACGGCTACGACGTCGAGCCCCGCTCCACTCCGCTGGATGCATGAATATGAGTTCCACCAACGGACGTGAGGGTCAACCCGTGCTGCGGCTGCGCAACATCCACAAGTCGTTCGGATCCAACCACGTTCTGAAGGGCATCGACCTGACTGTCGGCCAAGGCCAGCACGTAGTCATCTTCGGACCCTCCGGGTCCGGAAAGTCGACACTGCTCCGCTCGGCGAACCTTCTCGAAACGCCCGATTCCGGCTCGGTGTGGTTCGAAGGCAAGGAGTACGGGCCGGGCATCGCCGGGGAGAAGCTGCCCAGAGGCAAACCCCGCCTGCTCCGGCAGCGGATCGGCATGGTCTTCCAGCAGTTCAACCTGTTTCCCCATGTCACGGCCCTGGACAACGTCGCCCTGGCCCTCCGGCGCGTTAAGGGAGCGAAGCGGGCGGAAGCCGAGATGAAGGCTGCCGTCTATCTCGACAAGGTAGGCCTCCTCGACAAGTTGGGCGCCTACCCGGCCCAGTTGTCAGGAGGCCAGCAACAGCGGGTGGCAATCGCCCGGTCGCTGGTCATGGAACCACGGGTGATGCTCTTCGACGAACCCACCTCGGCGCTGGACCCGGAGTTGGTGGGCGAGGTTCTGAACGTGATGCGCAGCCTGGCCGAATCGGGCATGACGATGGTGGTGGTCACGCACGAGATGGGCTTCGCTCGGGAGGCCGGAGACCTGAACATCTTCATGGATGAGGGCGTGGTGGTCGAGACCGGCGGCAGGGAACTCTACCGCGAGGCCCGGGAACCACGCACCCGCGCCTTCCTGAAGGCGATCCTGTGAGCTACCCCCTAGCGGTCCCGCCCCTTGCCCAGGCCCGGTTCCGGCCCGAGTTCATCTGGGACAACCGGGACGTCTTCCTCAGCGGCGTGCAGCTAACGGTGTTCATCGCCGTCATCGCCTTCGCGCTGGCCATCGTGCTGGGCCTGGCGGTGGCCCTGCTGCGCATGTCCAAGTCGCGGCTCATCACCCCGATCATGGCTGCTTACATCAACATCTTCCGGGCGATTCCCCTCCTGGTGTTCGTCCTGTTCGTGTACTACGGGATCGCCATCCAGTTCGAGTTGACCATCTCCGCCATCCAGGCGGGGATCCTGGCCTTGACGCTCCAGTACTCCGCATGGCTAGGCGAGATATTCCGCGGTGGCATCCAGGCCGTCTCCGACGGGCAGCGGCAGGCGGCCATGTCGGTGGGTATGAGCCGGCCCCAGGTATTCTTCCGGGTGGTTCTGCCGCAGGCCACGCGCATCGTGATACCGCCGATGGGGAACATGTTCATCGGGATGATCAAGGACTCGTCGCTGGTGTACATAATCGGCGTGCCCGAACTGTTGCGGGTGAGCAACCTGCTGGCCAACAGCACGTTCCGTTACTTCGAGGTCTACCTGGCTACGGTTCTCATGTACCTGATCCTGACCACCGTGGTCTATTTCGGCGTCAAGTACCTGGAGAAGCGTTACGCTCTCGTGGACGTGCTCACCACCAAGGTACGGTCACCGTTCGCCCGGCGCCGGAGTGGGCAGCTTCTGAGACTTCAAGAAGAAGTCAAGGCCGGGCGCGGCGCCAAATCGCCTGTGGAACCGTAGGACGGGTACTATCGCAGTTTGCCATTGACCGGCGGGTCGTTCCGACCCAGTCTCGGCAGCCTCATCCGGTCGATGCGCCCAGAAAGATATACCCAATGGAAGGGGAGGAACGGTATGAGAAGCCGTATGAAGTGGTTGGTTCTGGTGATCCGCGCTGGGCCTGGTAGCCGGCGCATGCGCCGACGACGATGGTGACAGAGCAGCGGGCGGCGATATGTCCGCGGACGTCGCCGCCTTGGACAGCCGGATCGCGAACCTCGAGTCGGCGATGGACGCGGCCGGCGGAGGCGTGGTCGCGGGCAACCTGCTCGATGAGATCAAGGACCGTGGAAGTCTGAAGGTCGGAATGGTCCTGCAGTTCGAGCCGCAGATGTACATCGATGACAACGGGAATCCGGCCGGCTACGACGTCGACCTCATGAACATGCTCGCCGAGGACCTCGGTGTTGAACTCGAGATCAACAACCTTGAGTTCGATGCAATGATCCCCGGACTCATCGCCCGGCAGTTCGACATGGTCTCGGTAGGCCTTGTCGGCCGTCCGGCCCGCCTCGAGCAGCTTTGGTTCACGTGTCCGTACGTGCCCTACCGTCAGGTAGTGGTGGTCAACAACGATTCCGGCATCATGTCGATCGATGAGCTGAACAGCAGCGGTGTGACGATGACAGCCCTTACGGGTTCCACCGCCGCCAACCTGACCGAGACCCGCTTCCCCAACGCAGAACTGATCCAGTTGGACCAAGCGCCGGCCTTCTTGGAAGTCGCTTCGGGACGCGCAGACGCGATCGTGGTCGAGGAGTACCTTGCGTTGCCGTTCGTGGCCGAGAACCCGAGCACGAGCGTCCTGAACCCCAACGCGCCGTTCGTCGCCGAGGAGTACGGGGCCTGGGCGGTTCCCCGCGGTGAGGTCGTGTGGCTGGAGTACCTGAACGGGTGGCTGGCCTACTACATCTCGAGGGGCACACTCGACGAGGTCTACGAGAGGCACATAGGCCCGACCGAGGGAATGCCCGCCTGTAACTAGGCAAGAACAGAGAACCACGGTCCGGGCCAACGGAACCGGACCACCGTCACGTATCCGGCGCCTCCCTACGGGGGGCGCCGGATACTTATTTGCAGGGAGACACGAACCGATGGCGGACACTCCTGAACACCTGGAACCGCTTGCCGATCTCATCGACTATTTCGACCACGTAGCGTTGGCCGTTCATGATGTCGGGTCGGCGGCACGACTCTTCGAGTTGCTCGGAGGTACCTTCGTCACGGGGGCCGACAACACCGCATGGGGGTTCAGATGGCTCCAGTACCGGTTGCCGGGCAACGCCAAGATCGAGGCGTTGGCCCCCATTTCGGACGACTGCTTCCTCTGGAAGTTCCTCCGCTCGCGGGGCGAGGGCGTGCACCATCTGACCTTCAGGGTGTCATCGGTGGCCGAAGCAGCCGAGAGGGCGCAGCAGGCCGAGCTGAAGGTGGTCGGGTTGAATGTCAACCCGGGTGCCTGGAGCGACTGTTTCATCTACCCGTCCAGCGCCCACGGAACCGTCATCCAACTGGCCGAATGGCCCGACGACTATGCCCCCACGGCCTCCCTGGAGGAAGTGCTGCGCGGCGGAGTCGTCGAGGGCTGACGCCTGACCCGCCGAGGAACTCTACGGACGCGCATCCCGCCATCGTGATCGGGGACAACCCGCCGACCCGGCAAGTAAGGGGTTAAGCCGGGCAGGAACTCGAACTGCTGACCTGATAGCCAGCGACGTAGCCGGAGTCGACGCCTCTCCCGCCTACGCCCCAGACCACAGAGGCCGCGATCGATGCCTCACGATCAGAAGACCAGGTCGCCGACCAAGCTCTGACCAGTACAACGATCGTCAACAGCCTTGGCGTCCGGTGGTGCCGGGATCGAACTACGCGGGAGTCGATCGTGGCTCTTGATACGCGCGCCGGCGTGCGGTACATAACGAACGATGATCCAGACTGTTCGCCACCGGGGTTTGAAACGGGCCTACGAGCGCGGGGACTTCAGCCGGGTCGAGCCAGAACAAGCGAAGAGGATCGTGATCGCCCTTGCGGACCTCGACTCTGCTCGGACTGTCACGGACCTCAACCTTCCTGGCTACCGGCTGCAAAGACTGAGAGGTAAGTTGAAGGGGTTGTGGAGCATTACGATCTCCGCCAACTGGAGGATCGTGTTCCGGTTCGAAGATGGCGACGTCTACGACATCAACCTGATCGACTATCACTAAGGAATCCGAATGATGGGCATGAGAAACCCCCCCCCACCCGGGTCTCACCATCAAGCACAACTGCCTGGAACCACTCGGGCTCAGCGTGACCGAAGCCGCCACCATACTGGGTGTCGCTCGCCGCACCCTATCCCGTGTCTTGGACGGCCACGCAGCGATATCGGCCGAGATAGCGATCCGCCTCGAGAAAGCAGGATGGTCTTCCGCCGACTTCTGGGTCCGGCGGCAAGCCGCTTATGACCTGGCCCCAAGCCAGGAGGAATGAGGCGCGGATAGCTGTCGAGCGATACGAGCCCAGCGTATCCGTTCCACAGACGCGCTGAGAGACCCGTCTTCGGGGACCTTACGAGCGGACGAGATCGCCTAGGAGGGTGGTGGAAGACTCCCTGCCGGCCAGTCGTCTGATGGCAAACTACCTAATCAGCGGACGGCTGACCGACCAAGAACCCGTTTTCCATCCACCCCCCTAGTGTCCCGAGTCTCTAGTGCGGTTGTGTTTGGAAGACATGCAGTCATGCGACGGGTTGGTTGTGTCACAGCCCTGTTGCATGCTTGTAGGTAACCGCAAAGCACCAACGGTCCGCTTTCGGTACCGACCGGACCGTGATTTGGTTCATGTTGTCCACCCAGCCCCTCGTAGAGGGTACGGCGGGACGCGTTCGACGCCGAGGAGGTGGCGGT
>JAPOQZ010000072.1 GCA_026710435.1 bacterium | reverse complement strand
GTTGCCCTGCTTCGGCAGCGCCGCTGCCAGACGTTCCCCGGCCGGGTTGGTGTCCCGGTGACCCTGGGCGACGCTCCAGCGCATGACCGCGGCGATCCTCTGCTTGAGGAACCGGGCGAGCGCCGGTTTGTCGAGCCATATGGGCGAGAGGACCGCCAGAACGTCGCCGCTGGTGATCTCGTCGACCGGTTTGTCTCCGAACGCTGGGAACGCGTAGTTGCGAAACGATGACCGCCATCGGGTTTCGGTGGACGCTCCCCGCTTCCAGCCTTTCCGGTTCATCTCGATGACTTGGTCGGCGGCTTCGGCGAAGGTCGGTGTGCGGCCCCGTCTCGGGTCGATGCCCTGCTCGATCATCCTGCGGTTGGTGAGCGCTTTCTTGCGGGCCTCCGCCAGCCCGACCACCGGATACGGTCCGAGACCGATGTTGGTGGTTCTGCCGCCGATTCGGATACGTTGGGACCAGGATTTGCGGACGCCTCCGCTGGCTCTTGGCCGGACCAGTAGGGTGAGTCCGTAGCCGCCGTGGCCGTCACCGTAGGAGCCTGGTTGTTTGACGGTTCGGACGTGTCCGGCCGTTAGTCTGCCCATACTCTCCCCTTTTGGTAGCACGTCTGGTAGGTCTTAATTGGTGATACTAGACGGTTCCTGGTGAAACGCTAAGGGACAGGTTACCGGGAGGAAAACCACCTGTAACCAGGTATTATAGGTATCTTATTAGACCGTGTGGCACAACCTGAAACAGAACAATGAGGTTTCGGGCGAAACCATACGAACATGGTTCGAAGTCCGCCCCGAGATGATCGGCTCCAACACCAGCTTCAAGGAAGCTTGCACAATCCGGTCGCCAACAGTCGGGATACCCAGAGATCGGACCTTGCCCGACCTCTTGGGGATCATCTTCTGCCGCACCCGCTGAGGAAAAAACCGCCGAGCCCCGACATCATCACGCAGCCCGAGCAGTAGTTTCTCAGCAGCGCAGCCGACCGAGCGTGGTGCCACCCCATCGACCCCTGCCGTTCGTGCACCTCGGTTGCCCCGGACCCGACGCCACGCCACAACGAGGAACGCCGGGTCATAAACGAGGTTGTATAGAACCTTCGAAGCAACGACTGGGATCAGCCGTCGCCCAACGCCCCAGCTTCGACTACTGGATCACACGTACCCGCCGCTCGGCCTCAACCGGGCCGGGCCACAGTGCGCCGGCATTTTCACCAGCGACCTCCGTGATCAACACGTCTGCTGCGAACACACAGGTTCCCCTTCGCCATCCGACCCGGCTTTCCCGATCTCGGACCACTAACTTCGGGTCCTCCGCCCCATCCCACCGGCATCAGCCGGCAACGATCCTCTCCTTCCGACCAGCCAGATGCTGGCCGGTAAGGGAACCGGAGGAATGGTTCCCACGTTCACTTCCCAACCGTTTGACAGGATCGGTGTCCAGCTATGCCCCCCCAACATCGCCACGGCTACGCCGCAGACCTTCACCGTGGCCTCCCGACCGGCGACATCAACCGGCCAAAGAATCACCCACATACCACTGCTGTGTGGGTGTGCGTCGCTACGCGGCCCCGATCCGCCAGCATCCAGCCGCTGGCTCTCTTGAGGAGCTTTCGAACGCTGGCATCTTCACGTACACCTTTCTGTCTCACTAGCCGGACCCGGACCATCTAGCGGTACTGGTCCGTCCCGTCGCCCTCAGGGCTGCTGTCCACCCAAACCCCCCATTCCAAGGGTTCAGGCTGCCCTCAGCTTCACGTGCCCGCTGCGACGAGCACAAGGCGGTGGCCTCCCACCACCGCACGGTTAGAAAACGCCTCGTGGCGCTCCAGGTCGGCTAACCACAGCCGGTCCGGACGGTCGGCTTCGAAGCTGCGGTCGACCAGATCAGCCGGCCTCGCCGCGTCCTCGTCGGGAATGGTCGTTCGCTTCTTCTCTCCTCTGACCACGCCTTTCAGGCCTTCTAGCCGCATGAGACGCTCCACTGTGCAGCGGGCCACCACAACCCCTTCACGCTGCAGTTGGCGCCACACCTTGCGAGCTCCGTACACCCCGAAGTTCGACTCCCACACCCGGCGGATCTGAGACCGCAACTCGCTATCCCGGCGGCTCCGGGCCGAGCAGCGCTCAGGTTCGCGTTCGCGGCGTTTGTGCTCGTAATAAGTAGACGGGGCGATCGGCAACTCAGCGCAGATCGGCTCGACCCCGTAGGTGTCCCTGTTCTCGTCCACGAAGGCGGTCATCGTCTCGGTCGGCGGTCGAACACCTCTGCCTGCGCGAAATACGCAGACGCTTTCCGCAAGATCTCATTCGCCCTCCGCAACTCACGGTTCTCCCGGCGCAGATCCCGCAGCTCAGCCAACTGATCCGAACTCAACCCAGGCCGCAACCCCTGATCCGTCTCAGCTCTACGCACCCACTTGCGCAACGTCTCGGACGAACACCGGAACTTCTCCACGATCGAACAGATCGCCGCCCACTCCCAACGATGCTCCCCCCGGTGCTCCAACACCAACCGGACAGCCCACTCCCGAACCTCCGGCGAATACATGATCGGTCTACCCATGACACCCTTTATCTCCCAACCAATTCGAGTCTCCGGGGTAACCGGGGCGGTTCAGGTTGTGTTGGGACGGACGGGCCGGTCGGTTTACCCCCGGTGCCGTTCCCAGCGTTTTTCGATGCTGGTGCGGTAACCCTGTCCTGGGTCCGGCCCCCCGTTCCGTATTTCTGGTTGGCTGGGGTCTATTTTAGGGTGATCGGTCCGTTGGGGTGGTGTCAGAGAGCCTGTTGTCGCCGGTTTGTGAATCTAGGTTACCTGCGGCTTCATCAAACTCGGGCGTGCTGGACCATTCGGTCCAGGGGCCGGGCGTGCTGAGCTTGGGGGTTGGGCTGTGGGGGGGAAAGTTAGCGTAGTATGCTCTAACTCTCAGCCTGATGGGGGTTTCGTTCTCTGTGCCTTCGAGTCGGATGGAAGTGCTGAATGTGAAGATTGGTTCGCTACGGCCTGATCTGGTTTTGATATCTACCTCGTATGCATAGATGGATTTGGTTGTGACTTTCATTTGGTTCCTCCCGTCGTTGCCAGGGCCCTTCGGAAAGGCTAGGTGTAGTAGGGTTGTGTTGGGACGGATGGGGTAACCCGGAACCTGACCAGCATGTTCGTTGCTGGGATGGTTGACCCTCTCGGGTTCCGGCCCCCCGTCCCTCAGGGGGAGTTACTGTAAGTGGGAGGTTGGGGAGGCTCACAAACGGAATGAACGAGTTTCTGATACTCGCAGCACCTTTCATAATCCTTCTGTATTTATGCTGGTGGGGCGGCTGGATATCCGAATCCTGCTTGCCGGGCTGCTTCTTCCCGTTTCTGATCCTCACTGTTTCAGTGCTCGTAGCCGTTCTGGTCGATTGGTGGGTTGGTGTGTTTTCGCTTGTCGGATTATCGTATCTGACTGCGGGTTTCGGAGGATATAACCCTATGAGTAGAGAGTGAGCGAAGATTAACGGTCGTACCAGGATGAGGTTTCTTCTAGTGCGGCGAGCCGTTGGTTGATCTTGTCGAGCCGTTCGTTCACACTGAGACCATGCTTGATGAGGGTGTCCAGTATTAGGGCTAGTCCTGCCTCAAACTTTTCGTCTTGGAAGTCGAACCGTTTGTGAACACCTGCGTCAAGTTCGGTGACTAGCTCGAACAGGGATTCTACGTCTATTGCTCGTGCTGGCTGGTCACCCATGATGGTCCTCCGGTTCGATTCCTCGAACACCGTGTTTTTCGTACCGAATACTGTCTGCGGCATTCGCCGCATTTGTACAGGTTACCCCCTCTACCTCTTTGCTGCCCTCGGCCTTGTTTTCTCTCTTCTGGGCGCTGCCCGTAGGGCGCGCACCCGAAGATGTCTCACGCGTGGGTGTTGTATAGGACCCGTCGTAGTCGATGAGACCACCCCATAGATCGTCACCCACTGGCAGGTCGGCGGGCGACCCCGCCTCGGCCGCGGCGTCCGGTTCCGGCCGGTCGACGTGGCCCAGCCAACGGACCGAAGCGCCCTCACGACCCGACCGTGCCGACACCGAACGCCGGTAATCGTCGTAGCGGACCCGCCGCCGGTGAGCATCGAGGACCAGAGCCGTCCAACGGTCAACACTGAGCCGGGAACCGTCCCTACACTACAACCCCTCAGGAGAACACCGCCGCAGTGTTGAGGGACGCAAACCCGCCCGGGCCGCTAACCCCTCTGTGTCCACTCCCCCGGCCACGTCACCCGCCCAACCCCACCACACCGCGTGGGTGGCCCGGTCCGTGTGCGACCAGCCCTGCGGGTACAGACGATGCGACGCATCAGCCGTAACCCACGGCAACCAGCCCACCCCCCGCCCCCCCAACACATCCCCATCCACCACCGTCACCCGATACGCCCCCCCGGATCACGGACATAGACAATGCCCCCAACGTCTGTCAACAGGCGCAGCACCATCGGCAGCTTGCGGGCCACCGTCGAACGTGAATAACCCGACTCAGCCGCCAGACTCCGGTACCGCACCGGACCCCCCGAAAGAAGTCCTCGTCACCATACCTATGCTTGGATTCAAGGACTGGATTAACAAACGATACTCATACTGATAACTCAAATTCCTAAATGAACTGTGACCTGGAAGTATATCCCATATTACGGTGGATGGGTGGGAATCGCCATCCCAACGGACGGGCTCCCGGTGGCGCCTCGCTCCACACGGTCCCACCCGCATCGAGAATGGACTCGCCGAGATCGCGGTGCTGGCGCGGATACCACACATCGACTCCAGATCCGAGCACCGCTATCCCCGGTGCCGGCCCGAGCAGCGAGCCCCGATGGGCAGCACCGTCGATTCCCTTGGCCAGCCCGCTGACCACCGACCAGCCGGCCTTCGATACGGCCTCGCCGTACCGCTCCGCCATGCGCCTTCCGTAGACCGTGCAAGCCCTAGTCCCGACGATCGCCACTGCGGTCCCCTCGAAAACGGGGCCGCGCTGGAATAGGAAGAGGGGTGCATCGGGCAGGTTGCTCAGACGTTCCGGAAAGCCATCGTCCGAGGGAAGGACGAGGTCGATGCGGGCCCGGAGGAGGCGCTCCCGTCGTTCCGCCGCCGGAACGGCCGCCGCCTTCCGCGCCTCCTCGGGAACCTTCAGGTTGCCGCGCTGGATCTGGCGGAGAATCCTGCCCGGAGATCCGGCCTTGGTGACGAGCCCGCGCAGCCGGTCGGGATGCATGCCGACATGGGCGAGCCTGATGAGATCATCGGTGGAATCGTTCACGGTGCCCCCTGAGTACCAGCGCCTGGCTGGCGTGCGACTCTTCGACCACCGCCGAACCGGCCAGGTCCGCAACCGTCCTCGCCAACCTTCTGACCCGGTCGAAACCTCTGCCCGTCATCGAACCGTGTCTCAGAGCGCCCTCGATCATCCGCTGGGCTCCGGTGGCGAACTCCAGCCCGTCGAGTTCGCTGCGCACCAGGTCACGGTTGCGCACTCCGCGTACCCGCTGTGCTTCCCACGCTCCGGCGACTCGTTCCGCCACGTCCCGGCTGGGTTCCCCTGGCGGTCCCATGAGAGCGTCGGGATCAACCCGCTCGACACGGATCCGGATGTCGAATCGATCCATCAACGGACCGGACAGCCGGCGCCGGTAGCGCTGGATCATGTGCTCGCTGCACTCGCAACCCTTCCGGAAGTGTCCATGAAACCCGCAGGGGCACGGGTTCGTGGCAGCAACCAACTGGATGGCTGCCGGGAAGGTGACCGAGATGCCCTTCCTGGCGATGGTCACCTCACCCTCCTCGAGCGGTTGCCGTAGCGCATCGAGGAGTTGGGGACGGAACTCCCCCAGTTCGTCGAGGAACAGCACTCCTCGATGGGCCATGGTGATCTCTCCCGGCACCGGCACGCCCGATCCCCCGCCGATCACCGCAGCGGTGGTCGCCGTGTGGTGGGGTGATCGGATGGGCGGCCGAGTCAGGCAAGGCCGCGCCTTGCCGGCCGACGACCATACCTGGGCGACTTCAAGGGCGCTCTTGTCATCGAGGTCGGGCAGGACACCGGGAAGGCACCGGGCGAGCATCGTCTTGCCGGAACCCGGAGGGCCGGACAGGAGCAAATGGTGACCTCCGGCCGCTGCCACCTCGAGAGCCCGCTTGGCGAGGGGCTGTCCCCTCACTTCGGCAAGGTCGTGGGGATCCGGGAGCGTGACTCTCGGAGGGGGAACGGCCTTGGAGACAGACTCTCCGAGGGCAGTTGCGATCGCCACGGGCAGCGAACCCACCACTTGGACATCGGCGGAGGTCACGACGCTCGCCTCGGCAGCTGCCGCGGGTGGCAGCAAGCATGGAACTCCAAGCTCGGCAGCGACGACGGCAGCTCCGAGGCCCCCGCGGGCGGGTCTGAGACTCCCGTCGAGGGCCAGCTCCCCTAGAGCAACCACGTTGCACGCCCCGACGGGTATCTCACCCGCCGCCGCGAGCAGTGCAAGAGCTATCGGTAGGTCGTACGCGCTCCCGGACTTGGGGAGGTCCGCCGGCGCCAGGTTCACAGTGACTGATCGGGGTGGGAAGCGGTAGCCGGAAACGGCCATGGCCGCCATCACCCGGTCCTTCGCCTCCCGGACTGCGGTGTCAGGTAAACCGACCACGTTGAGCCGGCCCTTCTCTCCTCCTCCTACATGTGCTTCCACGCTGGAAGCACAGACTACAGTTTCTGACTGTTTCATCCGGTTGCGCCATAGTTCATAAACTCCCAGGTCATCCGGTATATTAGCACCCGTAACGTGCCGTCCGCTGTTTCCGGCTGTTTCGGGCTGTACCCCCCTTATTCACGTGCTAAGGTAATAACTGAAGGCATTCTCAGGAGTGTGTATGAGTAGGACGAAGCAACCGGGACGGCCTCTCACGGCCACATTCGTGAGGTCGGTGACCCGGCCAGGTCGGTACGGTGACGGACGAGGGAGCCACGGTCTCAGCTTGCTCGTGAAGCCGATGAGCAACGGCCGGACCAGCAAGACATGGAGCCAACGGGTCAGGATCAACGGACGGCCCACCTACCGGGGCTTGGGTCCGTACCCGGTGGTCACCCTGGCGGAAGCCAGGAAACTCGCCCTCAAGCACGCTCGCGAGCTACGGGCCGGTCGCGACCCCTGGGCAGCCAGCCGGGTTCCGACCTTTAAGCAGGCCGCCGAGCGAGTCATCGGGATTCACGCCGCAAGCTGGAAGCAAGGGACCCGCACGGAGAAGGACTGGCGGGCCACGCTCACCACCTACGCGTTTCCGGTGATCGGACCGAAACGGGTAGACCTGATTACCACCGCGGACGTGCTGCGCGTGGTCGGTCCGATCTGGACGGAGAAGGCGGCCACTGCGCAGCGGCTACGTCGCCGCATATCCGTCATCCTTGCCTGGTGCATCGCTGAGGGCCACCGGAGCGACGACCCGGCGGCCAAGGATGCCGTCCTAGCCGCGTTGCCCAGAGCCAACGGACCGCGCAACCACCACCTCGCGCTACCGCACGCGGAAGTAGCCGACGCCGTGGCCAGGGTACGACAGGCTCCGGCGCTACCAGCCACCCGCCTCACCGTCGAGTTCGTGATCGTCACCGCTTGCCGGTCTGGCGAGGTGCGGGGCGCACGCTGGGCTGAGATAGACCTAGCTGCGGCTATCTGGACGATTCCGGGCGAGCGGATGAAGACGGGCCGGGAGCATCGTGTACCTCTCTCGACTGCGGCCAAGGCTGTACTGGACCAGGCCGCCGAACTCTCCGACGGGTCCGGCCTCGTGTTTCCCAATCGTGGCCGCCCGCTCTCCGGCGAGGCGCTGCGGAGGGTCGCCCGGCGTCTTGAGACGACCATCCACGGCCTCCGCTCGACGTTCCGGGACTGGTGCGGCGAGTCGGGAGTTGATCGGGTAGTTGCCGAGGCTGCGTTGGCCCATCGGATCGGCTCGGCCGCTGAGCAGGCCTACTCCCGAAGTGACCTGTTGGAACGCCGTCGGGAAGTAATGGAGGAGTGGGCCGAGTACCTGGCTCCCCGGCCAACCTAGCACCGTACTAGATCGTTAACCGATCTAATATGATGCTGAGATGTACTACAATTAGTTCATGCCGCTATGATCTCCCTGAAACTCCCAGTAAACGGAGACACACATGGATACACGAATCTTGCGGCCAACCGAAGTCGTTGAGCTGGTCGGTGTGTCGAGGACCACCATCTGGCGGTGGACAAAGGACGGCCGGTTCCCAAAGCCCGTGCGGCTGCCCACCCGCTCAAAGCTCATCGGCTGGAGGTCAACCGACATCGAGGAGTGGATCGACAACCTGGAGCAGGCGGGCGGCTTCCTGGCCCGGTTGCTGAACGACCACCCTCGGCTACACATCCTCGGATCGGACCCGCAGCGGAGCGGCGAGTCCGATGTGGGCTCCGCCGCCGCTCCGCCCAGCGGTGAGCCCCCTACTGTCGGTCTCTACTCCCCCGGCCAGGGTGCCCCTTGGTATGTGCAGTGCCGGAACCCCGACGGTACGGTGAACGACTCGTCGCCTCCATACTCGACCCGCCAGGCAGCCTCCAACGTCTTGGCCCAGATCGGGCGGCTCAGCGTGGCCACCGCCGACCGTGACATCGGACACCGCGCCGTCGCCGAACCCCCATCCAGCACCTGCCGGTGCTCGCTGAAGGGGTGGCGGTGCGAGCACATCGAGGGGCCGCAGCTCGAAGTGGACCCACCCGACCGCGGCCACGGACTCAGCCTGTAAACCTCGGACCTAGTTGCAGGTAATAGGGCATTACCTGCAACTGGAGGACCCGGCGCATACCGAACAGTCCTGCAAAATGGGTTCGGCGCCGGCCGGATCGTGCACGCACCGGGCGGATTACCTGCAGTTGACCGCCAAGGCGGCGCTTACGGCCCGGCGCCCGTGGCACCGGTCCTCATGTTGAGGAGCACCCACCGCGCCACCACCTCGACCCCGCCACCCCTACGGCGCTGCCGCTTCGCAGAGGAGTGGAATCTGGAGGTGCCTGTAGATGTCTTTGAGCGTTGGTGGGAGGACTTCCACTGATCCCCCCCCCTCCCGGGGGAACTGGAACGGCTCGGAGACGACACCGGGTTCCCTCCCACGCAGCTCGAGAGAGCAGTACGCCTGCTGGCGCTCGTCGACGATCATGTTCGACAACCCTTACATCGGTGGGCTCGCATCCAGAGCCTGCCGGTGCTCGATGGAAGGATGGCGGTGTGAGCACATCGAGCCGCCAGCATCGGAACCGCCCGACTGGGGCCGCGGTCTGAGCCTGTAGCCCCCCGGACGTAGGGCCAGCAACTCCGGCGGGTGACTCCGGCTTGCACGACATGGGCGGCTGTCGGGCCGTCGGGCACCGCTTGGCGGGCGCAGCGGCAACGGGGGGTAGCCGTCTGACGGCCGAGTGTGCCTTGGTCCCCGTCGGTAGCGGCCCGTTAGAATTGCTTTAGGAGTGGAAGGTAGGCTGTGGCTCAGCTGACAGAGAGATCGCAGGCCCGTCGCGGGATCCGCAGGCGGTTGTTTAGAGCGGCGGATCTGCCTCGCCTCATGTCGGTTCCCGACCCGCGCGGCCCTTACCGTGCTCCTGTGCTGCAGTTCATCTGGGATTGGAACGTGGCTCCGGACAAGTCGACCCTCGTCAGCGAGGCGCCGGTCTACGACGGTGACGACCCGAATCTGCTGCCGGCGATCGCCGTGGTCGTCCACGCCCTAGCCGACCGCGACGGCGTGCCGGTGCCTGACTGGGTTGCCGGCCACCGCGCTCCCGCCGACGTGATGCTGTTCGGCTACGCGTTCGACAAGCCGTACGCCCGGTGGGTTCGGCTACGGTCCCCCGCCGTGTGCGACCCGCATCGGGTCTGGTTCCACCCTCGGGTGCTCGACAAAGGCACGCCTGAGTGGTGGCTGCCCTGGGATTGAGCGACGACCCGAACCTGCTCGACGCGGGGCGGATCGGAGACCTGTTCGGGGCGGTTAACGCGGGTCTGGGTGGTGTCGGCCTCCAGGCTCCCGTCGAGGTGGTGGTCGTGGGAGGCGCTGCCATTGCTATGCAGTGGAACCCGGGCCGGGCCACCTACGATGTCGATGTTGTGTCCGAGGGTATCCCAGCGGTGTTGTGGGATGTGGTGGCAGACGTCGGACGGGCGGAGGGTCTCGACGCTGAATGGTTGAACGCTGCCGCACGGGTAAAGGCCCCCACCGGCCCGACGCCGGGGGAACCTACTGCGATATATGTCGGGTCGCACCTGCGAGTGTACGGGGCGAGTCCTCACTACGTGTTGGCTATGAAGCTGCTCACGGGCCGGGGCGTGGACCTCGAGGACATCCCCGTACTCCTCGATGTGGTCCAGCCGACGAGCCGCGACGAGTTGTACGACCTAGTCGAGCGGGCATATCCGACGGCTCAGATCCCTGCTTCCGCCCGCTACATCATCGAGCAGTCGTGGGACACCTACGCCGCTGACCGACCCGATCGGGGCCAGAGCGGGGCGGGAGAGCGGCGAGCGCATCGGGTGTCCCTGTCCGTGCAGCCCGCCCTCGCCCGTACCGACGGGTGGGACATGGCGATCCGGAGCGTCGACGGCTCAGAGCTGAGACGCTCCGCTCTGTACCCGACGCGGGAGGACGCCGAGGCTGCCGCCCGCTTCGCTGTCGACGTCGTGGACGTGCACTATCCCCTCCACTTCGCCGGAGGGGTCTCCGCTCCCGAGGCCGCTCCCGAGGCTGTAACAGTGAACGTCGTGTCGTCCGGGGAAGAGCACAGGCTGGTGGCCGCAGCCCCCGACGGGGAACTGGTCGCGTATTCGGACCCCTACACCTCCGTCGCCGCGGCCAGCACCCTTGCCTTCGTCGAAGCGCTCAGTCACATGGTCGGGGACCCTCGCGGGCGGCGGGCCATGCACGTCGACGTGGACACCGCCTGCGACTGCCCAGCCTTACGGAAGGGGCCGTGCAGACACCACCGCCTTCCCACCCAGCGCTTACCCCTCCCCTCCCGGGAGGCTTCCTCCCGGAACCCTGAAACGGTCGGTACCACCCGGCCGGACACCATCCGCCCCCCGCTCGGAGGTTCAACACCGCTTGGCGTCCGGGTCCAGCCTTTCACCCTCGACAACCACGGCTGGGAGGTAGCCACGACCGACCCCGACGGTACTCCCCGACAGCTGTCGGGGCCGCACCCCACGGTCGAGGAAGCCGAGGCATCCCGTGACTTCATGGTGCGACTCGTGAACGTCCACCCCCGGCTACACATCCCCGGATCGACCCCTCAGCGGAGCGCCCAGTCCGATGTGGGCTCCGCCGCCGCTCCGCACAGTGGTGAGCCCCCTACCGTCGGTCTCTACTCCCCCGCCCAGACCGGACGCTGGTACGTCCAGTGCCGCAACCCCGACAATACGGTGAACGACTCATCGCCTCCATACCCGACCCGCCAGGCAGCCACCACCGTCTTGGCCCAGATCGGGTGGCTCAGCGTGGCCACCACCGCCCGTGACATCGGACACCGAGCCGTCGCCGAACCCCCATCCAGCAGCTGCCCGTGCTCGCTGAAAGGGTGGCGGTGCGAGCACATCGAGCCGCCAGCACCCGAACCGCCCGACCGCGGCCACGGACTCAGCCTGTAAACCTCGGCCCTCCGTGACCGTCGCGGTGTCTAGGGGCTGAGAGCCTCGACCGCGCTGTGCCGGTCGCCGTCGGTGGGCAGGCTGTAGAGGAGGGTTGTGTCGAGGCGGGCGTGGCCGGCGAGGTCGGCGACCATGAACGGGTCGGTGCCGTTTCGTACTAGGCGGGTCACGAAGGTGTGCCGCAGCGTGTGGGCGGACAGGGTGGGGATGTCGGCGGCGCGTCCGGCTTTCGTGACGACGTCGGCAATCGCCCGGCTGCTCAATGCGTTGCCAAGCCGGGACAGCCAGAGCGCGTCCACGTGGATGTCGTCTCGGATCGGCCATCGGGTCCGATCAGCCTTCCAGGCATCGATCGCTTTGCGGCATTCAGCGTTGAGCGGAACGGTGCGGGAGCGGCGGCCCTTGCCGCTCCGCACGGTGAGGTCACCTTTGCGGCGGGTGGCGGCCACGTCGCCGATCTGGAGGACGGCGAGCTCCGCCCGGCGGATCCCGGTGTGGAGGAGGGTGAGGATGATCGCTCGGTCGCGACGAGACAGGGTGGCAACGTCGCGGCGTAGCGCTTTGACCTGTTCCCGGGCGTAGCAATTTGGGTGCCTGGCGGGGGACAGGTTCCGGTTCGGTCGGCACGGCGAGCCCGCGGGAGAGATAGAAGTTGTGGATTGCGGCCAGTGCCAGGTTGACGGTCCGAGGCGCGAACCGCCGTTCGGTGAGCATCCACCCCTTGTAGTCACCCACCGCCCAAGCCACCCGCCGGAGGTCTGCTTCCTTTCTCTGTTCGTAGGAGCGGGCCGCAGGCCCCCACCCGATATGCGCCGATCCGTGAGTGTGGTCGGGCAGCAGTTCCTCGGAGTGGTCGAGGGTTCCGAGCCATTGCAGGTACTGGCGGACCTGGGCCAGGTAGCCGGCTCGAGTACGGCCGGCGAGGGGCTGTTGCTGTAGCCAGGTGGCGTACCCGTCGCACGCCTCGGCGATGCCGGTAGGGAGGGTGGAGCCGCCCAGTGGCACGAGGCGGACCTATGGGACCGGGTGGCAAGCGCAGGGTCTGATCCGGGTGACCCAGCTTATGAGGAGCCCAGCCGGGTAACAGATCACGGTAACCAGCGGCATGACATGGGGCCACACCCACTCGCCGCCGCCGGGGATCGGCTGGCCGAGCACCCAGCGGCTGTAGAGGCTGGCAGCAAGCGGGGCGGTACCGTAGAGGAGCAGGATCACGGCGGTGGCCTGACCGACGATCCCGACCCGGGCGACTATCCGCCGTATCCGGAGCGTGTCACGGAGGGGTATGTGTGGGTGGTCGCACTGGTGATCGGTGGGCTGGCCGGGGGTGGCCACGTCCGGGGTGCTCCTTGTTAGAGGCAGGTCGTTTCGGCTGTTAGCGGCCGCTCTCGAGCGCATTGTAGGCAGTAGAGGGCGTCTGATCTGCCTTTAATGGGCATTGTCGGCGCAATGAGCGGCCGCCGGCATCGCCCGGACGCGGTGCTCGATGCCGAGGGCATTGGGAGCGTACCCGGGCTAGCATCAGTAACTCCCGCCCCGAGGTTAGAGACGATGACCCATCCCGCCGGGCCCGTACGGGCGACTACCCTGGAACACCGTCCTATATGTCAAAGGCCGGTGTCGATACCCGCCGACATGGACGACCGCTCTTTGCCCAAAGCCACGGGCACCGTTGTGTTGCCCCCCCACATCGCGTGGAGCTTCCCCAGCGAACACAACCTCGAAGACCCCAAGCAGCTCCGGTACGCCTACGAGCGGGTTATGACAGAAGGCCTCGAAGACGACGTGCGGTTCTACATCGACATCGACGTCCTCCTCAAGGTGTGGGACGAACTGTGGCTGTCCCCCCACGTACGCGACGCCTGGTATGAGTGGCTACGCCGACGGCGGCTCGTCGCCTAGACGTTGTGGGGCTCTCTCCCCTACAGCGCAGGATCCGAAGGGTCGTCGCTCGGCTCCCTGAAGTCGGAGACCTCGCCCTCGCCGGGGGTGCTGCTCTCATCGTTGGGGGCGTAGCGGAGCGCCCCACCAACGACCTCGACTTCTTTGCTCCAGCTACCGACCCAGTCGCCGAGTCCCTCGGTGTGGTAGAGGGGGCGCTGACGGCTGAGGGCTTGGAGGTTAGGCGGCTGCGGTCTACCACTACCTACGCCCGGTTGGAGGTCCGATCAGAAACCGAGACCACCTACGTCGACCTAGCCAACGACTTCCGCCTCCTGCCAGCGCTCCCCACACCCGAAGGGAACGTCCTCTCCCTCGGCGAACTAGCGGCCGACAAGACCCTAGCGCTTGCCTCCCGGGCTGAGGCCCGTGACTACATCGACCTCCATGCCCTTGCCCGCCACTTCCCACTTGACGACATGTGCAACCTAGCGGCAACCAAGGATCAGGGGTTCAGACCCGCTCAGTTAGCTGCGGCCCTCGCTTTCTTTGACGAGCGGCCCCGTTCGGGCTTCGATCTAGACGACACTGCCTATCAGAGCCTGCGCTCCTTTGCTCTCACCGCGGCCGACGAGCTGCGGCACAAGGACCGCTCAGACCCGTACGGCCTCGATTCGCGGGCAGGGTCCGCCTCCCGACGCGGCAGAAGCGGACAGGGCCTCGGGTTCTGACCGTAGAGGACACGAGCAGTTACCCCTTGGCGTGACGCTCGTGGTGGATCGGCGGACTAACCATCGGACCTGCCTCTAATGGGCATTGGAGGAGCTTCCCAGGGGGGTCCGGCGCAGGTGTCAGAGCGACACGCCCGGAGGGTCGGAGGCGGACCGGCGTCGTAGAGGGCGGCCGCTCTCGAGGCTGCGAGTGTCGAGGAACCGGGTGACCTGGCTAGCGCAGTAGTCCACGCGGCGCACTTCAGGTTCATCACCGAATTGGGCGGCCGTGTAGGTGGCTAGACGACAGACACT